>JAKPQT010000289.1 GCA_029555885.1 Chloroflexota bacterium | reverse complement strand
CTGTATATCGCGGCACTGGCCTTCGCCGGCTCGCCCGCACTGTTCAGGCAGCCGTCACAATACCTGTGGTTGGCGCTGCTGACATTCGTCATCATCGGATTGGCCTGGCTCGCCGCGCGCCGGTCGGCCCAGACCGCGGGTGCAGTTCTGGTCGCGGGCACGCTGGCGCTCATCGCCCTGACCGTCGGCTGGGCAGGGTTCACCCCGGCGCTGGTGCTTCTGATCCTGCCCGTCGGGCTCGCCGGCTTCAGCCTGGGCTTCCCCGCGCAGGCTGCCCTCGCCACTGCAGTCACGGGCACGCTCATCCTGCTGCCCCCTTCCTTCCCTGCGCCCGCAGACCTGCGCATGCTGAGCGTGGCAGCCGTTTGGGTCGTTGTCGGCCTGGTGTGGATGATGAGCGAGTCGTTGCTGCAAGCTGTGCACTGGGCCTGGGCGCACTACGAGCAGAGCGAGATGCTGCTGGCGCAGTCACGCCAGCAGCGGGCCGAACTGGCCGAAACGGTGGATGATCTGCGCGCGGCCAATATCCAGATGGCGCGGCTCAACCGGCTGGCCCAGTCGCTGCGCCAGGCCGCGGAGGATGAGCGCCGCGCTAAAGAGCAGTTCGTCGCCAATGTCAGCCACGAGCTGCGCACGCCGCTCAACATGATTATCGGCTTCTGCGAGATGATCACCAACGCGCCGGAGACCTACAACGCGACCAACGGCAGCCGTATCCCGCCCGCGCTGCTCGCGGACCTCAATATCGTGCTGCGCAACAGCCGCCACCTGTCCGAGCTGATCGATGATGTGCTGGACCTCAGCCAGATCGAGGCGGGCCGCATGGCGCTGACCAAAGAGCGCGTATCGCTGGCCGAAATCATCGACTCCGCGGCGGTTGCCGTGCGCCCGCTGATGGCCTCCAAGCACCTGAACCTGACCGTGGACGTAGATGCAAACCTACCCCTCGTCTTCTGCGACCGTACGCGTATCCGTGAGGTAGTGCTCAACCTGCTCAGCAACGCGGCGCGGTTCACCGACCGCGGGGGTGTGACCATCCGGGCGCGACAGGATGAGGAAGATGTTGTAGTCAGCGTGGCCGACACCGGTCCGGGCATCTCGGAAGAGGACGGCAAGCGGCTCTTCCAGCCCTTCGAGCAGTTGGACGCGTCCATCCGCCGCCGGCACGGCGGCACGGGCCTGGGCCTGAGCATCAGCAAAGGGTTTGTGGAGCTCCACGACGGGCGCATCTGGGTGGAGAGCCGGCAGGGGGCAGGCACAACCTTCTACTTCTCGCTGCCCATCGACCCGCCCGCGCCGCTCGCAGTGACGGCTGCGCGCTGGCTGAATCCGTACGAGCCCTACGAAGAGCGCAGCCGTCCCTCGCGGCTGGCAGCCGAGATGCCCCGGCCCCGCTACGTGCTGGTAGAGACGGGCAATGAGTTGAAGCGACTGCTCGAACGGTACCTGGATCATGCGGAAGTCGTGGCCGTGCCGGACCTGGCCGCTGCGCTCGCAGACCTGGCGCACACGCCCGCGCAGGCGCTCCTGGTCAACGATGTGCACATGGGCGAGGCGCTAGAAGGTCTGACCGGCTCAGGCGCGCTGCCGTACAACGTGCCGGCCATCGTGTGTGCAGTGCCGGGGACGGAACAGGCCGCGGAGGCGACGGGCGTGCGCGGCTATCTCGTCAAGCCCATCTCGCGCGACGCGCTGCTCGCGGCGCTGGATGGGCTGGGCCGGCCCGTGCGCAAGATACTCATCGTGGATGACGAACCGGATGCACTGCACCTGTTCAGCCGGATGTTGAGCGAAGCGGCCCGCGGCTACCGGGTCATGCGCGCGGCCAACGGCAAGCAAGCACTGCAACTCCTCGCGCATGAGCCGCCGGACGTGATTCTGCTGGACCTCATCATGCCAGAGATGGACGGCTTTCAATTGCTGGCACGCCTGCGCGCCAGCCCGATGCTGGCCGACATCCCGACCATCCTGATCTCGGCGCGCGACCCGCAGGGCCAGCCGATTGTCAGCAACGGCATTGCCGCGACATCGCTGCATGGCTTGTCGGTCCAGCAATTGCTCGCAGCCATCCAGGCGCTCACCGCGGTTCTGGCGCAGGGGCATCCGCAGCCGCCGAGCTTGCCTATGCCGGAAGTCAAGCTTCCGGCGTCCACTGATCCAGCACTGCCAGCAGCGCCTCCCGCGTCACCGGCTTGCGGATGAACGCGGCCGCGCCCAGCGCCAGCGCCAGTTGCTCCTGGGGGAGGATGGTGCATACAATGACCGGCACGCCCGCGGTCAGCGGATGTTCGCGCAGCCGGCCCAACAGTTCCCAGCCATCCATGCCGGGCAGCATAACGTCGAGCAGAATCGCGGCGGGATCGAACTGCTCCGCCAGGGACAGCGCTTGACGCGGGTCCGGCGTGCCGATCAGTCGATACTGCGAGCCGGACAGATAGCGCTCGTAGAGCTTGAGCGTGTCGGCGTTGTCGTCGATCGCCAGGACCGGTGCCTGCTCCGCAGGCGGCAACCACAGCCGCGCCAGCAGCCCGCTGGCCAGCGGCTCTTCCAGGGTCAAACGGCCGCCCGCCAGCTCCACGAGCTCCTGCGCCATGCTGAGATTCTCCGCCACGCCGGTTGTTGACTCGCCTGCGGGCATCTCACCCGTGACCACGGCGGGCCGCGCACAAACCTCGAGGCACAGGGCGTCATCCAGATAAGCCGCGGCAATCTCGACCTGGCCGCCTACAGCGGCATGGGCGGCTGCGGTCAACAAGCCCAGCAGGGCCTGGCGTAGCAGGGACTCCTGCCCGACGACTGGCGGCAGGTCCGCCGCCACATCGGCGGAGATATCCACGTTGAGCTGGCGCGCCAGGGGCGCGATGGTGCGCAGCGCCTGGTCGATGACTGCGCGGGGGTGGACGGTTTCGCTGGGCAGCGAACGCTGGAGCCAGGCCAGTTCGGACTCGCGCGCCTGGACCGGTTCGTTGCCGGTCGCGGAGGCGAAGGACGCTGCACCGAGCGTATCGGCAGCCATCTGCGCGGTGCGCGCGGCCAGGTTATGCGTGTTCCAGAGGATATCGGCCAGCACGCTCTCGGCCACGCGCTCCTGCCGGCGAAGCTGGCGGATGCTCAAGCCGAGGTTGCTCGCCACGACCGCCTGCGAGGACTGTTCCAGGTAGCGATAGGTTATAATCTGGTAGATACGCCAGGCCTGCGCGTGGGGAGGCACGTCGCCGCCGGGTTGCAACGTCTGGATGGCGTCGAAAATAAGACGGCGGAGGCCGGCTGCCGCGTCCCCTTGCAGGTCAAAGACCTGCACCAGCGGGCTGGCGCGTAGTTCGTGCGGGTCATATAGATTCTGCAGCACCTTGCGCAGGGCTGCGATAAACCAGGCCTGTACGGCTTCGCCGTCCATGTCCCCCTCACGTCCGCTGCATGTCCGAAATGACATTCCCATCATGGGAAGATTGGAGTATAACTTACTGTAACATTTGGGGCAACTGCAATCCCCTCCCGTTTTCCCAGGACGGCCTGGCATTGCCCCGCGAGGCTCCCGCTGTCGTTTCTTTGCATCATCGTACGGTGTGTCAAAGCAAAAGGAGGTCCACCTGCACCAGTGCCCTGGTCATAAACCACTCGCCTCAACCGACATGATAACTCGCTCGACATTCGCCAGCAACACCTGAAACAATTCGCCATTCTCTGCACCCCCAAAGGAGGATACGGTGACAAAGAAGATTAACCGTCGAGATTTCATCCGCGTGTCTGCGGCCACCGCGGGCGCCGCCACGCTCGCCGCCTGTGGCTCTCCGGCCACGCCGGCGCCTGCCCCCACCCCGCTCCCCGAAGCGACTGCTGCCCCGGCGGCTGCCGCAGCTACGGAAGTCCCCGCCGCTGAGGCGCCTGCGGCGCCCGCGAAGGAACTCAAGCCCGCGCCGGTCGTGAAGGGCGACAGCGAATGCCAGATCGACTGGACGCCGACCAACCCGCCCCCGCCCAAGGTGTACGATCCGCCCGTCGAGATCAAGATCATCGTCAACCCGCGGACCGAGTACTACCCCGAAGGCTGGAGCTTCGGCAACAACCCCGTCTACCAGGAAATCGTGGACTACACCGGCGTCAAGCTGACCACGCATTGGGAAGAAGGCGCCGGCGTTGTCACTGCGCAGAAACTCGCTGCGGACCTCGCCGCGGGCACGCTCCCCGATATGTTCGCGACGGGCGGCCTGTTCCTTGAACAGCTCATCGAGTCCGACGCCATTGCCGACTTCAAGGCCATCTGGGATGCGACCGCCTCCCCGCTGACGGTGCAGAAGAAGCGCTACCCCGACTATAAGTGGTGGAAGCAGACGCTCCGCGGGGACAAGCTGTATGGCATCCCGTTCGTCTACGGCCCGGCCTACAACGTGGACAATCTGCCTTTCATCCGCCAGGACTGGCTCGACCAGCTCGGCCTCGAAGCCCCGACCACCATCGAAGGCTGGGGCGAGACCGCGAAGGCGTTCAAGGACGCGGGGCTGTGCCAGTTCGGCATCAACGCGTGCCAGCGCCTCGTCACCTGGTACATGAGCCTCGACCCGGTCTTCGGCGCGTACGGCGTCATGCCGACCTGCTGGCGCCTCGGCGCGGACGGCCAGCTCTACTACGACAGCGTCTCACCCAAGGTAAAGGACGCACTCGCGCTCATCCGCCAGTGGTATGCGGACGGCCTCATCGACCCGGACTTCTACACCTTCGGCGAAGGCGACGCGGCGGGCCATATCGATGCAGGCAAGATCGGCATCTACACCTCCCCGTGGTGGCGCGGCGGCGCAGACATCCAATCTGAACTGGCCACACCCGGGATGAAGCTGGCGCTCATGCCGTACCCGAAAGGCCCGGAAGGCAAGCAGGGCCGCAAGGCCTCCGGCGAGGCCGGCAACTGCGTCGTGTTCCGCAAGGGGCTGGACCCCATCGCGATCGAGGCGGCCATCAACAACCTCAACTGGCACACCGAACGGCACACTAACTGGGCCAAGTACCAGCAGTATGGCGAGTGGCGCAACAACCACTACTTCGCCGAGGGCATCGAGTGGGTCTTCGACGAGAACTGCGAGCTCGTGCCCGGCCCGATCACCAAGGCCGACAGCTACACCTGGATGGCCTACACGGACTTCGGCTTCATCCACGGCGGCTATCCCGAGTACCAGGCCGAGATGTTCCAGGAAATTGCGCGCTGGCAGGAGCAGGATCCCGCGACGCTGAACAAGGCGCAGCGGTACATCCTGAACAAGTCCGTCGCCCCGCGCGAGGCCCTGTACTACAACGCGGTCTTCGACAGCCGCGACATCGCCATCCCCAATGAATACTGGGGCAATCCGACGCAGCGGATGCAGGAAGTCCAGCCCGACCTGAACACCCTGGAGAGCCAGACCTTCATCGACATCGTCGTAGGCAACCAGGACCTGGATGCGTTCGACGATTTCGTGGAGGAATGGAAGGCCTCGGGTGGCGAAGAGGTCACGGCGGACGTCAACGAGTGGTATAAAGCCACGTTCGGATGATCTGTCGATCCTCCGACCAGATGATCGACTCAGTCTATCCGGCCGGTCAGCCGGATAGACTGACCCATCGTGACATCCGGAACCGGGGCGTCAGCCGGGCGCCATCTCATCGTACCCATCCCGGCTGATGCGCTCCTTCCGTGTCAAACCGAGGCTTCAGCCCACCGCCGATATCGCAGCCCGCCTGAAGCCTCGGTCCGTACGGACCTTGAGTCTGTCCCATAACTCGTAGCATAGGGCCTTGTGCCCGTCGGAACGCCCGCAAGGGGCTATGCTACCGCCGTTACGACATTTAGGTCTTACAGCAGCATCTTCTCCCAATGGAGCGACAGATGGCAACACTCGCCCAACGTCTGCGGGCCTCGCCCGTCGAGAAAAACCCCTCCCTGCGCAGCGTATTCAAGAAAGATTGGATGCTCTACGCAATGCTCGTCCCGGCGCTGGTCATGTTAATACTCTTCCACTTTTATCCTATGTGGGGCATCCTGATTGCCTTCAAAGACTACAAATTCGCTGAAGGCATCCTGGGCTCGCCCTGGGTAGGCTGGCAGAACTTCCAGACCTTCTTCGCCAGCCGGAATGCGATGAACATCATTCGCAACACCGTAGTCATCGCCATGGGCAAGATCATCCTGGGCCAGATTACGGCGGTGATCTTCGCGTTGATGCTCAACGAGGTGCGCCCGCGCCTGTTCAAACGGCTGACCCAGACCGCCACGACCCTGCCCCACTTCCTCTCCTGGGTCATCATCGGCGGCATCATGATCCAGGTGCTCGGCACGTCGGGGCTGGTCAATAAGGGATTGTCCGCATTAGGGCTGGAAACGGTGCGCTTCCTCGGCAAGCCGAGCGTATTTCCCTGGACACTGATCCTTTCCGACGTCTGGAAGGGCTTCGGCTTCGGCGCAGTCATTTATCTCGCCGCGCTGACGGGCATTAACCCGGAACTCTTCGAGGCCGCGGCGGTGGACGGCGCAGACCGGTTCCAGCGCATCCGCTACATCACGCTGCCCTCGATCCTGCCGACCATCATCCTGATGGCCTGTCTGAGCCTCGGCAGCATCCTCAACGCTGGCTTCGACCAAGTGCTGGTCCTGTACAACCCCTCGGTCATGCGAACGGGCGATATCATCGATACGTACGTTTATCGCGTCGGCCTGATCGGCGAAGGCGGGATGATTAACTACGGGCTGGCCTCTGCGGTCGGCCTGATGAAGTCGGTCGTCGGGTTCTTCCTGATCGTCGCATCCTACTGGTTGGCAGGCAAATTCGCCAACTACCGGATCTTCTAAACGGAGTTGGAAGGAGATTGCTCCATGATTCGCGAACGCGGCCTGCTGAATACCATCACCGATATCGTGTTGTACACCATCCTGGCGGCCCTGGTTGTCCTGTGCCTGGCGCCCTTCGTCCACGTCATCGCCCTGTCGTTCAGCGACTTCAAGTCGGTGTCAGCCAACACGGTGTCGCTCTGGCCGGTCAACCCGCACTTGGACAACTACCGGTACATCTTCAGGAACGACGCATTTCTTCGCTCGTTCGGCATCTCGGTGCTGCGCGTGGTCGTCGGCGTCAGCCTCAGCCTGCTGGTAACAATCATCACCGCCTACCCGCTCTCGCGCGACAGCGTCTACATGCCGGGGCGAACTGTGTTCAAGATGATTATGCTCTTTGCGATGCTGTTCAGCGGCGGCCTGATTCCCACCTTCCTGGCCCTAATGAACCTGGGCTTCATCGACAAATTCTGGGTGCTGGTCATCCCGGGCGCGCTGAACATCTTCAACGCCATCCTCATCATCAACTATTTCCGCGGCATCAGCCGGGAGCTGTGGGAGGCCGCGGTGCTGGACGGCGCGAACCACTTCCAGGTGTTGTTCAAGCTGTTCGTGCCCATCTCGCAGCCGGTCATCGCGACGGTCACGCTCTTCTCTGCGGTCGGGCACTGGAATTCCTGGTTCGACGGCATCATCTACATGAAGTCGCTGGCAAACTGGCCGCTGCAGAGCTACCTGTACAACCTTGTGACTACGCGCAACCTGCAATGGATGACAGCCGGCGGCGCACAGAAGGCCGGCGAGGTCTTCCAGAATGCGACGCCCGAGGGCCTGGCAACCACGATGATCCTTGTTGCAGCGATCCCCATCCTGCTCGTGTACCCGCTCCTGCAGCGCTACTTCATCCACGGGCTGACGCTCGGCTCCGTCAAGGAGTGAAGTCTTCACTACGATAGTGTGGTTCCAGGTTTGAAGGTTGAAAGTTACCGGTTGCCGGTTCGCTAGCGGCCCACCGTGACTTGTAACCTGCAACCTGTAACCTTGCACTTGCAACCGTGGATTGAAGGAGCCGAACTTGATAAAGCCCTACGAACTGACCGCGACGCGGCTGGAGAACCGCGGGAATCACCCGCCGACGCGTGATTACGTGGACGCCCTGGTCGAGGGTATACTGGCCTCTGGAGTGGAGGCGTGCTGGAATTCGGCAGTCAGCCCGCGCGGCACGCCGTTCTTCCCCTCGCGCGTCTTCCCCGTCCACCACCCCGAGGCGGATCGCGACATCTTCCGCTACCTCATCGATCGGCTGCACGCCATCGGCCGGCCTGTATTGAGCTGGTACCCGCTCAACCTGGGCGGCGGCGTGCTGGCGGAGCACCCGGATTGGGCCGTCGAGTTCTACCATATGCCCGGCACACGGGGCGACCCCGCCTGGGAGCATGCCTACGCGTGCTTCAACTCCCCTTACGGCGAGCTGCTGCCGCAGTTTGCCGCGGAGGTCGTGGGCGACCCGCAGGCCGGCGGCCTCGGCTTCGACGGCCTCTGGTTCGACGGCTCCACCTGGGCCAACCACAACGCTTCCCCCGCGTTCAGCCAGCCGGGCTGCCGCTGCGCCTGGTGCCGCGCGCGCTTCCGGGCCGACACCGGGTTGGAGTTGCCGGAGATCATCGACCTGACGGAACGCCGGACGAAGGTGTGGATCAAGTGGCGGTACGATGTGCTCATGGACGTCTGGCGGCGCTGCGTCGAGGCGGTCGCGGCTGCCAATCCCGCCGCGGTCGTCTGCTTCAACAACTACCGGCGGCGGCCCTTCGCGGCCTGGCAGCCGGCGATTCCACTGCGCAAGTTCGGCTGGAACGCGCTGATGAGCACCGAGCTGGACGGCTTTCCGGGCCAGGCTGATGTCCAGATGAAGATCAACCAGGCCTACGGATGCACGCGTGGGGTGGAAAGCTGGTGGCCATTGTGCGACCACTGGCACATCTGGGTGCCAGACCATGAACCGCTGACCGCGGTCCAGGCCGTGCTCGGCTGCATCGGTGCGGGCGGCGTGGCCTCGTGCGGCGTCGGGACCGACCCGCGGCTGATGGCGCCGGTACTCGCCGCGATGGAGCAGGCTGCGGCCCCGCGGATGCCCTACCTCGGCGGCGAAACGATCCCGTACGCGGCGATCCTCGCATCGCAGAACACGATGGACTTCTACGGGGCCGCGCTCGCGGGCTGGGACGGCGTCCACGGCGCGAACGAGTTCTGCCGTCACAGCCATCTCCAGAGCTCGGTCGTCTTCGATGACATGCTGGCACCGGATGAACTGGCTGCGTATCCTGTGCTGATCCTGGGCAACGCAGCATGCCTGAGGCGGGAGCAGGCCAGCCAGATCGAAGAATACGTGCGCGGCGGAGGCGTCGTGCTGGCGTGTCACGAGGTGGGGACGCGCGATGAGTGGGGCGAGCCGCATGATGTGCCCGTGCTCGACGCGCTGCTCGGCATCCGCGAGCGGCGCAGCGGGGTGGGTGCGCCGACGCTGGAAGTCACCGACCCGGCGCTGTTCGCGGCTGCAGGCCGGCATGTGACGTTCAACGCGCCGCACACGCTGGCTGCGCCGTCCGATGATGTCACGTTGCTGGCTCACGTTGTAGACCGGCTGAGCGGCCACTGGGATGACTTCGAGAACCTGGCCCATGCGCAGCTGCCCGCGCGACTGCCGGGGCTTTGGACGCGCCGCGTGGGTCGCGGCCATGTCATCTACACGGGCGTGGACCTGTTCACCAACTACCTCAACAGCCCCACCGGGCACATGCGGCAGCTGTTGCGGCATGTGCTGGTCAGACTGGCCGCGCCCGCCATCACGCTCGACGGGCCGCTGTGCGTCACGATGAACGCGCGGCGGCAGGGGGAGGCCATCGCGGTCCACCTGCACAACGCGCCGGGCAGCGCCTACGCCTACCCCAACCCGCCGCGCGCCGGCCACCTCCACGCGCCCGGTGAGGTCAACCCGGTCCACGACCTGCGGCTGCGCGTCAACGGGCGGCAGGTCAGGGGTGCGACGCTGGCCCTGTCCGGCCAGCCGCTGACCGTTGCAGGCGACACCGTCGTCATTCCCCGCCTGGATCTCCATGAAGTCGTTCTCCTCAACCTGTAGAGACGTCCACGCGGGACGTCTCTGCCACCCGACAGAAGGGATGCACAACGCCCATGTGGGATGATCTCTTACGCCACTTGGCCGCAACCTGGCACGGCCGCCTGCGCCGCTATGACGGCGCGCATCTGCTGGAGGCACAGGATTTCGCTTGGACCGGCGATACGGCATCCTGCGAATTCGCGGGCGCGACGTGGGAAGCGAGCTATCGCGTCACCGGCGTGGATGACAGGCCCGACGCGCTGGAACTACAGGTCACCTTCCGCGTGACTGCGGGACGGGCGCAGCAGGTTGCGGTCAGCGCGGTGCTCGGTCTGGACGATTGGGACCCGGGCGACTACCTCGTGATGCCGGCTGCAGTCTACGCGGGCAACCGCTTCATCTCCTGCAAGGTGCGCTACCCGCCTCTGGTGCTCGACCCGGCGCTGCGCGGGCCCCATGCGCCGACCCACATCACCGACGTGCCGCGGCTCAATATCGGGCCGGGCCTTTCGCGCATCCAGTTGCTGACGCGCGACCTGAGCACCCCCGCGGTCGGCATCCACAACCCGCGCACGCGCCGCGGCCTCTGGCTGCTGACCGACCAGGCGACTCGCCTGGGCGATTCCGGCCTGGAGATCACCGAGAACGACGCACGCACACGCGTCGAAATCGGCCTCGGCGCGCCGGGGATGCGGGAGGACCGCCGCTACACTATCGCCAGCATGGATCACCCGTGCGACGACCGGGCCGCAGACTGGGGACCGGGCGACGAGGTGACGCTGCGGCTGCGGGTCTACTCGTTCGACTGCGCCGACATCCCCGCGCTGTTCGACCGCTTCGTGGCCGTCCGCAAGGACCTCAGCGGGCCGGTGACGCTGCCGCACATGCTCCCCTTCTCCGCTTCCTGGGCCATCCAGGAGCCCAAGTACAACGCGGAGAACTGGTCGGACGGCCCGGGCTACTACCGGGTCGGCATCGGTGACTCGCCCTATGCCGACTGGCAGGTCGGCTGGG
>JAKPQT010000398.1 GCA_029555885.1 Chloroflexota bacterium | reverse complement strand
GTCCCGTATTCGGCCAGGACATCCAATGCAACGAGCAATGCGCCCGCAGTCAGCCCCGGCCGCAGGACGGGCAGCGTGACGTGCCACAACGTCTGCCAGGGCGTGCGGCCAAGCATGCGTGCGGCCTCCTCCATCGTCGCGCCCATCGTGCGGAAGGCTGCGCCGCCGAGCAGGTAGACGTAGGGGAACATGAAGAGCGTCAGGATGAAGGTCGCGCCGCCCCAGCCCAGCGGACTCGGCAGGCCGACCGGCTGGCCGAGCACGTCCGCCAGCCAGAGGGGCAACAGCCCACCGCGCGGCCGGAGGAGCGCCAGGTGGATGACCGCGCCGATGTAGGGCGGGATTGCCAGCGGCAGGGCCAGCAACCATCGCAGCACCTTCCGGCCCGGCAGGTCCGTCCGTTCTGTCAGCCAGGCCATGCTGACACCGATGAGCAGCGTGCCGCCCGTGACCGAGACGGCCAGGGCGATCGTGTTGCCGAGCAGGGACCAGATGCGGCCTTGCAGGAGCCGCGTCCAGTCCGCCGGGTCAGCCGTGGCCGCGCGCAGCGCGATGTACAGCAGCGGCACGGACGCGAACAGCGCGATCAGCCCCGCGACTGCTGCCAGTCGGGGGCTGAGGCCGCGCGTGCGCCATGCGAGGCGAGAAAGATGGGTAGCTTGCATAGATGACTAACTGTCTATCCGAAAATGGGGTAGCTTAGCCCCTTGTGAGCGTCATTACGGGCACAAGGCCCTATGCTACGAGTTGTTCGGATGGGCTCCAAGCAAGAGGTTCATCGAGTGTCAGGGCAATCCCAACTTCTCAAACAGAGCGAAGGTCGCCTCGGAGTCTCCAGCAGCCTGGGCGATGTCAACCTCTGCCAGACGATAATCCGCCAGCGGGGCAACACCCTCGCGCAGCTCGATGCCCGGCAGCAGGGGATACTCGTAGTTCTGCTCGGCAAACAGCCGCTGGCCCTCCGCTGACACCAGGAAATCGATGAAAGCCTGCGCAGCCGCCGGGTTAGCGCCGCCGCGGACGACGGCGGCAGCGGTCGCGTTGGTGATGAGACCCATCTGGCCCTCGCCCTGATCGGGGTAGATGATGCCGACGTTGCTGCCCTCCGCGGCCTGCAGATGGTAGTAGTAGTGGTTGACCAGCCCGAGCTTGAACTCGCCGGCGCCGACGGCCTTGCGCACATCGGTATGCCCGCCGAAGAAGGTCACCTCGTTGTCCAGCAGGCCGCGCAGCCACGCCTCGGTCTCCGTTTCGCCGAGCAACTGCCGCATCACGGCAATCTGCGCCTGCATGGAGCCGTTGGTGGAGCCCGCTGCGGCAATCTGACCCTTCCAGCGAGGATCGGTCAGGTCAAGGAGCGACGTCGGCAGTTCCTCTGCGGGAACCAGGTCCTTGTTGTACATAATCACGCGGGCGCGGCGGGTGAGTCCGACCCACATATCGTCCGGGCCGATGAACTCGACCGGATAGTCAGTGAGTTCCGCCGGCCGGTAAGGTGTAAAGACCTCCTGGTCGGCCAGGGCCTGAACGGTGAACATTTCGGTCGTGACGAAGACATCAGCCTGCGGGTTACCGCGCTCTTCAAGCAGGGCATTTGCCAGCTCGCTGTTGCCGCCTGCCTTCAGGCGCACATTCACCCCGGGATAGGCGGCACGGAAGGCATCGATGACCGGCTGGATGAGCGGCTCGGCACGGCCCGAGTATAGCACCAGGTCGCCTCCAATGGCGGCTGACGCGTCGTCTGGCACATTAGCTGCCGGCGTCGTGTTGCCCGCCGGAGGCACGGCGGCACAACCGGCCACGAAAATCGCCAGTACGATGAGGCAGAGAGTCAACAGACTGTGGCGATCTGACATGATAGTGAGAGACCTTTCTTCCGGTCTGTCGCCGGCCATTCCCTCGGCGGGCCAGAGATTCAGACCATGAAGTGTAGTTGATTAGCTGGCAGTAATCGGTTATAATAGACTAACCTAACGTCTATGTTTAGTATATGCTAAGTGTAACAAAAGTGTCAAATGAGTAATTCCCATGAATACACGACCAACGCAAACTGTGGAGGATTATCTGGGCGTCATGTACATCCTGGAGCGCGATGGCGAAGTCATTAACGGCAAGCGCCTCGCGGACTGGATGGAAGTCTCCGCGCCCACTGTGACCGCGACAGTCAAGAGGATGCTGCGCGACGGCTGGGTCACGGTGGACCCGAGGAAATCCATTCACCTGACGACGGCGGGCCGCGAAGCAGCCGCCTCGCTCCTGCGTCGCCATATGCTGATGGAGCACCTGCTCACGCGCGTGCTGAACGTACCGTGGTCGCAGACCCACGAGGAGGCCCATCGCATCGAGCACACCATCTCCGAGGATACGTTGACGCGGCTGCTGGCACAATTCGAGGATGCCAGCACCTGCCCACACGGCAACCCGATGCCGGGCCAGGAACCCGTCGCGCAGGCGTGGCGCCCACTGATGGACGTGCCCGTAGACCAGGTCGTCCGGATCAAGCGCGTCCATGAGTCCATCGAGGAAAATGGCGAGTTGATGGCCTACCTCGAAAAGCACGGCATCGTGCCGGGCGCAGCGGTGACCGTGCGGGAGGTGCTGCCCTTCAATCAGACGCTGGTGCTGCAGGTGGATGAAACGACGGTGGTGTTGGGGGATGCGGTGGCGCGGCGCGTATTTGCTGCGCCGGCAGAGTGAAGAGCTAGAGCGGCAGGCCGGCCCCACGCTCAGTCAGGATGTAGGTGGCCGCGGGGAACTTCAGGTTGCTCTGGATGAGCCCCAGCTCGCGCAGGGATTCGACCAGCGCGGCATCGACCGGCTCCGGCTCCCCGGACAGCGGGTGCAGGCGGTGGACCTTCTCGCCATCGAGGGTGCGGTGGGCCTTGAGCGTCGCGCCATCACGCATGGCGCGGAGGATGCGGCGTTGGTCAGGCGTCAGGCGCATGTGCGACTGGCTTACCCCAGGTCCTTCGCGTACTGCTGCAGGTGGCGCTGGTTGATCTTCGTGTACTGGTCCGGGAGGATCTCGGCCATCTCCGCATCGGTCAAGCGCAGGCGCAGGATGTCGAGCGCATCCTCCGGCGACCGGCCGTACGCCAGCTTCTTCTTGCCGTTCTTCATCTCGAACAGGTACATGAAATGGGGGCTGGAAAAGCTCGACATGGATTATGCCTTTGTCAGCGCGGCTGCGTATAGCCCCGCGTAGCCGCGACGCTGTTCCTCCGGCGAGAGGCCCGCGTTGACCTCTGCGTCATACTTCCCCGCCAATAACTCCCGGTAGAAGGTGTAGTCTACGCCGATAACCTTCTCGTCATCCGGAAAGCGGTGGTAGTTCTCCTTCGACATCTTGCTCTTACCCTCCGCGATGAGCTGAAAGCCAAGCGCGGAGCCCGGATAGGGCGCGTAATAGGAGATGGACGGGAACACGCGCTTCATCCGCTTAATCATGCGCATCGTCTCGAAGGCATCCTCCGGCTGCTCACCGGGGATGCCGAGCATGATGTTCGACCAGAAGCGCGGGGGAATCCGGCCCTTCGCGGCCAGCTCATCGCCCAGCCGGTTCACCAGGTCGATGGCGAAGTAGTTGTCTTCCTCGGTGCATTCCTTGTTCAACAGCCGCAACACCCGGTCGCTGCCCGACTCGAAGCCGATGGAGATCATGTTCCAGTTCGTCTCACGAACGAGCGCCTCGAACAGGTCGGGCCACTGGCGCACCGTGTCGGCCCGGCCCGCGGCCCAGTAGCCCCACCGCTTGTGCGCCTTGCGCGGATACTTCTCGATCCACTCACGCAGCCAGCTCGGATTCTGGAAGAACATCGAGTCGTGGATGACGAAGGAGCCGACGCCGTACTTGTCGTCCAGGTAGTTCAGCTCCTCGATGACAGCATCCACGGGCCGGCGGCCCATGTTCGGCACGTAGGAGCTCTCGTTGCAGAAGACGCACTGCCACGGGCAGACGCGGCTCGTCAGCAGCGTCACGACCGGCCCCGGCCCCCAGCCGCACTCCGGTTCGAGCGGCCAGTTGAAGCGCCGTGCCACGTCGCGGCCGGCGGGCTGCGGCCAGAGGGTGCGGTCGATCATGGGCCACTCGGCCATCGACGCCGCGCCCTGGCCCTGGAACAGGCGCGGGAACGCCGCCGGGTCGCGCACCAGGTCCACGATGATGTTTTCGCCCGGTCCCTGGCAAATCTTGTCGAACTCCGGCGCTTCCAGCATCTCATCCGCGGCGACCGTCGCGTGCATCCCCCCAGCCATGACCAGGCCGTGCGGATTGACTTCCTTGAACACCTGCGCGGCCTTGCGCCCCGAGGGGAAGGTGTAGCTGCGCACGTTCATCAGCGCGATGTCATAGCCGGCCACCTGCGCCTTGAGCTGATCCCAGGATGTGACCGCGCGCGTGGAGACGACGTCCGTCGGGATGCCTGCCTGGTGCATAATCGTGCGCAGCAGGCCGAGCCCATGATCCTGCCACTGCTCGTGCGGGCCTTCCGGATGGACGAGATCGCCCAGGTCGCCGAGGTCGATCCACACAATCCTGGCTTTTTGCTTGACCCAAGGCCAATGAATAGTCATACCTTCGAGGCGCCTTCTTCAACAGAGGTTTTCTGGCTGGCAGTTATTATACTCAACCGTTGCTATTTCGCTAAATCGCGAGAGAATAGAACGCTGATAACATGCCAACCTTGTGTCAACCTTCGGTTGACCCGTTGGCCCTGATGGTCATGATCCATAAAATCATTAGAGCAAAGTGAGCATGATAATCAGCGTCATCAGCGTTCTATTTATGGTGGCCTTGCGCACGCGCGCGGCCTGCGGTATCATGCCGCCATGGGCCGCGGCGCTTACGAACACAACTACACCCAACTCAACCTGCCCGAACTGGCAACAGCGGCGGTGGATGCCGCACCAGTGCGCCTCCCGCTGCCGCCGGTACTCGGTTTGCCGGCACCAGGGGCCGGCCCGGTGACCGCGGACGTCTACTGCGCCGAGAACCTGCCGCTGCTACAGACCACGACGGACCAGTGGGCGGGACGGTTCCAGCTTATCTATCTGGACCCGCCGTTTGGCACGGGCAAGGCGTATGGCGCACGGGTCGCGGGCACGCGGGAGCAGCCTTCGCACACAATCGACGCGTACCGCGATGACCAGGAGTTCGACGCCTACCTGGCCTGGCTGACCCGCCGGCTGGCGCTGTGCCGCGACCTGCTGGCCGACAGCGGCACGCTGTACGTCCATCTCGACTGGCACGCCGTCCACTACGTCAAGGTGGAGCTGGACCGCCTGTTTGGACGCAAGCGTTTCCTCAACGAGATTGTCTGGTGCTATCACGGCCCGTCGCCCATCCGCAGCGCGTTCAAGCGCAAGCACGACACGATCCTGGTCTACACCCGCTCTGCGGATTACTATTTCGACGCCGACGCGGTGCGCGTGCCCTATGACGCGTCCACGGTCAAGACCTTTGCCAGCAGCCCGAAGGCTGGCTTCGGCAAGGTGCCGGACCTGGCGCGCGGCAAGGTGCCGGAGGACTGGTGGTACTTCCCGGTCGTCGCGCGCATCCACTCGGAGCGCGTCGGCTACGAGACGCAGAAGCCCGCGGCCCTGCTGGAGCGCATCGTCAAGGCCTCCAGCCGGCCCGGCGACCTCGTCGGCGACTTCTTCGCCGGGTCGGGCACGACCGGCGTGGTCGCTGCGCGGCTGGGCCGCCCCAGCATCCTGAGCGACCGCAACCCGCTCGCCGTGGAAAAGACGCTGCTCCGCCTGGCGCGGCTCGACCCGCAGCCCGAGGTGCGCCTGTGGCGATACTACACAGAGTCAGACGCGTAAGTTGAATGTTGAAGGTTACAGGTTGAAGGTTATTCAGACGACGCCCACCGGTATACGAAACCTGCAACTTGCGAACCGGCAACCTGTAACTCGTGCACGGAGGTCATGTGACGGCGAAAAACACCCCTGTCACCCCGCCGCCGACCGGTGTGCAGACCGGTGTCGTGGTTAAGTTCGATGCAGATCGGGGCTTTGGCTTCATCCGGCCCGACAGCGCGCGCGGCGCGGTCAACCAGGACATCTTCGTCCACGTCCGCAACGTCGAGGGCCGGCATACGCTGCATCCGGGCCAGCGCGTCCGCTTCACCGTGACGCGCACGAACAAGGGCCCGACTGCGCTCAACGTGCACGCCGGCTCGGTGCTCAATATTCCCTATCTCAAGTTCTTGCTGGTCGGGGTGGGGTCTGCGCTGGTGCTGCTGTTCGGCTTCGCCTTTGCGCTGGACCGGCCCAGCTCGCTCGCACTGTGGATCGGCATGTGGGTGGTCACGCTGAGCATGGCGACGTTCGGGGTGTACGGGTGGGACAAGGCTCAGGCAAAGATGGCCAACACCCGCGTGCCGGAGCTGGTGCTGCACCTGCTCGCCGCGCTCGGCGGGACGCCGGGTGCATTCCTGGGGATGCGCGTGTTTCACCACAAGGTCAGCCGGCGCGACTTCCAGGCCATCTTCTGGCTGATTGTCGCGGCGCAGGTGGGTGTGTTGGTATGGTGGCTGCTGTCGCTGTCAGGATGAGCACGGGCGCTCGCGCTGTCTGAGACACGAGCATCCTGAGCGGGTGGACGGCGCAAGCGTGAACACGGCGCAAGATTAGTCGAAGGGTGCCTTTTCCGGCGGCGCTCCTTCGACTGCGCTCCCTCCCAGCCAGGCTTTGCCTGGTCGGTCGCTCCGCTCAGGACGCGCTTCCCTTGCCCTCGCCGCGCAAGCTACCTCATGAGCACGGACGATCATACGCCCCGCGCAGCCCCTTGAGGCGAATCTTCACGACATCGCGGAACATGCGCCAGGTGTCATGCAGCGGGTTGACGCGGCTGTCAGCGTCGAAGTACCAATCCACCGGTACCGGAATGACCTTGTAGCCGCGGCGCAGCGCGATGAACAGCGCCTCGACATCGAATGACCAGCCGGTCATGGTCAGGCAACTGAACACCTCCTGCGCCACATCCCGCCGGAAGCTCTTGAACCCGCACTGCGTGTCCTGCAGGTGCGGAATCGCCAGTACGCGGATGATCAGGTTGAAGACCCGGCCCATCAGGTGACGGTAGGCAGGCTCACCGTAGCGGTGTGCGCCCGGTCCCTCGCGCGAGGCGATTGCGATGTCATACCCTGTCAGTTCTGGCGGCAGAAACTTACACACCTCCGTGATAGGCATCGACAGGTCCGAGTCGCACATGAACAGGTAGCGCCCGCGGCCGGCCAGCATCCCCGCACGCACCGCCGCACCCTTGCCCTTCTCGCTGTGCAGCACATGGATGTAGGGATAGCGCGCGGCGTATGTCTCAGCAACTTCCGTCGTACGGTCTTGGCTGCCGTTCTCGACGATCAGCACCTCGAACTCATCCTTCTGCGCTGCGATGAACGCGACGATCTTGTCCAGCGAGCGCGGCAATCGGTGCTCCTCGTTGTACGCAGGGATGATGATGGTCATCAGGGGTTCAAGTTGGTCGGTCATGGCGATTCCGGACGAATTGAGAATGACGAATTGCGAATTACGAAAGCATCCTGAGCGGGTGGTCGGCTCAACGTCGTTGACCACATGCGGCCAGTCGAAGGATGCGGTTCTTCGGCGGCGAGGAGTGCAGCGCTTCGACTACGTGCGTCGCAGCCAGGCAGAGCTTGTCTGCGGCGCCCTCCGCTCAGGTTGCTTCACATGATGACGAATGCCAGCCCCGCGGCGACCAGCGCGCCGGCAACCGAGGCCAGAAAATTGACGCCCTCGTTGTTCAGCCAGGGCCACCCGCGCACGCGCCGCGTCGCTGTGCCGCAGCGGTGCACCGTGCGCTCCGTCTCCGTCCCGCAGCGGTCGCAGACGTAGATGGCCTGCACGGTCGCGCCGAGCAGGCTGTCGAACAGCGCGCCGGCCAGCCCGCTGACGGCCGCGACCGGAATAACGATCCAGTCGCTCCACAGCCACGCGCCGGTGGTTGCGCGCGCGGCAAGCTGGATCAGCACGAACGCGGCAGCTCCGATGAGCAGCGCACCGGCCAGCGCGGCCAGCGTGCCCGTGCGCGTAATGCCGCCCGAAGTGCCCACGGGCACCGGCCGGCCCGTCGTAATCAGGCGCGGTGAGCGCCGCGCCAGCACACCCAGCTCGGTTGCCCAGGTATCCGCGTTGACGGTCGCCAGTGCGCCGAGAAATCCCAGCGCCAGGACCGGATAGAACGCAACATCGGAGCCGGCCAGGCCGATGAGCACTGCCAGCAGAGCAGCTACCCCGCCGTTCGCCAGCGTCTGGCTTAGATCCCGGCGGCTGCCCTTGGCGAACTTCTCCGCCAGGGCGGCCTTCTGCGTTTTCCGGTAATGCGACAGCGCGCTGGAGCTGACGAAGAAAGCGATCAGCAACAGCCCACGCACCCAGCCGCCGAAGCCGAAGATGGTCGTGCCGATGAGGACGGCCCCGCCCACGCCGCTGCCCGCCAGCGAGCCGCGGCGATACGCCACGAAGCCGATCGCGCTGCTAAGCACCAGCCCCAACACGAGGCGGAAAAGCACGTCTTGCGTAACGCCCCCTCCAGCCACCACCGCATCGGCGGCTGCCACCGCACCGGTGGCTACCACCGCACCGGTGGCTACCACCGCATCAGATTGAACAACGCCAGCCCGGTAATCCCCTGGACGACCATCGCGCCACCCCACAACAGGTATGCGGCGCCCCGCTGGATGCGCCGGTACAACCAGATGCCCACCACCGTGTTGAACAACCACGTCACTAGCCCGATGACCGGCAGGCCAAACAGGCCGGACTTCGACGCGATGCGGTCGGGCAGGCCGTTGACATCGAAATGGAGCGGCAGATCAGCCGAAAGATAGGGAAAGAGGAATGAGAGGACCGCGAACATCAATATCACGCCGAAGAGCCCCGCGGCAATCAGAAATAGGGCTGCCCGATCACGCCAGAGCGGCCACGTCCAGATGGGCGGACGACGAAGCTCCGGTTGAATGGGCCGCGCCGCGCCGAGGGCATAGCGGTCCTGAAGCGCCCGGACGAAGCCCTCACGATCCGCCGGCGACAGGCCGTAGCTTTCAGCGGGCGTCACAAGGACAAGCTGTTCGCTAAGAGGCTGCGTCGCGTAAGCATTCACGACCCCCAGCCGATCACAGCGCAGACGGCGACGAAACGGACACGGCCAATGCCAGAGCCGGGGGCCTTGCCGGGGTTGCAGCGCAGGGTTGGTGAGGATTTGTTCGATGTGGGTCAGCGGCACGATGTGCCGCGTCAGACCCCACACGACCGTCACTGCGTCCCGGTCGATCCAGTACTCCAGGGTGAACGCGCCGAGAGTGCGATAGGCGATATAGGCCATCACGAACGGGATGACCACCGCGCTGAATCCCAGCAGGAAGCTCAGGCCGTCGATGGGCCGGCTCATCACCTGCCGGACGAGGGTATAATCCAGCAGGCCGAAGACCAGCAGCGCCACCAGGCCGCTCCAGCGATCGGAACAGGGCATCGGTTTGAAGCTCATGACTGCAACTGCCAATCCCAGGTGCGCAGGCCCACCAACTCACGCTCTGCGGTCATATCCAGCGTGAGCGGCGTCACGGACACATAGCCCTGGCTCAGCGCGCCGATATCGGTCCCATCCTCGGGTATGCCGTCTGGCACATCGCCGCCGATCCAGTAGTAGGGTCGGCCGCGCGGGTCCAGCCGCCGGATGAGCGCGTCGCGATAGACGCGCTGGCCCAGCCGCGTGACCTGGATCCCACGCACTGCGCTGCGCGGCAGGGCCGGGAAGTTAACGTTGAGTAGACAGCCCGGCCCCAGGCCGTGCGCCAGCGTCTGCCGCGCCAACTGCGCCAGCACATTTGCCGCGAACGCCAGGTCGCCGCGGCCATCCTCCGTTTCCTCCTGCGAAGCGGCAATCGCGGGCAGCCCGTTCACTGCGGCTTCCATGGCCGCAGCCACCGTCCCGGAGTAGGTCATGTCATACCCCAGGTTCGCGCCCTGGTTGATGCCGGAGACGATCAGGTCCGGCGGCTGCGGCACGACGCCGAGCAACGCCAGCCCGACGCAATCGGACGGCGTGCCGCTGGTGACGTACAGGGGCGTGCCATCGGGCAACTGCGCCTCGCTCACCCGCAGCGGCTTGTGCATCGTCTTGGTGTGGCCCGCGGCAGACCAGTTGTGGTCGGGCACGAACACGACCACGTTGCCGACGGTCTTGAGTGCCGCGACCAATGCCGCGATGGCCGGAACCTGGTGCCCGTCATCGTTGGTGATGAGAATGTTAGGCATAGCCTGTGACATCTCAGGGTTGCGCAGCATCCTTGGGCTTGTGCATCACGAAGAAACGCACGGGTTCGCTCTTGGTTTCATTCCCTGCGCGGTCGAATGCCACCGCGTGCACCGTATGCATCTCGACAAGCTGGCCGTCCATAACCGCTGCGCCGGAGCCATTGCCGCGCGTGGAAATCGTGATCTCGGCAGTCGTGCCGTCCAGCTTCTTGACGGTTGCGCGTTCTGTGCCGCCGCCCCTGGGCATCACGTCGGCCATGCGGATGGTCCAGCGCACGCTGAACGGCGCGACCGTGGTCTCTCCGATGGCGGCATCGTCCAGGTAGAACACGACCTTGTCCATCTCCCAGGTGTCCTGCGCGTCCGCGGTCAGGCTCACCAGCTCATGAATCTCCATGTAGTAAAGCTGATCCTGAGATGGATTAATGATATTGATGCTCGGCGCGCCGTTGTCCACGACGATGGGCGACTCGTAGGTCAGCACGTTGCCGCTGTGCTCCATGACGACCAGCCGCAGCGTGTACAGCCCGTCGAACCCGGTCGTATCCCAAAACTCCAGCGGGCCGTTGCTGATCTGCTCGAAGTGCTCGCCGCCGATGGGAATCCACTGATCCGGGGCCTGTGCGGACGCGACCTCGACCTTGAAGGCGCGGAAGTCACCGGACCGTGCGTTGCCGGTAATCTGCACGCCGCCCTTGACGCGCGCGCCGATGTACGGCTCACCGATGGCGACATCGCCGGCCAGCTCGCCGCCGCCGCACGGCCCATCCACCTCCACCGGCGGCTGGGGAATGCCCTGTGCGCGCACGTAATCTGCCGCGGTGGACGGGTAGACCTGGTAGACGACGCGCTGGATGAGCTCCGGCGGCGTGCAGGCGGAGGCCCGCTTGCCGTTCTCGCTGTTGATCTCGAACGCCTGGTACATGTTGTCCTGCATGACCGGCGCCTTGCCCGCCAGGAACAGGTCCGATGTGGTGGACGGACAATCGGGTGTCGGCAGCAGGCCGGACGGCACGCAGACCTGCACCCGCACCAGGCCGGGTGGCTGCTCCCACCCCTGCGCGGGCAGCCCCTCCACACCTTTGGCCAGCACACGGTGGAAGATGGGCGCGGCGGTAATCGAGCCGTCGGCCAGCTTCATGGGCTTGTTGTCGCTGTTGCCCGTCCAAACGCCCACCGCCAGTTGCGGCGTATAGCCCATCGTCCAGGCATCCAGCCACATGTTAGTCGTACCGGTCTTGGCTGCGACGGGCCGGTTGGGCAGCGTCAGATAGTTCGCGTAGCTGCCGAAGGCGGCAGGCCGCGGGCCATTGTCGCTCAGCACGTTGTTCAGAAGGTACATCGGCGCCGGTTCCACGACCCGTTCGGTCGTGGGCTGGCGATATTCCTCCAGGGATTTGCCATCCTTGTCTTCGACCTTGAGCACAAACACCGGGTCGAGCTTGCGATAGCCGGGCCGCTGGAGTTCCTCCGGAATCGGCTGGCCGGCCATCACGCCGCCGTTGGCGAAGACGCTGAATGCGTAGGTGTGGTCGAGCAGCGAAACCTCCCCGCCGCCCAGGGTCAGGCTCAACCCGTAGGAGCTGAGTTCGTTGTCGAGGCTGCTGACGCCGACGCGCCGCGCGGTCTTGATGACGTTCGAGATGCCCACCTGGTCCATCAGCCAGACGGCCGGGATGTTGTACGACCGCTGCAACGCCTGGCGCAGCGACTGCGGCCCATGATAGCGCCGGTCGTAGTTCTCCGGCGCATAGGGCGGGTTGCCGGGGTCGGGGAAGACCGTGCGCACGTCCATCGCCATCGACGCCGGCGCGAAGTTGCCCGACTCGAACGCGGTCAGGTAGGTGTAGGGTTTGAAAGAAGAACCGGGCTGCCGTTCAGCCAGCGCGACATTGACCTGACCGTCGATGGAGTCATCGAAGTAATCCAGGCTGCCGACCATCACCAGCACTTCACCCGTAGTCGGACGAATCGCAACGACCGACGCGTTAGAGACCTCGTGGTCAAACTTCTGCAATAGCGCCTCCGGCACAGGCGGGAGCGTCGCCAGGTCGTTCTGGCAGGGCTTCGCATCGCGCCACTGCATCGAGGCGATGTGGCTGCGGGCGACGCACTCCGCATACACCTGCAAGTCCCAATCGAGCGTCGTGTACACCCGCAGGCCGTTCTGCCAGATGAAGTAGGGGTCCTCCGGCGTGTTGTACTTCTCCTGGAGCTGCTGGAGGACGTAAAGCGCGAAGTGCGGCGCATCCGCCGGCACCTCGAAGCGCTCCTGTGCAGACTCGCGCGTGTACTGCCACAGGCCGTGCGTCAGCTTCTTGGCCGCATCGGCCTCCTCGCGGGTAAGCTCGTCCGCCTTGACGAGCGCATTCAGGCCGCGCGCGGTGGCCGGCCGGTCGCCCATCGCAATCAGCGGCAGGTCGCCCTGCGAGAGCAGCCCTTCCTTGACCAGGTAGTTCAGCAGCGGAGTGTTGAAGTAGCGCTTGGCTGCGTCCGCCTCGGCCTGCTTGAGGTAGCCCGCCTCCACCATTGCGTCGAGCACCTTGCGCTGGCGGCGGTACGCATCGCCGGGCGCCTGGAAGGGGTTCAGGCCCGGATACTGCGGGATGGCGGTCAGCACGGCCACCTCGTCCAGCGTCAGGTCGGCCACCGATTTGTCGTAGTAGACCCGTGCCGCAGCCTCGATGCCGTATGCCGCGTTGCCGTAGAAGTTATAGTTGATATACCACTCGAGTATCTGGTCCTTCCCCTCGCGGCCCGGATACATGCGCGTGATCTCGATCGCCATAATGGCTTCCTTGAGCTTGCGCACGTAGGATTGCTGATAGCGTTCCTCCGGGTCGATGAGCACATTCTTGACCAGCTGCTGCGTAATCGAGCTCGCGCCCTGGATGCTCTGCCCGCGCAGGTTGGAGAGCAACGCGCGCGCCAGGCCGCGAGGATTGACGCCGATGTTGGTGTAAAAGCTGCGGTCTTCGAGCGCGACCGTCGCGTCCTTCACCAGGTCGGGAATCTGGTCGATCGTGAGATACTGGCGGTCGCCGCGGAAGGGCCGTGGGTCGATGGACTCGTACAGCAGGTGTTTTCCGGTGCGATCGTAGATCTTGACCGTCTCATAGCTGACTTGTTCAGTCTGAATGGAGGTCGGATCCGGCAGGTTTTGCGCGAAGAAGGAGTACACGCCTGCCGCACTGGCAACTGCGCCGAACACCATCGAGACGAGCAGAAAAACATTGACCAGCAGGAAGCCGCCGACCAGCGCCAGCAGCCAGCGGCCATAGCGCGGGCCGCCCCTGGCGCGGCGGTGACGCCGCCAGCGTTGGATTTGTTGGGTGCGATTCATGGATGCAACACGATCCGGGCAGTAAAAGTGACGGAGGGTAGTTGCCTACCCCCCGCGTAGTAAAGGACATAATAGCAGATTTCCGCACGAATGGCAAAAGAGGTGAATCAGGCGCGCTCCAGCACGACAAAGTGGCTCAGCCCGAACCAGCGCAGGGGCGTGTGCTCCAGCGCGTAGAGCACGCGCTTCAGGACGCGGCCCAGCGCGGGCCGCCGCGCGCCGATGTTGTCGAAGCCGGGGTAGATGACGGTGTGGTGGATGATGCGGACGGGCTGGCCCGCGAACAGGTTGCGGATGCCGCCGCGCGTGTACGCCCGGACATGGGGCGCCAGCCGGTTGCGCAGGGGATTCGGCAGCCAGTTGATGAGCGGAGTGTTGCCGAAGCGATACTTGCCGCGCCAGTAGTGGCCGTGGGTCTCGAAGGGATAGAGCCGGTTGGGGCAGAACAGCACGATGCGGCCGCCGGGCGCGAGCACGCGCACCATCTCCGCGCCCGCGCGGCGGTCATCGTTCACATGCTCGATGACCTCGTGCGAGAAGACCACGTCGAAGCTGTCCTCGTCGAACGGCAGCTCCTCTGCGGGTGCAACGACCACGAGCAGGCCGCGACGCTGCGCTGGCTGCAGGAGACCGCCCAGAAGCGCATGGA
>JAKPQT010000259.1:2500-4075 GCA_029555885.1 Chloroflexota bacterium | reverse complement strand
AAGTTCACATGCTGACCAAGGAAGCGTTCAACGCCCTCCTCAAGACGCTCGAAGAGCCGCCGCCCCATGCCGTCTTCGTGCTGGCAACCACCGAGCCGGATCGCGTGCCTGAAACCGTGCGCTCGCGCTGCCAGCGGTTCGACTTCCGGCGCATCCCTACCGCAGAGATCGTGGAACACCTGGCGGAAGTGCTCAAAGCCGAAGGCAGCCGCGCGGACCAGGATGCGCTCGTCGCCATCGCGCGGCGGGCCACCGGCTCCATGCGTGATGCGGTCAGCCTGCTGGATCAGATGCTCGCGTACGGCGACGACGTGCTGACGCTCCAGCGGGTCGAGGCGGTGCTGGGGTTAGTGAATGCCCAGTCCATTGGCAAGCTGGTGGATGCCTTCATCAGCCAGGATACCGCCGGCGGGTTGACGTTGCTCAATGAGCTCGTCGCAGAAGGCGTCGAGCTCGGCCAGCTCGTCGACCAGATTGTCGCGTACCTGCGCGGGGTGCTCTTCGTACGCGTCGTGCGCGCACCTGAACTGCTGGACCTGCCGCAGGATGTCGTCAGCCAGATGACCCGGCAGGCCGGCCAGCTTGCGCCGGCCGCGCTGCTGGCCGCGGTCAGGGAATTCACCGAGGCGCGCGGCGCGCTGCGCGACCAGGTGCCGGGCGTGCCGCAACTGCCCATCGAGGTTGCGTTCCTGCGCGCAGCGCTCGCGTGCGCGGGCGCGCCCGCGGAATCGGCCCCGACCCAGGCGGCACCCCGCACGGCCGCGCCTGCCCCCCTTGCGGCGGCCCCGATGACAACGCCCGCCGTGCGACCCGAAGCCGCCCAACCGCCGGAAGCTCCCCGCACGGAACCTGCCCGCGCCGCGCGGCCCGCCAGCCCAACTGAGCCGCGGCCCGCCGCTGCGCAGGCCCGACCGAGCCGCGCGCCCGGCGACGAAGAGGCAGGCGGGGTGTCACACGCCAACTGGGAGAAGTTCCTGGTCACCGCGGGCAAGCACGGCGGCGTCAAGCTGCAAGCGGCCCTGCGCGCGGTCCGCGAGATGGAGTTTGCCGGGCAGACGCTCGTCATGCTGTTCAGCCAGGCGTTCTCGCGCGATATTGCGGACCAGATGGAGAACCGCCAGCACATCGAAGCTGCCTGGGAAGAGGTGTTGGGCCGCCGGGTGGTCATTCGCTGCTCGATGCTGGGGGAGACGCCCGCGTCATCCGGGGCGCCGGCAGCCGGCAGCCCGGCTGGGGCCCCTGTGGATCCTGACGAGCAACTGCTCAGCGATGCGCGACGCCGCGGGGCGGTCGTCACGAACCTGAAGAAGACAGGCAAGAAAACTGATTGATGTTGAATTTGGAGGATGCACATGAGTAAGGGTAAGGCACGCCCGGCGTATGGGCTGCGCAAACAAACCGGCGGCGGCGGTGGTGGCGGCATGGCCGGCCAACTGCAGAAGCTGCAAGAAGAATTCGCCAAGACCCAAGAACGCCTCGGCGATGAAACCGTCGAGGTGACCGCGGGCGGCGGCATGGTGAAGGCCGTAATGACCGGCAATCAGAAGCTGCTCTCCGTCACGATTGCGCCCGAGG
>JAKPQT010000256.1 GCA_029555885.1 Chloroflexota bacterium | reverse complement strand
CTAGACCAGCGACTGGCGCGCGGGATGGGCGGCTTTTGTTTTGTACGGAAAGGGTCAGATGTATAGCAAGCTGTTTTCCTCTCTGTTGACAAGCTCCGTCTGGGACACCGACATCGAAACGCGCGTTGTCTGGATCACCCTTCTGGCGCTCAAAGACCAGGACGGATTTGCGCGTGTCGCTACCGTTGACGGGCTCGCACGGCTGGCGCGGGTGTCCGTCGAAGGCGCGCGGAAAGCCGTCGAAATCCTGACCTCGCCGGACCCTGAGTCCGCAGACCCGGAGCATGACGGGCGCCGCATCGAGCGTGCGCCGGGCGGCTGGGTGGTCCTGAACGCGAAGAAGTACGACGAGCTGGGATCGGAGCAGCATCGGCGCGAGACTGTGCGCGTAAACGTCGCAAACTACCGCGCCCGCAAGCGTGAACAAGCCGAATGTAATCAGTCGGTAATCACCGGTAATCACGCGTTATCACACACAGACACAGACATAGACATAAGTACTGGTACTCCGGAGAGTACCATGCCGTCACTCACCGAAAAGCCGGAGCCGGACGCGCCGAAACAGCCGGAGTCCCCGGACGTGGTAGCCGCCTTTGAGGCTTACCGGTCCGCCATACAGCCCCGTGCACGCTTCCTGCCTGCCGCACGCGACAAGATCAAGCGCCGCCTGCAGACATACACCATCGACGAGCTACTGCAGGCCGTCAGCAACTTCGCCGCCGACGCCTGGTATATGCAGCACAACGCGCACCGCGGCGCCGCCTGGTTCTACCACTCCGACGACCGGATCGAGCAGTACATCAACCTCGTGCCTCGCGCACAGACAGACACCGACACACGAAAGGACGAACATGGATCAAATGGACGGCATCAGCGAGAGCCTGCGGAGGGCCATCGAGTCTCTGCCCTCACCGGCTTCTCAAGACGCCTCGACTGAGACTGACGAGACGCCGGAGCAGGCATCAGCCCGCCTGCAACGCGACGAGCATCGCCGCCTGCGGGAGGCAGGTCTGCCTTTGCGCTTTCTGAACGCGACCCTGCATGGCCAGCAGCCGCACCCTAAGACGGCTGCTGCGCTCCTGTCGGCGGACCCGCGCGACAGCTTCTACCTGCACGGGCCTTGCGGCACCGGCAAGACGTTTCTGGCGGCAGGCTACCTCCGCCACTGGCGCGAGAACAACAGGGGCCGCATAGCGTTCGTGACTGCGCCGCGCCTGTTTGCCGAGTTGCGCTCCACGTATGACGGCCAGGAGTCGGAGTTGCAGGTCATCGAGCGGTACTCCTGCGCCCGGCTACTCGTGCTTGACGACCTCGGGTCTGAGAGTTTCAAAAGCTCCGACTGGCTGGCGGACCGCCTCTACCTCATCCTGGGTGAGCGGCATGACGAGTGCAGGCCGACTGTCATCACGAGCAACTACGGGCTGCCGGAGATGGCGGACAGGGTGGGCGACCGCATCGTTTGGCGCATCAGCGAGAGCTGCGGGCCGCAAGGCGTGATCGAGGTCGGGGGCCGCAACCTGCGGGCGCGAGGCGCAAGGTGAGGACTGCCCTCCCGTCCATCTCTGAGCGTGCGTTTCAGGCGCAGGTCGTGGCCGCAGCCGAGGCGCTCGGCTACATGTGCTACCACACGCACGACAGCAGGCGCTCCACGCCCGGGTTCCCGGACCTCATCATGGTCAAGGGCTACCGGATGATCGCGCTCGAACTAAAAGTCGGGCGGCGCAAGCCGACGCCGGCGCAACTTGTGTGGCTGGCGGCGCTGCGCGAGGTCTGGCAGGTGGACGCTTTGTGGGCCAAGCCGGACGACTGGGACAGCATCATGGAACTGCTAAAGCGGGAGTGACCATGAGGCGAGGGAGAGTCGCTGAGACGCGATGGAAACGGAGATCCACGGATGGACAACAGAGCGGAGTTGGAGCGGAGGGCGCAGTCGGCGGTCCTGGCGCGCTGGGGACGGCATCGAGAGATCGATGATCTGCTGGTGATCGCCCGGGAGGCGGTCGAGCTCGAGTTGCGGGCAGGCACGGCGCCGGACCGGCTGGCGCAGTACTCGCTGGCCCGTGCGCTGGGAGACTGCCGGGATCACCTCAGGATGGTCGCGCGGCAGGACCCGATGAGACGCCCGCTGGTCGCCACGAGCCGCCGCACCGACAGCGTGCACGTCACGTTCCGCGTGCCCGCCGACCTGCTCTCGGCCGTCCTCAAACGCTACCCGGCAGGCAGCCTCTCGCAG
>JAKPQT010000237.1 GCA_029555885.1 Chloroflexota bacterium | reverse complement strand
TGCTCACGAACCTCGACGAGCGGCTCATCGCGCAGGCGGAGGATGTCATCGCGCTGATTCAGGCCGAGAATGACCCGCTGCAGGTCATGCTCTCCGGTCGGGCGCAGTTGCCGCCGATCGACATCTACGGCTCGCAGTATTTCATCCAGATTGTCCAACTCGACGGCCGCGCGGTTCAGTTGTCGGAAAATCTGCGCGGCCAGCGTCTGCCCGTGCCGCTTCAGTTCGTGCAGGACATCGTGCCCGGCGAGCCGCGGCGCCTCACCCTCGAGACGAGCGGCGCCCGGCTGCGCGTCATCAGCCTGCCGATTCCGCTCGGCAATCAGATTATCGGCATCATCGAGGTCGCGGCCAACATGGCGAGCACTGCGGATGCGCTCGACGTCATCCGCCGCGCGCTACTGGTCGGCAGCCTGCTGGCCCTGCTGCTGGCCGCAGTCGGCGGCAACATCCTGGCGCGGGCGGCCCTCGGCCCCATCAAGGCCATCACGGAAACCGCACAGCAGATTACCGGCACGGAAGACCTCAGCCAGCGCATCCCGGTCGCCATGCCCGGCGACGAGCTGGGCGAGCTCACCGAGACCATCAATGACATGCTGGGCCGCCTGGATGAGGCGTTCAACGCGCAACAGCGACTGGTTGCGGACGTGAGCCACGAGCTGCGCACGCCCCTGACCACCATCCAGGGCAACCTGGACCTGTTGCGCCGCGGCGCCGCGGAGGACCCGACGATGCGGGGCGAGGCGCTCGCGGCTATCGAGGACCAGACCGCGAGGATGC
The DNA here is from genome assembly GCA_029555885.1 of Chloroflexota bacterium. Next base: position 288 of record JAKPQT010000237.1, on the reverse strand, counting down.
GCCGTCTCGTTGCCGACCTGCTGCTGTTGGCGCAGGCGGACGCGGGCCTCAAACTGCACCGGCAGCCCGTGGAACTGGACACCCTGCTCCTGGACATCTACCGTCAGGCGCAGGTGATGGCGCGCAACACAGGCGTGAGCGTGCGGCTTGGCGCAGAGGACCAGGCCATCGTGGAGGGCGACGCGGACCGCCTGCGCCAGCTCCTGCTGAATCTCACCGACAATGCGATCAAGTACACGCCGGCGGGCGGCGAGGTGACGCTCACGCTGCACCGGGATGACGGCTGGG
>JAKPQT010000235.1 GCA_029555885.1 Chloroflexota bacterium | reverse complement strand
TCTTCGCTGCGACAGTCGTCGTGCTCGGTGTGGCCTGGCTTCGCTGGAATCGCGAGCCTGCGACCACACCCGAGGTGGCGCAGTGAACGGTGTGCGCAGCCTGATTCGACGGCTGCGCTGGATTCATCTCGCGCCCGTTGTCGCTTTCCTCGCGCTCTCCGCCTGGGCGTTCGCGTCGCCGGTCGGCGCAGGTCCCGACGACGACTACCACCTCATCAGCACGTGGTGCGCGGTCGGCGGCAGCCCCGAGTGCCAGCCGGGCTCCGAGCCCGGCACCCGCAGCATGGATGCCGGCTTCCGCGACATCATCTGCTACGCCGGCAAGAAGGACGTCAGCGCCGAATGCCAGACCGCGGCGCTGGACGCCGAGGGTCGCTACGAGACCGACCGCGGCAACTTCGCGGGCGAATACCCGCCCGTCTACTACGCGACCATGCATCTCTTCGCGGGGCCCGACATCCAGGTCAGCGCGCTCACGATGCGGCTCGTCAACGCAGCGCTCTTCGTGGCCCTCACGACAGCCCTGTTCGCGCTTCTACCCTTCACCCGGCGCCGCACTCTGCTGTGGGGATGGTTGGTCGCCATGATCCCGCTCGGCATCTTCCTGATCCCCTCGAACAATCCGAGCGGATGGGCCATCACGGGCGTCGGCACGGCATTCCTTGCCCTGCTTGGCTGGTTCGGCACTGAGGGGCGCCGACGGTGGGCGCTCGGTGCGCTCTACCTCGTTGGTGTGGTCATGGCCGCGGGCGCTCGGGGAGATGCGGGCGTCTACGTCGTGGGAGCCAGCGTCACGGCATCCATCATCGCCTCGGCCCGCACCCGGGAGTGGGCACTTCGCGCGGCGCTTCCGCTGGCGGGAATCGTCATCGCTGTCCTGTTCTTCGTCAACGCCGGGCAGTCGGGCGTCGGCGCGATCGGATTCAGTGGCGGCACCGCCGTGAGCCCTGAGGCCGGCAGCGGTGACGGCACAGTGTCGCCCGGTGCTCCCATGACCGGATTCGCGCTGGCCGCGTACAACCTGCTCATGCTCCCGTTCCTCTGGACCGGAGTCTGGGGAACCTGGGCCCTCGGCTGGTTCGACACCGGTCTGCCCGCGATCGTCCCTTGGGCGGCTGCGGCCGCGTTCATCGTCGTTGCGTTCGCGGGGCTGGGACGGCTCGATTGGCGCAAGGCCATCAGCGTTGCCGGCGTGCTGATCGTGCTCGTGGTGCTGCCCGTGTATGTGCTGACCGTCGGCGGCATGAAAGTGGGCGAGGCGCTCCAGCCGCGCTACCTGCTGCCCTTGATCCTGCTGCTGTCGCTGCTGCTCGCGACCATGCCACCGGGTCGCGAGCTGCGGTTCACCCGGATTCAGACGTTCGCGGTACTGGGCGCGCTCACCATCGCCAACCTGGTGTCGCTGCAGGTGAACATCCGGCGCTACGTCACGGGTGCCGACCAGCAGGGCATCAGCCTCGACGCTGGCGCCGAATGGTGGTGGCCGAACTTCCCCATGGGGCCGACCGCCGTCTGGGTGATCGGTGCTCTCGCCTACGCTGCGCTGCTGGTGGTGCTGTGGCCCCAGTTGCGGCGGAAGGTCAGCGCGATCTCAGCTCTGGACTAGTTCCAGTGCCGGCCGTGCTCAGTCCCGATCCAGTTCCTTGTAGAGCCGCGGCGCCTTGTTGATCGCCGTGATCGCGGCCGTGAAATCCACACCCACGACGTCGAGGTACCACTTGAGGTTCGGGTAGCGCGGAGTGTTCTCCTCCTCGACGAGACGCAGGGCCTCCTCGCGGGTGATGTCGCCCTCGCGCACCTGGTTGCTGCGGAACGTATCGTGCTCCGTGAAGCCGGCGATCGTGTAGTAGGCGTAGTTGTAGAACGCGGCCGTGCCGTCACCGATGCGCCAGGTCGTCTGCGTGTCGGGCGCGCGCTCCCAGTCGTACTCGCTGTCGAGGGTGTCCTCGATCTGCTTCTCGTCCCAGCGCC
>JAKPQT010000386.1 GCA_029555885.1 Chloroflexota bacterium | reverse complement strand
CGCGGGTTGCCGACGATGAGACGCTGGTCGGCCACGGTGGCGCGGATGCCGAAGCCGCTAACGGCCTTGAAGGCGGTGGGCTCTGTCAGAGGCAAGCCTCTGGCTGTGGCGGCTTCGACGATCGCGCGCCCCAAGGGGTGTTCCGACCCGCGCTCGGCGCTCGCGGCCAAGCGCAGCACTTCGTTCGCTGCAACATTGTTTGGGCCATCCACGGCCATGACATCCGTCACGGCCGGCTCGCCCCGCGTGATGGTGCCGGTCTTATCCAGAACCACTACCTTGACCCGGCCGGCGCGCTCCAGCGCCTCACTGTTCTTGAAGAGCACGCCGTTTTCTGCGCCCTTCGTCGTGCCGACCATGATGGCGGTCGGCGTTGCCAGTCCCAGCGCGCAGGGGCACGCGATGACCAGCACGGCCACCGCGTTGATCATGGCACCAGACCAGTCGGCGCGGGTCAACAGCAGCCAGCCCATGAACGTCAGCAGCGCGATGCCGATCACGACGGGCACGAAGTAGGCGCTGATGCGGTCGGTGAGCTTCTGGATGGGCGCCTTGCTGCCCTGGGCCTCCTGCACCATGCGCACAATCTGGGCCAGCGTCGTGTTCTTGCCGACCTTGCTGGCCTCGAAGCGGATGAGCCCTTCCTTGTTGATGGTTGCGCCGATGATTTCGTCGCCCGGCCCCTTGGTGACGGGCATCGATTCACCGGTCAGCATCGACTCATCGAAGGCCGAGCGGCCGTCGCTGATGATGCCGTCCACCGGCACCTTCTCGCCGGGCCGCACCAGCAGCGTGTCGCCCACGACGACCTGGTCCACGTCGATCTCGGTCTCCACGCCGTCGCGGATGACATGCGCGATCCTGGGCCGCAGGCCAATCAGGGCCTTCAGGGCTTCGGATGTCTTGCCGCGGGCACGCGCTTCGAGGAACTTGCCGAGCATAATCAGCGTGATGATGGCTGCGCCGGTCTCGAAATAGACGTTGGGGCTGGGAATCAGGCCGAGCACGACACCCACGCTGTAGCCGTAGGCGACCGAGGACCCCAGCGCGATCAGGACATCCATATTCGCGCCGCCCGCACGCAGGCTCTTGTACGCGCCGACGTAGTACTGCCAGCCCACCGCAAACTGCACGATGGTGGCCGCGACGAGCATGGCCCACAGGTCGTGCTGGAAGGGCACGATGAAGTCGCGCGCCATGCTATAGGTCACGAGCGGCACGGTGAAGATCAGGCCGAGGATGAGCAGGCGTCGCTGCCGGGCGACTTCCGCGGCGCGCACGTGGGCCTCAGCGTCTTCGATAGACTCCGCCTCGCCTGCTTGCACGAGGTCGAACCCCGCCTTCCGCACGATGCGCGCGAGCTCCGCGATGCTCGTCAGGCCGGGGATGTACTGCAGGGCGGCGCGTTCGGTGCCGTAGCTCACGCTGGCCGCGAGCACGCCCTCCTGTCGGGCCAGCAGTTTCTCCAGCGTCAGCGCATCGGAGTTGTCCCGTAGACCGGTGATGGGCAGTTCGACTTTGCCGGTCGGGATACCGTAACCGATGTGCTCGACCCGCGTGATAATCCCCTGCTCGTCGAGCTCGGCCGGGTTGAAGGCCACGGTGAGCTTCTCGCTGGCGAGGTTGACGTTCGCGACATCGACGCCCGGCAGCTTGCGGACATTGCGTTCGATGGCCGCGGCGCAGTTGGCGCATGTCATGCCCGTGACCGGAAAAGTGACCTGCTTGACTTCAGCCATCTATGCTCTCCCTGAGGGCAGGGCGCCCATGTCGGCCACCGCGCTCTGCACCGCGCTTTGCGCCGCGCTCTGCCGCAACGATTGGACCAGGTAGTGCTCCGGGTCCTTGTCGAAGGCCCGTTTGCAGCCGGCCGCGCAGAAGTACACGGTTGCGCCGTGATAGCTGCTGGTCAGTTTGGCCGTCGCGACATCTACCAGCATGTCACAGACCGGGTCTTTGGCGTACTGCTTCGCACAGCTCTTGCGCACCAGCCGGATCAGGCCGGCATAGATGGTCAGGCAGACCACAGTCGTGAGGCCCGTCGTCACCCAGACGGCAGTCGGGGAGATGTTGATCATCACGCCCAGCATCGCGCCCATCATGCCGCCCATGAAGCCGCCCATGCCGCCGTCCATCGCGCCCATCAGCCCACCCAGGCTGCCGAAGCCGGCCCCAAATGCCAGCCCGACGACGACGCCGACCAGATTGCTGATGAACATATCGGTCGCTGCGCCAATGAAGTAGCCGATGGCGATGCCCGACATCATGCCCATCGTCATCCCGATCATCATCCCCAGCATCTCGGTTACGCTTTCCCGGTAGCGCACAAGGTAGATACCGACGCCCGCGCTGACTGCGGCAAAGGCCAGGGACAAAATCACGGCTGTCGTAAGGTTCATGCTCTGCTCCTGCTAGCGATTGACCTTGAAATCGAAGCGCACCTGCTCGGCTTCATGGTCAGGCCGCTCTACGATGGCGATCAGGCGCCACGGGCCGGGCATCGAGAAGTGCACCTGTCCGACATAGTGCCCGTCGCCGGCGGGCATCGCGGTGACCTGGTTGATGCCGTGGCTCATGTTGGTCATGTCGATGTCGAACGTCACTTGCGCATTTGTGACCGGCTGCCCGTCCATATCCATCAGATACGCATCCATGTCTGCCGTGCCTCTGATAGGCTGCGTTGGATCACAGCTTAACCATGCCTGCAGGGTTGCGGTCTGTTGGCGCGCCAGAATTGTGCCGGCCGGTGCCTGGGCTTCCAGGGCCGCTTCTGATTCTGCCGCCGGGGCCTGTTGCATGTCTGTGCCGGAGTGTCCGGGCATCGCGGGGCTACATCCTGCCAGCATCGCAAGGAAGGCCCCTGCTGCCAGGGTTCGCCAGATCCAGGGAGACCTCACAATCGTCTTCATCTTGCTTACCTCCGTAGCTCCTCAGAAAGCGCCAATCCGCGTTGCAGGAAGTTGTGTACTTGCAGCAGGTTCATCATGTCACCGCCGAAGCCGCGCTGAAATCGCTCGGCGGCATTGTGGTCGGCAAACGCGAGGATGCCGGGCGTGCAGCAGGAGTGGACATCGCTGCCCACCAGATACGTTGCATCCCGCGCGCTGACCATCTGGCAATACAGGAAATCCGTAACCAGAATCAGGTCCGGCGACGTATTGCGTTCGAGCAGGGCCAGCCCGCAATGCGGGCAGCAGGCCGTCAGACGGCCCAGACGGTGGCCTTGCAGGATGACCGCGCTCCGTTCAGACACCTGCCGGTTGCACATCGCACACAGCGTCGGCGCACTGGCGTGACCGTGCGTTGCTGGGGGCAGGGCAACGCCGCCGCGCGTCTTGACGAGCCGGCCGCTGTCGGCCAGCTTGTTGAGGTCGCGATGCACGGTCATTGCTGACACGCCCAGTTCGGTCGCCAGTTCCTGGATGGTCAGGATGTGGCGCGTGTCGAGCAATGCGAGGATGTGACGTTGCCGGGCTGCCGGTGTGCTGAACATGTGATAACCTGCGATATGAATCAATTAACCTATCAGGTTTTGACCACGCGAAAACGGGCTCCCCCTGTGGCACTGGCGCTGTCAGGGAGTAACGCCCTTCACCAACGGGAAGGTGAACTTGCCGACCTGATTCGAACTCGCGCTGGCTTCAGGCGCGGTGTTGATGGCCTTGACGAGGTAGAAGTAAGCGCCGACCGTCGTCAGTACGGCAGGGTCGGGATAGGACAAGCCGGTGATCTCCTGCCGTGGCGTGGGGCTGCTCCAATCGCCCGGCTGGAAGTACGGCGTGTTGCTGCGGAATATCTGGTACTTGCTAGTGGAGGGCACTGCGGTCCAGCTCAGGGCCGCACTTGTTCCACTGGCGGCAATTGACACCACCGGCGCAGCGGGTGGGATGCCCACCTTCAGTCTGGCGACGAGCGCATTGGTCGAGTCCAGGGCGGCGGACGACGCGCTGCTGCCGGTTACGAAGGCCTGTGTTCCGGTATCGGTGGCCGCGCTATACGCCCAATCTTCGTTGCCCGCGCCGAGGTACGTGGCGTAAGTGACCTTATTCGGCGCGCTGCTGCCCAGATGCATGCGGGCGACGAACAGGTCCAGTCCCCCGTTTTGGCTGGTGTCGTAAGCGCCCGTGCTAACCGGAAAATTGGTGGAAGTGGTGGTGCCCGTCACGTAGAACGCCTGGACGGTGTCGACCGCGATGGCCGCGCCATAGTCATCGCCGCTGCCCCCGAGGTAGGTGGCGAAGGTGATCCCGAATGCGGAGGAGAGCTTGAGCACGAACGCATCACTGGCGCCGCCGCCCCATGCCGCCGTGCCGCTCGTCACCGGGAAATCAGTTGCGCTCATCGTGGTGCCGGTCAGATAAATGTTGCCCGGTCCGTCAACGGCGATGCCGCTGCTCCACTCATCCCCGCTGCCCGCGATGGGGATGCCGCCGCCCAGCGTCCCGTCGGGATTGTACTTGGCGACGATGACATCGCGCGCCACCCCGACGACAGGTCCGGTTTCGCCGGTGACATACGCGGCTCCGCTGCGCACGGCAATGCCGTAGCCCACGACCGTGAAATCCACGTCGCCGAGACAGGTCGTGTAGGCTGGCGCGCCCGTCGAGTTCAGTTTGGCGACCACCAGGCGAGCGCTGGCGAGCCCGCCGCACCCTGAGCCCGGCAGGTCCGAGGAAGTCGTGGTACCCACCAGGTAGGCATCTAGCCCCTCAACGGCCACACCGGCAGCCGTATCTGCGCCATTGCCGCCGAGCCGCGTGACGTAGCGGACGCCGCTGCCCGTGGCATTGAGCGCGGCCGCGAAGATATCCGTGCCGGTGACCGTTCCGGTCATGCCAGGAAAATTCGCGGACTTAGTTTCCCCGACCACATAGACCAGGTCCCCGCTCACCGCGATGCCCCAGCCCAGGTCGAGGTCGGACCCGCCGAGATAGGTCAGATAGAGCAGGGCGGTCCCTGTGGGGTTGAACTTGGCGACGAAGGCATCCGTGGGGGGCGTGCCGCCGCTGTTGGTCGGGTCGTAAGCCCCGGCAGTGACCGGCAGATTGGCGGATTGCGTCTCGCCGGTGACATACGCATTACCCGCGGCATCGACTGCGATGCCGTACCCGGCATCATAGGCGCTGCCGGTGAAGCTGGTGTTATAGATGAGGTCTGCGGCATCATCAAGTGCAGCAGGCCCCGCAGCGCCGGTCTGCTCGACGGGTGATTCCGTGGCAGGCGTGAGGCTGAAAGCGCCCTTCGCATCTTGCGGCACAGCCAGGCTGGTGGCGCGTACGGGTTGGCCTTCCAGCGACCATGCGGGCAATGCCACCTGCACAGTCTGGCCCTTCAGGTCAAGCCGTAGCTGCCCGGCTTCGGCAGTGACCGCATCGGCCCCTTCTGCCCGGAGCGCAACAGCCTGCAAGTCGGCGTCCGCCCGCGCTTCGAAGCGCCAGGGCACGGTCCCGGTGGCATTGTCGCCGACGACCAGGTCGATGCCGGGATACAGGTCACGATAGCGCACGCCCGACCAGACCGGCACCCCGCGCTGCCACCGTGCCGGATCGCTGCCGGTCAGGTAGGACACCTGGGTCGTCACGCGGCCGGACGGCTCCAGGGTCACGGCAGGATTTGCGCCAGGGAAGGTGAAGCGGATGGCTGTGCCCGGTCGAGCGACCGCGGCCGGATTCCGCTGGCGGCCCGGCTGGCGCAGCAAGTTTGCCGGGTCTTGTTCCGCGGGCAACGGGTCAGGCACGGTCAGCCACAGGGCGTCGCCGGTCAGCCAGATGTGCCGGTCGCCCTGCTTCAATAGGAACCGGGCCTCGTCGGCATATTGGCCCACGTTTTCCATGAGCAGATAGGCTGGAGCGGGCACGGCCGGCTCCAGGGCCGCGGCCGCGTGCAGGGCCGCCGTGGCTGCGCCCGGCGCGGCGGCCAGCAGGAGGCTCGCGATCAGCAAGAGCCGGCCCAGCGACACCAGCGCTGTACGCTTCGTGGATGCCATCTCCAAAATTCCCTTCATCACCTGACTCCGTCTTGCAGTACGGTTAGCGCACGATGAGGGGCAGATAGGTGCGTTGCTGCGGTTGCAGCATCCGCCACACTTCTCCGCCCGCGGCCGCATTGGCTGTGCCCACATAAAGGTGGCCCAGAAAGCTGGCCGTTGCATTGCTCCCGTTGACGCCGGAATTGCGGTTGTCACCGAAGCCATCCGGGTTCATTTGCTCCCAGGCAAGACCATCCGGCGAGCGCCACAGCTCCAGGCCGGTCGTGGTGTTTTTTGCGCTGGCGTAGAGCTGGTTCTGAAAGACGAACACGGCCTCGATCCTCTCATTGTGCGCATCACCGAAGGCAGGTGCGCTCGCCGGTTCCCAGGCGGTTGCATCCGCCGTACGCCAGAGCTGAGCGCCCCCGGTCTCGTTGCCTGCGCCGACATACAGGTGGCCGGCAAATTCGGTCAGGCTGCCAGTTGCAGTGGTCAGGGCGCTGCCGAATCCATCGTCCACGATGGTGGTCCACTCGCCGCCGTACGTACGCCAGATTTGAGCCGGCGCATCGGACTCTACCGCGGCATAAAGCGCGCCGTCGAAGACGGCAAACCCGGTCACCTGGCCTGGCCCGCTGCCGGGCTGGGCAGGAGCCACTTGTGTCCACGTATTGTTGTCGCCGCTGTAGCTGCGCCAGACCTGCGCCCCTTTAACGAGGTTGTGGGTTCCGGCGTAGAGCGCCCCGTTGTACGCGATCAGGGCCGTGATATCGACGGTGTCGGGGTCATCGAAGCCGGTGATGACCATCGGCGCCCAGGTCAGGCCGTCCTGCGCACGCCAGATTTGCGCGGCATTATCGGTTCGGCCAGTGCTGGCGTAGAGCCGTCCGTTGTAAACCGTCAGGTCGAGGATGCCCAGCGGGCGGATGTCGTGCGCAATGCCGAAGCCCGGCTCGGAGACCGGGCTCCAGGTCGTGCCATCCGGCGAGCGGTACAGCCGCGCGCCGTCGGTTGCATTGGTGGTGCCGGCGTAGAGGTGGGCGCCGAATACTTCCACGGCGCTCACCTCAGTAGCCAGCGGCGTGCCAAAACCATTGGTGTTGACTTGCTGCCAGCCGGGCGTATCCTGGGCGGGCGCCGCCTGGGGAGGCGTCGCGGCATGGCCGGCGACCGCTCCTGTTAGCAGGAGGGGTAACAGCATGACCAGTGCCAGCCTTCGGTACATCATTACACACGCTCTCAGAGTTACTCGAAGCGGGATGTTCGGGGGAGAAATCGCTTCCTCTGCCGAACATCCCGCGCTGCGGGCGAACTACTGCGTCGTAATGCTCAGCACATTCGACCAGGGGGACGCCATCGGATTGAGTGTCATGACACGGTAGTAGTACGCCGTGCCCAGCGGGAGCCGCGGCACCGTATCAACGTAGGCTGATATGGGCGGCCGGTTGATGATCGTCACGTTCTGTGTGAAGGCCGCATCGCGCGCACGCTGGATGACATAGCCGGTTGCGCCGGGCACGTCCGTCCAGTCCAGCGCGACGCGGTTATTGCTGCCTTGCCGCACGGCGGTGGCCGTCAGCAGCGTGGGCGCAGCCGGTTGCGGCACCCACGAGGCGATGTTCGTGAAGGCCGACCGGGTTGTTATGGTTGGGAAGCCGCCGCTCACGATGTTGTTGAGCGCCGGGTTAGCGTAATTCCAGGTATCACCGACCACGTTGATGGCCTGCACCCGGTACGCATACGCATTCGCGGTGGTGCCAATGACGTCGCGGTAGTCGATCGTGCCGCCGATGCTTTCGCCGGTTGTCTCCCTGAGTCCCGGGTTCAGTGGATCCGAGTCGATCACGGCGAGCACGGACCACGGGCCTGCATAGCTGGTGGCCCGTTCGATGACCCAGTTCGTCTCGCTCCGGGAGTTGTCCGTCCAGCTCAGATCAACGTAACGATCCCGTGTGCCATTGCCCGGCGGATCAACCGGCGCTAGCACGACGAGGTTGCTCGGCGCCACCGGCGGGTAGGCCAGCGTCACCGGTCGCATCATGTCCATTTCCTCATGGCTGAGGATATGGCAGTGGTAGACGTACTCCGCGCCGAAGTTGACGAAGTGATTGTAGACGTCGATCGGCTCGCCGTTCGGCGCAAAGGCTGTCAGGCCCATATTGAGCTGATCCTGCATCGAAGACAGAATCAGAGGCGTCTGGTCCGTCATCGCCGGGTTGAGCAGCCGGATGCTGTTGGGCACGTCCCACGGCAACTGCGGCACCACGGGTCGCAGCGCGACGATCGTGTCCATCAGCGGGCTGATGCGCAGCGTGTCCTTCCACCCGAGCTCGGTGGCATCGGGCGGCATGACGACGTTGTCCCACGAGACGCGGTTCAGCGTCTGCACATCGTAGGCGTGGAAGTGAATCGGGTGGGTGTCCACGCCGTTGTGCGTGAACTTCCAGATCTGGGTCCCATCATCGCCCACGGAGATAGGGGTCACGATGACATCGTCGTAGGCCCCGCCGACTAACTTCGCGGCCGCCGGGAGCTTCGATGTGTCGACCATCTCGGTGGTCGGGAAGACATACGGATGCAGGACGACGTTCTGCAACATGGGCGTGGCCGGGACGACTTCCAGCCCCAAGTTGGCTTGCATGCGCCCGAACTCGTCGAAGGCTGAGGCGTTCGTCTCGTCGTGAATTGCCTTCGGCTCGATCTTGACCGCCACCTGCTTCGGATTGCCGAACACATCTGCCTTCGTGAGCGTGTCGAACTTGAACAGATCGCCGCCCTGTTCGGAGATGCGCAGGAATCCGTCGCAGCGGGTGGTCGGGTTGGTCGGGGAGTTGCACCAACCGCCGGAGACGAAGCTCGTGCCGTAGGCCGAGTTGTAGGCCGCCTGCCCGACGATGATCGGGTGCTGGCCGGATTCGAAGACGCCGGAGCGGTCGGCCTTGTGCTTGAAGGCATTCTCAAGCTCAGGGAGGTTGAAGCCCAAGGCCGGATCGTTCGGGTCGGAGACGGCTGCGGCGACCTTGACCTGCATGATGGTGCGGGTGTTGGGGCCGTAGCCGGGCAGGATGGGCGGCGCGCCCACCGGACGCATGTCCGGCGCGCCGGTGAAGTAGTCGTAGCTCGTGATGCGGGCCGGGAACGCGGCGGGTGCATCGTTGTACAGGATCAGCGTCTGGCCGGCGAACTGCGAGAAGTCCACGACCACATCGGCCCGTTCGGCCGGCGCCAGCAACAGCGAGAACAGGTCGACCGTTCCGACATGAAAGACCGTCGGGTCCATGACCCAGGTCGTCTCCTGCTGGCCGTCGCGCAGCACCGGCGCAGGCAGGAAGCCGCCCTCGGAGCCGATGACGATCCAGTCTGGACCGGGTGCACTGAAGCTGGGATCCGTGCCGCCGTCATTGCTCTCATCCGGGATCGGGAAGATGGTCCCATCGGTCTGCGCCAGCGCCAGCAGCGTGTCATCGAGTGCGACCTCAGTCGGGCCGATCACCTCGCCCTTATAGTTGGTATC
>JAKPQT010000219.1 GCA_029555885.1 Chloroflexota bacterium | reverse complement strand
CATAGCTGGGGTTGGCCGATGTCGGCGCGGCGACCCGCCCGGAGCAGTCATCAAGGAGGGCCACTACGGCGGCGGGCGCCATCTTTTTTAGGTTCTTCTCCGATCTGCGTGAGACGCAGGGTGGGCGCACGGCGCCTGCTGCTACCTTGGTGGTACCAAGCATCAAGACGGCAGGAGGGCTACCGTGGCCCAAGCGAATCCTATTACTCGGCTCGGAGGATGGGCGGGGTATGACGTGGTGGAGGACTGGCAGGAACATCGAGCTGGCCAGTCCTGGTGCGTGCTGCGCTTGCAGGCCGTGGCAGGCTGGCTTCGCCAGTGCGGTCATTGCGGCCAGTCCACTCGGTCTGTCCATGACCAGCAGGACCGGCGGGTTCGCGATCTGCCGATCTTCCAGCACCGCGTCGAGTTGATCGTTCCCCGGCTGCGCGTGGCCTGTGCGGCCTGCGGCCCGAAGCTGGAGCGGCTGAACTGGCTGGAGCCCTACGCGCGGGTGACGCGGCGAATGGGCGAGTCGGTGGCACAGCTATGCAAGGTCGCCTCGATCCGGCACGTGGCGAACTACTTCGGCCTTGACTGGAAGACAGTCAAGGAACTGGACTTCGCCAACCTGCAGCGTGAGCTCGGCCCGGTCGATCTGGATGGGCTGGATGTGATCGGCATGGATGAATTCGCCATTCAGAAGGGCCACCGCTACGCCACCGTCATCGTCGAACCCACCCGCAAGCGCGTGCTGTGGGTCGGCCGAGGGCGCGGCCGTGCTGACGTCAGGCCCTTCTTCGAGCTGCTGGGGCCACAGCGCTGCAAGCAACTGCGCGCAGCCGTCATGGACATGAATGCTGGCTATGAGATCGAGGTCAAGCACCACTGCCCGCAGGCCGCCATCGTCTTCGACCTGTTCCATGTGGTGGCCAAGTACGGCCGCGAGGTCATCGACCGAGTGCGCGTGGATCGAGCCAATGAACTGCGCGCCGACAAGCCCGCTCGTCGCGTGGTCAAGGGTGCGCGCTGGCTGCTGCTGAAGAACCGCGACTCACTGCAGCCAGGTCAGGACATACAGCTCAGGGAACTGCTGGCAGCCAATCGCGCGCTGTTCGTCGTGCACGTGCTTCGCGACGCGCTGAAGGACCTGTGGAGCTACCGCCATCCCGGCTACGCAAAGCGTGCCTGGAACAGCTGGTACGCCAAGGCGCGGCGCAGCCGGATCGAACCTCTCAAGCGCTTCGCCGCCAACCTCAAACCCTACCTGCCAGGCATCCTCGCCCACTGCCGATTTCCCCTGGGCACCAACCTCATCGAGGGCATCAACAACAAGATCAAGGTCATCAAACGCATGGCCTACGGCTTCCGCGACGACGCCTACTTCTTCCTCAAGATCCGCGCCGCGTTCCCCGGAGTTGGGTGAAGAACCCAAAAAAAGGGCCGGCTGCGAAGCCGGCCCGTGAACACGCCCTGGATCGCAGGGCAGCAGCGGAAGGAGAACGCGGCGCGTGTCAGGCCTGCGGCGCGGCCACCACCTGCGTGGCGGCCTGAGCGGCAGCCTGCGGCGCGGCCTGCAGGCGCTGCGCCAGCAGGGCCGACTGGTCGGCGCCGGCCAGGCCCAGCAGGCCGCTGAGCACACCGGCCGTCACCATGGCCGCAAGGCCGAAGGCGATGGCTTGCTGGGAGAGGCTGGC
>JAKPQT010000218.1 GCA_029555885.1 Chloroflexota bacterium | reverse complement strand
GGTGCATGCGCGCCTCGCGCTCGGCCTGCTCGGCTTCCAGCCGGTCGATTTCCGCCTGCGCCAGCTCGTTCATCTCCGGATCGCCGCCCTCGTCGAGCAGCAGCACAGCGCCGGCCAGCTCATCGTTGGCAGCCAGGTACTGCCGGTAGAGCGTGACCAGCTCCTCGATCTCGGACTGCTCGCGCGCGAGCTCGGCCAGCCGCGCCGGGTCAGTTGCCGTGGCCGGGTCAGCCATCAGGCGGTTCAGTTCTTCATAGCGGCGGTCAACTGCCGCGACTTTCTCGATCACAGGCTATCCCAGGAACACGGGCAGATTGCCCGTCGCAATGATGTGTTTCCACTGTTCGGGGTCATTCCCCTCGGTCAACGCCGCGGACTCGGCCACCACAGTCCCGCCCGCCTCATTCACGAGCTTGCGCATTCCGGCCAGCGTGCTGCCGGTGCTGATGACGTCATCGACTAGGATGATGCGCTTGCCCTTAACAAGGGCCAGGTCCTTGCCGTCGAGCCACAGGAGTTGCGGCGCGCCGGTGGTGATGGACAGGACCTCGACGCTCACCGCGCCGACCATGTAGGGCTTGCGGGTCTTGCGCGCGACGATGTAGGGCAGCTTCATCCGCACGGCCAGCGCGTGGGCGAGCGGGATGCTCTTGACCTCCGCCGTCATCAGTGCGTCCACACCCTCCCGCGGCAGGCGCCGCGCCAGCTCGTCCGCGATCGCCTCAACGACTTCCGTGTCGCCGAGCATGTTGAAGATGGCGATGCGAACCTTGGGGGCCACCTCAAACAACGGCAGATGCCGGGTCACTCCGCAAATCTGGACTGTATATGAGTCCTGCGACATGGCTGATCTGGTTCCTTTCTGGCATAGTGTAACCGCGCGAAACGGGCCGCGGCGCCTTTGCCCTGGCCCTTCACCACTGATTTTACCACGGCTGCCCCGAAAATGCTATAATCAGAGGCCGAACTCCGGCGATTCCAAATGTAGCCGGAGTCGAGGCTTTAGCGGGTTTGGCTGTGTCCGTACACAGCCGACCTATCCGGCTAAAGCCTCGACTCCAATCCTCCGAATGGGCGACACATTTGGGATTGTTGGGCTGAACTCCAGTGATTTCATGGCAGGACCAACGCAGGCTTCCTTCGACTACGCAGCGAAAGAGACCGCTGCTCCGCCCAGGATGTCTGCAAGAAGGAGCCTCTATGTCGATCTACCGTCTGCGCCGGCTGCTCTTTGCGGTCCTGCTTGCTCTCCTGGTGACGCCGCGCAGCGCGGTCGCGTTCCAGGCTGAACCCGCACAAGACGCGCCGCCTGCACCCCGCCTCTACACCGTCGTGCTGCCCGCCGCAAACGCGGTCGAGCGCACGGCCCTCGCGCAGCAGGGTTTTGCCATCGATGGCTTGAGCGGGGAGAACGCGGTCAGCGTGATGACCGCCGCCGAGCTGGCGGCCGCGCGCGAGGCCGGCCTCCGCCCGCTGTCCGTCACGCCGCTCGACTTTCCGCCGGCGGACGCAGCCTACCACAACTATGCCGAACTTCTGGCGGCCCTGGCAGATTCCGCCGCCGCCTACCCTGACATCGTGCGCCTGACCAATGCCGGTGTGAGCGTGGAGGGTCGG
This sequence comes from Chloroflexota bacterium, assembly GCA_029555885.1. The sequence continues at coordinate 8,861 of JAKPQT010000218.1, read as the reverse complement.
ACCCTCCCCGCGGTCAAGATCAGCGACCATCCCGAACGCGACGAGCCGGATGAACCGGCCATCCTCTTTGTGGCGCTCCACCACGCGCGCGAGCACCTGACCGTCGAAATGGCGCTGGCGATCATCCGCCTGTTCACCGAAGGCTATGGCGTCGATCCCGCGCTGACCAACCTCATCGAGCAGCGCGAGATCTGGGTCCTGCCCAACGTCAACCCGGACGGCGGCGAATACGACATCGAGGCCGGCTACTACCGCTACTGGCGCAAGAACCGGCAGCCCAATGCGGATGACAGCTACGGCGTGGACCTCAATCGCAATTACGGCTATCGCTGGGGGGGCGAGGGCTCGAGCCCCTTCCCCTCGAGCGATACGTACCGCGGCCCTACGCCGTTCTCGGAGCCCGAAACCCAGGCCGTCCGCGATTTCGTCATAGCACATCCCAGCATCACCGCGGCCATCAGCTTCCACACCTACGGCGAGCTCATCATGTACCCGTACGGCTACACCTATGACGAGCTGCCTGACGACATGCCGCCGGACGATTACCGCGCGTTCGTCGCCCTGGCGAAGCACATGGCCGCAACGAATGACTACACGCCGCAGCAGGCTTCCGCGCTGTACCTCACCGCCGGAGACACCGTCGACTGGCTCTACGGTGAGCGCGGTATCTTCGCCTTCACCTTCGAGATGTACCCGGCACACTCGGATCCCGGCTTTTATCCGACGGCGCGCAGCATCCCGCGCGAGACCGGGCGCAACCTCGCCGCGGTCACCTACCTGACCGGCATGGCCGACAATCCGGCCAAGAGCATCGGCCTGGGCGGCGACGCGACATCGCCGCAGGTCAGCCTCACCGCTATCCAGCAGCCGGGCAGCCCGGCGGTCTCCCTCACGGCGGAGGCGACCGACGATGCCGCGGTCACGCTCGTTGCGTGGCAGGTGGATGGCACGACCGTGGCGCTGGACCGCGCCGCGCCTTACTCGGCCACCTGGATTGCCCCCGTGGCCGGATCGTATGAAGTCGCGGTCCTGGCCTTCGACGCAGGCGCGAACATGGGCGAGGCGCGGGCGACGGTCGACATCGCCGGCGAATTTCGGGCGACCTATTTGCCGCTGATCTTCCGCGGCCAGTAACGTTTTGTATCTCCTGTCACGCGTCCGTAATTGCCACAATCGCCATCTCATGCTATCCTTCGCCCAGGTGGATTGGGAACGCATTCACTCACGCGGACGTCCATCCTATGCGCGTCACGCGAAGCCAGCGCAAAATCCGCTACAAGGTTAACCCGCTTTGAACAGGACAACCCAACGCGCGCTCAGGTGGACCCTGCTCGCGCTAGTCATGGCCGGAGCCGTCGTCCTGGCCGTCGGCCTCGTGCGCTATGGCGGCCCCGAAGGGCTGTGGCGCCGGGCGTACGCCGGAATCGCAGATTACCTGCCCCATCCCATCTATGTGCCCACGCCGATGGCCGCGGCGCAGCCGGCCGCCGATTTCGAGTTCACGTCGGCGCGCGCGCTGACTCCGACAACGCTCGCACCCTCTGGCACCGCGCCGGCGGCTGAGGTGACCCCAAGCCCGACCGCTCCTGCGATGGAGCCCGCGCGCACGTCCACTGCAGCCGCGGCCGTCGCATCCAGCCCGCCGTCTCACGCGCAGGCTGTTGCAGAGCGCAATTCTGCACTGGCGTTAGCGAGTGCGCTCGCGGGCATCGACGACGACGCCGAGAGCCTGCACATGCAGCGTCCGACGCGCACGCCCACCCTCCTGCCCACCGCCGAGCCGACCGCAGTCCCGCCGACCGCGACGCCCGCGCCGCCGGCCCTGCCCGCCAACCAGCTTACCGGGCTGGCGCACTACTGGCAGACCTGGAACAACTGCGGCCCGGCCACGCTGGCGATGAACCTGAGCTATTTCGGCGTGCAGCACGGCCAGGACACGGTCGCCGCCACACTGCGTCCCTACCGCGACGACAAGAACGTCAACCCGTGGGAGATGGCCGAGTATGCCCGCCGCCAGGGCCTGCGCTCCATTGCGCGCGTCAACGGCGATGCGGGCCGCCTGCGTGCGCTGGTCGACGCGGGCGTGCCGGTCCTCATCGAGACCTGGTACGAGCCCAAGCCGAACGATGGCATGGGCCACTACCGGCTCATCGTGGGGTATGACGACTCGACCGCTGAATGGGTGGCCTATGACTCCTATGATTCGCACGGCATCAAGAAGGACCAACCGTACGCGGGCATCCGCCTGCCGTATGATGGCCTCGACCGGCTGTGGGCCGTCTTCAACCGCGCTTATGTCGTGACCTACGACGAGCCGCGCGCCGCGGCAGTGGAAGCCATCATCGGCCGCGACCTGGACGACACGGCCATGTGGCAGCGTTCGCTCGCTGCAGCCGAGAACGCGGCACAAGCTAACCCACAGGACCCGTTCGCCTGGTTCAACGTGGGCAGCAGCCTGGTCGCGCTGGGAGATTACCAACGCGCGGCGCAGGCCTTCGACCAGGCGCGCACCATCAAGCTCCCCTGGCGCATGTTGTGGTACCAGTTCGGACCGTTCCGCGCGTACTACGAGGTCGGCCGCTACGACGAAATCATCGCGCTGGCAGACGCGACCCTCGCGCAGGCGAAGTCGGTCGAGGAGCTGTTCTACTGGCGCGGCCGCGCACTCCAGGCGAAGGGCGATATCGAAGGTGCGCGGGCCGCCTGGCAGGCCGCGCTGGGGTTCAACCCGAATTACGCCGAAGCCGCCGCAGCGCTGGCAGAGCTGCCGTGACTACCTCTGACCCCCGCAGCACCGCCCGCCATCTCGCGCGCAATGTGCTGATGGTTTCCGCCGCGTTTGCGCTGGCAGCCGCCGCGGGCCTGTTTCGCAACATGATTATCGGCCGCACATTCGGCATCGGCGCCGGGCTGGATGCGTATTACGCAGCCTTCAAGCTGCCGGACCTGTTGTTCACGATCGTGGCAGGCGGCGCGCTGGCGACCGCGTTCATCCCGGTGTTTGCCGACTTCCTCGCAGCAGATGAACGGGCCGGCGCGTGGCAGCTGGCGAGCGCGGTGACGAACTGGGTCGTGCTGGTGGTCGGCGTGCTCGCGAGCCTCGCGGCCATTCTCGCGCCGTGGCTTGTGCGGACGGTCATCGCACCCGGCTTCGATCCTGCGCAGCAAGCCGAGACCGCCAGCATCATGCGCATCATCCTCCTGTCCACCGTCATCTTCGGCGTCAGCGCGGTGCAGGGCAGCGTGCTCCACGGCTTCCAGCACTTCCTCTTCCCTGCGCTCGCACCCATCATCTACCCCCTGAGTATCGCAGCCGCCGCGCTGTGGCTGGTCCCCACCTGGGGCGTGCGCGGGCTGGCCATCGGCGCAGTCATCGGCGCGCTGCTCCACCTGCTCATCAAGGTCCCCGCGCTGCTCTACTACGGCTTCCGGTGGTGGCCGGTGCTGTCGGCCGGCCGCGGGAGCGTGCGCCGGGTCGCCTGGCTGATGGGGCCGCGCGTGCTCGACCTGGGCGTCTTCCACCTCAGCCTCCTGGCAACGACCAACCTGGCCTCCCGGCTCGGCGCGGGCAGCGTCAGCGCGCTCGAATGGGGCTGGGATGCCATGCAGTTGCCGGAGACCATCATCGGCACCGCGTTCGGGCTGGTGGCCTTCCCGACGCTGGCCGTGCTCGCGGCGCGGCACGACCACACGGGGCTACGGCACACCCTGGGCGAGTCGCTGCGCACCGTCCTCGCGCTGGCCGTTCCGGCGGCCGTCGCACTCATCCTGTTGGGCCGGCCGCTGCTGGCGCTGCTGTACCAGCGCGGGGAATTCGATGCCGCGGCCACCGAGGCGGTCTATGTGGCGCTGCGCTTCTATGCCCTCGGACTGGCGGGTCACACCTGCCTGGAGCTAGCCGCGCGCGCCTTCTTCGCGCTGCAGGACACCATCACCCCGCTGTGGCTGGCAGCCGCATCCGCCGCGCTCAGCATCGGTCTCGGCCTCGTGCTGATGCGCAGCCTGGGCTACGGCGGGCTGGCGCTGGCAAATTCGATCGCCATCACGCTGGAAGTCATCGCGCTGCTGCTCATCCTGGGCCGGCGCATCGGCGGGGTGGAAGGTCGCGCGACCGCCCTGTCGCTCCTGCGCACGCTGGCTGCCTCGGCCGCGATGGCTGCCGCCGTGCTCGTCGTGGCTGGCGTGGCAGAGCGCGCAGGCTGGAGCAACCTGATGACGCTGGCCGCCTGCGGCGCAGCGGGTGGCGTTGCGTATCTCGCGGCCGCCCGGCTCGTCCGGCTGGACGCCCTCTGGCGCTTCGCGGCGGCGCTGACCGGCAAGTCATCCTCCGAGCCGGCGATAACCTTCTGATCCACGCACCATCCGCTCCGAGCCGCATAGCGATCGGTCAATCGCGCCCTGTACCCGCGCTCACAGAGAAACGCAGCCGCACGGTGTATTGTCATCAGATGTGCTGTGATTGGCTGTTGTGAGAAGAGAGTGAGTGATGCCATGACTGATCCATATTCCGAGCCGCCCGGCGAGCCGCAGCCGCGGCGCAACCCTTACCTGGTTGCGGGCATCGCCCTGGTCGCATTCGTCTTCATTGCGGGCATCTTCGCCGCGATGACCTTCCGCCAGCGCGTCGGGTCATCCGGCGGCGCGTGGACGCCCCCTGCCGTGACCTCGACGCCGGGCACGCCCGCCGCCGTCGCCCAGGCGACAGGCACAGCGGAGGCCGCGAGTGCAACACCTGCGGGCACGCCTACGGCCACCCTGACCACGCTGCCGGCTGCATCCGCGACTGCGAGTGTTACTCCCAACCTCACACCGACCGAGCCGCCCGCCTGCACGACGGACGTGGCGCCGGAGCTGGCGTCCCTCTACAGCCTGGCTGAACTGGGCTGCGCACAGGGACCGGCAGCGGTGGTTTGGGCTGCGTGGGAGCCGTTCGAGCGCGGCGCGATGCTCTGGCGCAGCGACACCGACGAGGCCTACGTCCTGCTGAATGACGGCCACTGGCTGCCGATCACAGAGCCGTGGGATGGTTCTGAACCCGCGGGCCGCGGCCCCGCACCGGCAGGTCGCGTCGCCCCGGAACGTGGCTTCGGCTGGGTTTGGTCGACGCGCGACGATGTATTTCAGGCGCTCGGCTGGGCCACGGATAAGGAGAAGGGCTTCTGCGCGCTGCTCCAGGCGTTCGAGCGCGGTTTCCTGCTGCGCAGCACGAACGTCTCGTCCTGCACCGCCGACGGACTCTACAACTTCGCAACCGAACCGGGCTGGCGGCCGCTGGCCCTGGCCATACACGCGGCCGGCTGGCGCAGCGCGGACCTCGGCATGCTGGCCGTGCCGGAGCCTGGCCCTGCGTCCGCGGTCGCCCGCCCTGCCAACCAGGGCCGGTTCACGGCGCGGCCGCTAACCGCGACGTTGGATGCCGACTTCAGCGAATGGCCCGGCGACTGGCAGCCCGTCAGCGCACTCGTCCACGGCCGCGACGCGTGGACCGGCGCCGCTGACCTGGCCGCTCGCTTCCAGCTTGCCTGGGCAGGCGAGGGGCTCTATCTCGCGCTCGAGGTGACGGACGATGTCTATCGCCCCGGCCCGCAGAACACCGACATGTGGCAGGGCGACGGCCTGGAGCTGAACTTCGATCGGGACCTCGCGGGCGACCTGGCAGATCCGCGCAACTCGGCGGATGACTACCAGATTGGCCTGAGCTACGGGCCGCAGGCGGCCAGCCCGCGCGGCTACCGCTGGCTGCCGTATGCGCGCGAGAGCGCGCTCGATATCCCCGCAGCGGTCGCACCGACGGCGACCGGCTACCGGGTCGAGGCGCTGATTCCCTGGTCGGCGGTCGATATGGCGGCCGGCGACGTGACCGCGGCGGCCGCCGCCGGTACGCCGTTCGGCTTCAACCTCGCGGTGAACGACAACGACGGCGCCGCGCCGGCCCAGCAGACCGTCCTGGCTTCCTCCCCTGCGCGCACCACGCACGACAACCCGACCCAGTGGGGCACGCTCATGCTTGCGAACTGAGGTCAGAAATCCACTTATAGTGCAATTGTGATATAATCGTGCGTTGCTGACAGCGAACGGGGAGGGAACAATGGACGAAGCGTTGCTTAAGAAACTCCAGATCAAGCCGGGATGCACGGTGCTGCTGCTCAATCCGCCTGCGGGCTATCGTGAGCGATTGCTGCCGCTGCCGGAAGGGGCGACGCTGCTCACAGATGACCCGCCGCAGGCCGGAGCCGATATCGTACAGCTCTTCGTGCACCAGCAGACTGACGTGGAGACACTGGCCCGCCGGGGCATGGCCGCGCTCAAGCCCGGCGGCATCCTCTGGCTGACCTATCCCAAGCGCAGCAAGACCGTGCAGACCGACATCAACCGCGACACCGGCTGGGACAGCGTCACCGCGGCGGGGTGGCTGCCGGTCACGCAGATTGCAGTGGACGAGACCTGGTCCGCGCTGCGGTTCCGGCCCATCGGGGAGATCAAGACACTGACGCGCAGAAGTTGACGCTTTGTCATTGTGCCGTGTGCCGGTGTATACTGGTACATTGTGTTCAGTCTAATCGCGGAAATCGCAGAGTGTTATGGCCGCTAATCCTTTGAATCCGATGGTCGTGCAGAGCGATCGGACCGTCCTGCTGGAGGTCGATAACCCCAGCTACCAGGAGGCGCGCGACGCGCTGGCGCGCTTTGCGGAGTTGGAGAAAAGCCCCGAACACATCCACACCTACCGGCTGTCGCCGCTGTCGCTGTGGAACGCAGCCGCCAGCGGGCTGGATGCAGATGCCATCCTCCAATCCCTGACCCAATACAGCAAGTACGATGTCCCCGGCAACATCCAGGCCGATGTGCGGGACTACGTCTCGCGCTTCGGGCGGCTGAAGCTGCGCCGCGCACCGGATGGCGGCCTGCTGCTCAGCGCGGAAGACCCGCTCCTCATGCTGGAGGTCAGCCGCCAGCGCAAGGTCAGCCAGTTCATCACCGGCCAGATAGACGCGCGCACCGTGCAGGTCAATCCGGCCATGCGCGGCCACATCAAGAAAGCCCTCGTCGATGTGGGCTTCCCGGCAGAAGACCTGGCGGGTTATGTCGATGGCGCCGGACTGACCATCCGTCTGCTCGACGCGATGCGGCGCACCGGCAAGACCTTCACCATGCGCCATTACCAGACGGATGCGGTGGAGACATTCTACGCTGGCGGCTCGGCCCAGGGCGGCTCAGGCGTCGTCGTGCTGCCGTGCGGAGCAGGCAAGACCATCGTGGGCATGGGCGTCATGGAGCAGTTGCAGACCAACACCCTCATCCTGACGACGAACACGGTGGCCGTGCGCCAGTGGATCGAGGAGCTGCTCGACAAGACCTCCCTGGCCTCGGACGAAGTGGGTGAATACACCGGCGACGTCAAGGAAATCAAGCCCGTCACCATCACCACGTACCAGATTCTCACCTATCACAAGCGGCGGCCGCGCGATGCAGACGAGGCCGACCTGTTCGACGATTTCGGCACCTCCGTCCAACCATTGACGCCCGATGACTTCCCTCACTTCAAGCTGTTCAACGAGCGCGATTGGGGCCTCATCGTCTACGACGAAGTCCACCTGCTCCCTGCGCCCATGTTCCGCATGACGGCGGAGCTGCAGGGCCGCCGCCGCCTCGGCCTGACGGCCACCCTCGTGCGCGAGGACGGCAAGGAGGATCATGTTTTCGCGCTGATCGGCCCCAAGAAGTACGACGTGCCATGGAAGGACCTGGAGCGGCAGGGCTGGATTGCGACGGCGCACTGCCATGAAATCCGGCTGGACATGGCGCCGGAGCGCCGCTTCGAGTACGCGATGGCCGACAGCCGGGAGCAGTACCGGCTGGCCGCGACGGACCCGGCGAAGATTCCCGTCGTGCAGCAGCTCATTGCCCGGCATCCCACTGACCAGGTGCTCGTCATCGGCACCTACCTGGACCAGTTGGCGGACATTGCGCAGTTGCTGGGTGCGCCCCTGCTGACCGGCAAGACGCCCGTTCGTGAACGCCAGGCGCTGTACCGCCAGATGCGCGAGGGCACGCTGCGCTGCCTGGTCGTCTCGAAGGTCGCCAACTTCGCCATCGACCTGCCCGACGTCAGCGTCGCCATCGAGGTCAGCGGCACGTTCGGCTCGCGGCAGGAGGAAGCGCAGCGGCTGGGCCGCATCCTGCGCCCCAAGCAAGACGACCGCCCCGCCCACTTCTACGCCATCGTCATGCGCGACACGCGCGACCAGTTATTCGGAGCCAACCGGCAGATGTTCCTGACCGAACAGGGATACAAGTACGAGATACTTTACCGCGACGACCTGGCTGATTACGACCCGGAGCGGAACGGTGCTGAGTGGTAGGCGGCCATGACACCCGCACCTGACCCGCAGGCGGCACAGCGGGAGGGATTCCGGCTGTTGCTGCAGGTTCGTTCCATCGCCGAGTTGCGAAACATCGCGCGCGCCTGGGGCTGGCCGCTCAAGGGCACGGCCAAGAACGATATCGTGGAGCAGTTGGCCGGTTACCTGCTGGATGCGCCGCGAATGCGGGCCATCTACGACGGGCTGTCGCCCACCGAGGCCGCCATCCTCCGCTGGCACAATCTCATGGCGCAGACCCCCGACGCGGCCGGGCTGGCCGCCGCACTCTCCCATGTGGAACAACGACAGATCAGCGCCGAAGAGTACTCGACAGCTCTGCAAGTCCTGTATGATCGTGGCCTCGTCTTCACGACGCCGTTAGGCACCCTGGCTGTTCCCGCGCCGTTCCAGGCCTGGCTGCCGTCGCTGGCCCTGCCCTGGATGCACGCGGGCGAACCACTCGTCAGCCGGCCGGTTTTCAGCGTAAGCGAGCTCAAC
>JAKPQT010000193.1 GCA_029555885.1 Chloroflexota bacterium | reverse complement strand
CGGCGTCCTGGGCCTGGGCAGGGGCTACCACTGCCACAAGAACCAGGACAACCAGGGCGACAAGGCTGAGACGACGAGACACGATCTTCCTCCTCAAATTGAAATGAGAACCTCTATCCGCTTCCGCGTAGCCTAGGGGCTTGTGCCCGTCAAAGCACCCACAAGGGGCTATGCTACTCTCGGATAGTGATGCATCCTAGCGCAGGATCATCGGGAAATAAGGGACCGGTTTGCACGTCCCCTTACCGGCGTTGAGCGGCTGAACCAGTGCGACGAGCGCCTCCGCCGTTGCCATCACCCGCACTTCCTGTCCCACAGTGGGGTCCAGGGTATAGACGAACGCACCGGAGGGCTCCTGAAAGGTCAACAGCGTCGTGCGTACGTCCTGGCCGCCCTTCTGATACAGGGCGCCCTGCGGGTCAATGCCTGCAGCGTTCAGCCCTGCAAGCGCCAGGGCGGTCGAATTGGCGTTTGCGGGCGCACCCTCGGTTTGGCCGTCGTTCCACCCGCCCGGGAGTTGCATGCCGGATAGGTACGCGCCCGCCAGTCTGTATGCGCACGGATCCCGCACATCCAGCAACCCGCCGAGCAGCAGCAGCACGCGGCCCGTAGTGTCCACGTCGCTCCGCTCTGCACCGGCGTCCTGGTTGAAGCTCCAGAACCAGCCGCCGTCCGGCAGTTGCGCCAGCCGCAGGGCCATGATGGCCGCAGGCGGCACTTCGACCCCCGCACGGTGCAGCGCCTCCACGGCCAGTGTGTGACGAAAGGCGAAGCTCGGATGGTAGCGGCCCGTCGCCGGATCGTAGGCCGCCTCGATGATAGCGATCAGGTCCAGTCCGCCGAAGGCCCGCGGGTCGCCACCCGCCAGGCTGACGGCCCGTGCGACTTTGCCCGCCTGGCCCGCATCAGTGCCGACGTAGGCCGGGGCCAGCTCCGCCAGCGCATCGAGCGCACTGCGACCGCCTGCCGTGGTCCACGCCGGTCCATCCGGCTGCTCGCCTGCAAGGGCGAGGGCATAGACCACGTCCGCAGTCATGGCGGCATTGCTCTTACCCTTGTAGCCGAAGCCGCCGTCGGGCAACTGCTGGGTCTTGAGCCAGGCCACCGCGCGGTCGATGACTTCTTGCACCGGATCAGTCGCGGTGATGGGCGCGGCCCTTACGGCGCCGGCCAGATTCAACATCAGGCCCAAAACCACGATGCCAACGGCCGCTATACGTCGGCTATGTGCCGGTACAAACATGCAAAACGCCCCTGCGTGCAGGGGCATTCCTCAAACAAAAGAAAACCCCTTGCCTGTTGGACAGCAAGGGGAGCGGACTGGACGAAACGCGCCCTTAAGGGCACGTCCCGACCGATTCCCACTCCCTTTACCTCGAAGGTCGTTGAGAACAAAGCGGAACCGGGTTTTCTGACTTACGGGTGACTCGCGTCGAGTCACTCGTTCACAGTTGCGGGACAGCGCCGGCTTCGCACCGGCTTACCCCTTGTGTTTCCGCCATGTTTTTGATTGTCAACAGCGATGAAGATACCACACCCCCGGCGTGCTGTCAAATGATTTGCGTCATACACAGCCCTCACCGCACCATCACATCGCGGGCGAGCGCACGGCCGGTCTCCGTCAACGCGAGGCGCGTACCGCCGTTCTGCCGTGTGACCAATCCGCGCCGCAGGAGGAGGTCTGCCACCTGTGCGCCGAAGGCTGGCTGCCAGTGCATGTGCCGCGCCATATGCTCCAGCGTCGCCTCCGCGCTCGCTGCCGGCTCATGTTCGTGCTGCGACAGATGCACCAGCAGCATCTCTCCGGCGAACTGGTAACGCTGGCGGCGGGCGCGCGACCAGCGCCCCACCAGCCCCCGCTGGGGCGCAAGGAGCAGGACCAGCAGGAAGAACACGCCGGTCATCGTCGCGATGCTGCCCGCAATGGAGCCGTCCAGCAGCCGCGCCAGATAGAAACCGGTTACCGCGGACAGCACGCCGATGGCGGCAGAAAGCGCCAGCATAACGGGCAGCCGGTCGGTCAACAGGTATGCGGCCGCAGGCGGCGCGATCATCAAGGCCACCACCAACACGCTCCCGACCGCCTCGAACGAGCTGACGGCCGTCAGCGATGCCAGGCTCATCAGCGCATAGTGAATGATGGCAGGCGAGAAGCCCAGCGCCATCGCCAGCCCCGCGTCGAACGTCGCCAGTTTCAGCTCCTTGTAGAACAGCAGGATGAAGGCGAGATTCAGCAGGCCGACGCCCACCGCCAGCCACAGCGCACGCGGCCCGATGTCCAGTCCGCCGACGACCAGCCGGTCGAACGGGGTGAAGGCCAGCTCACCCAGCAGCACGGCATCCACATCGAGGTGGATGTTCGCGGCGTAGCGGCTGATGAGGATGACACCGAGCGAGAACAGCAGCGGAAACACCAGTCCGATGGCCGCATCCTCCTTGACCAGCTGTGTGCGGGTCAGGAGTTCGACCAGGACGACCGTCAGCAGGCCGGTCGCGGCCGCGGCAATGACCAACCAGGGCGACGTAATGTTTTCGACGACGAAGAACATCACGACGATGCCGAAGAGAATCGCGTGGCTGATGGCGTCGCTCATCAGCGCCATCCGCCGCAGGACCAGGAACGTCCCGACCAACCCGCAACTGGCGGCAACGACCGATGCAATCAGGATAATCTCAAACTGCGCCTGTAACATAGCCTACCTCAACATTGGCACTATGGCGATCAGGAATACCAGATATAGCCGAAGTCGAGGCTTTAGCCGGTTAGGGTGTGTGCGAGCGTAGCCAACCAAACCGGCTGACGCCTCGACTCCAATCTTCAGCAAGCCAGTTGCTTCTGGAACGCCTGCTATCGTTATCGCACGACGGCGCGCTGTGCTGCCGCGCGGCCTTCTGCCGTCAACTGTAACTCGTCTGCCGTGCGCTCCACCAGGCCATCATCCACCGCGCGCTGGACGACTTCGGCGGCAAACCCGGCTTCCCAGCTCATGTGGTCGCCCATGTGGGCGAGGCTGGATTCATCGGGGGCCGCGGCAGTCCCCTCGTGCTGGAGCAGATGGACGGCCAGCGCCTCCTGCGCGAACTGCCACCGCTGCCGCACGCGCTGGCGGCTGCGCGCCACGAGACCGCGCTGCGGCGCAAATAGCAGGGAGATGACCACGACGGCGCTCATGTAGAGCACGATGGTCGGTCCCGTGGGCAGGCGCGGGACGAGGCTGCTCGTGAGCGCGCCCAGCAGGCCGACGAGTGCGCCGAACGCGCCCGACAGCAGCACCATGACGTTGAGCCGTTCGGTCCACTGGCGCGCGGCCGAGGCCGGGGCAACGAGCATCGCGCTCATCAGCACCACGCCGACCGTCTGGAGGCCCACGACGATAGCGATGACAGTAAGCGTCGTCAGCAGGATATCGAGCCGCCGGACGGGATAGCCGTTGCTGCCTGCGAACTCCGGGTCGAAGCTCAACAGCTTGAACTCTTTCCAGAAGAGGGCGACCGCGGCGACCGCCGCGCCGCCGAGCAGCGCCATCGTGATGACATCGCGGCCGAGCAGCGTCGCGGCCTGGCCGAACAGGAACTTGTCGAGCCCGGCCTTCGCGGCATCCGGCAGACGTTGAATATAGGTGAGCAGGAGCAGGCCGAATCCGAAGAAGACAGCCAGCACGATGCCGAGCGCCGCATCCGACTTGATGCGCGTCTGCTGCGTCACCTGCATGACCAGGAGCGTGCCCAGCCAGCCCGCGGCAATCGCACCGATGACCAGCACGGCAGCCTCCTTGGAGCCGGTCAGCAGGAAGGCCAGCGCCACGCCGGGGAGCGCCGCATGGGAGATGGCATCCCCCAGGAGGCTCTGCCTGCGCAGGACGGCGAAAACGCCCAGCACGCCGCTGACCAGTCCCAGCACGGCCGCGCCCAGCGCAACGGTGCGCAGGGTGTAATCGAAGAACAGGTCATTAAGCAGCGATAGCAGGTTCATGGCTCTTCCCCAGGAACGCAATCCGCCCGCCGTAGGCCCGGCGCAGATTATCCTCAGTGAACGCCTCCTCGACCAGCCCGCTAGCAATCCGGCGGACGTTCAGCAGCGTCACCCAGTCGAAATACTCCGGCACCGTCTGGAGGTCGTGATGCACAACGACGACGGTCTTGCCCGCCGCGCGCAGGTCACGCAGCAGCGCGATGATGGCGCGCTCGGTGATGGCATCCACGCCGGCAAAGGGTTCGTCCATGAAGTAAATCTGCGCATCCTGCACCAGTGCGCGGGCCAGGAAGACCCGCTGCTGTTGGCCGCCGGAGAGCTGGCTGATCTGGCGGCGGGCGAAGTCCTCCATGCCGACCTTGCGCAGCCCTTCCAGCGCGAGCTCGCGCTCGGCCTTGCCCGGACGCCGGACCCACCCCAGCCGCCGGTACAGCCCCATCATCACCACGTCGGCCGCGTTCGTCGGGAAGTCCCAGTCCACGCTGCCGCGCTGCGGCACGTAGCCCACGAGATGGCGCTGCTCGGCAAAGGGCTTACCGCAGATACGCACCTGACCGGCCGCGGCTGGCACGAGGCCCAGGATGGCCTTGATCAGCGTGGACTTGCCGGCGCCGTTCGGCCCCACGATCGCCATCAGCACACCGGACGGTACATCCAGGTCCACATCCCATAACACCGGTTTCTCGTTATAGGCCACCGTCAGATCGGTGACTTCGATCGCGGCCGCAGCCGCTATAGTTCTGAGTTTCGGTTCCATGAACCCTCACCTTCACGACAATTACTCGTTACTGATTTCTCGTTACTGGTCATTCCCCCAGCAACGCACTCACAATCGTATCAATGTTGTGCCGCACCATGCCGACATACGTCCCCTCGACCGTGCCCGCGCTCCCCATCGCATCGGAAAACAGCTCCCCGCCGATGCGCACCTCGAACCCACGGGCGCGCACGGCGGCCTGCACGGCCTCCACGTTGCGCACCGGCACCGACGATTCGATGAAGAGCGCCCGGATTTGCCGCTCAGCGATGAAGCGGGCCAGCCCCTGCACATCCCCCGTGCCGGCCTCGGTCGCGGTACTGATGCCCTGCAGGCCGCGCACCTCGAACCCGTAAGCGCGACCGAAGTAGTTGAAGGCGTCATGGGCGGTGATGAGGACGCGCTGGGCCGCGGGGATGCGCGCGGCCTGCTGGCGAACGTAGTCATCCAGCTCGCGCAACTGCTGACGATATGCGTCCGCGTTCGCGCGGTACAGCTCGGCGCTGCCGGGGTCCATCTCGATCAGCGTATCGCGGATGACATCGATCGTCTGCGCCCAGAGCGCCACGTCGAACCAGACGTGCGGGTCATACTGGCCTTCGAATGCGGCCGGCTTGCTCAGGCGACTGCGATCCATTCCGTCCGTCACAGCGCGTGCTCGGACGCGATCGCCCATCCGCTCCAGCACCTCGCCCAGCTTGGCCTCCAGGTGTAGACCGCTGTAGAACACGACGTCCGCAGTGCCCAGCCGCAGCACGTCCCCTTCGCTGGCCTTATACAAGTGCGGATCCACGCCCGGCCCCATCAGCGCGGTCACCTCCGCACGCTCGCCCGCGACATTGCGGACCGCGTCCGCCACCATGCCGGTCGTCGCGACGATGCGCAGCTTGCGGGCCGCAAGGTCCTCGGGCCGCTGCGCGGCAATGGGCGTCGCACAGCCCGCCAGGAGGGAGGCCAGCAGGAGGATCAAAATCGTCAGATGCACGTTCCGTCTAAACTCTCGTCTCATCTCTCGCTCAACTTCCATCACGTCTTTTCCGCCCGTACGAACACCTGCGCAGCAGCCGTGCGTCCGATAGCATACTGCCGCTCGCCGACCTGCGCGGTCAGCGGGCCGTCGAAGGGCGCGACCGCGATGACCTGCACGCGCGCGCCGGGGTAGATGCCCATGCTGCCCAGGTAGCGCAGGAAGCTGGCCTCACGGCTGCTGACACGCGCGACCACAGCCCTATCACCCACGGCCAGCGAGTCCAGCGGAACATCATCCAAATCGGGCATCCGGCCATCTTCCGTCGGAATCGGTTCACCATGTGGGTCCGTCGTTGGCCGACCCAGCGCGGCGTCGATGCGCCCGACGACCTGTTCGCTCAGCGCGTGCTCAAGTTCCTCGGCCTCTGCATGCACCTCGTCCCACGGCATCCCCAACACCTCGGCCAGGTATTGCTCGGCCAGCCGGTGATAGCGCACCACGCGCAGCGCGATGGCGCGGCCATGCGCGGTCAGCGTGACGCCCTGGTAGGGGGTGTAGGTGACGAGGTCGTGCGCGGCGAGCTTCTTGAGCATGCCCGTCACCGAGGCCGGCGCGACGCCGAGCTCCGCAGCCAGGTCGGTCGTGCTGACTGTGCCTTGCGCTTCTTCGACCTGGAAGATGACCTTGAGATAGTCTTCGATCGTTTTCGTAATCATTTCGCCTCGCGCAGAAGATTATTTAGGCTTACCTAAATTATTTCTGTAACCTAAGCTGCAATCCTGCTAGTTCATCACTGTAAGCCAGCCGCCTAGCAGTTAACATACACTTCTGTTATAATGCGATATGAATAGAGCAGACATACGCTCTATCCATATCCCGTATGAGCAAAGTAGAGGAGCGCGTGGAACGTAACTCGCGCGGAGGCAAGTATCGTGAATGCTAACTGGCGAAAGAACGGGCTGGTCTATCTGCTGATAATGGTCGCGGTGGCCGTCCTGTTTTATAGCGCGTCCCAGTCGGCTGAACGGCCGCCCGAAAAAGGGTTGACCGATGTTGCCGCGATGATCCAACAGGGCACAGTCAGCCGCATCGTGGTGTCGGGCGACCAGTTGACGGTCCAGGCGACCGATAAGCAGGTGTTCGCTTCGCACAAGGAAGACGGCGTCAACCTGACGACCTCGCTGACGAAGCTGGGCGTGACCCCGGAGCAGCTCGAAGCCGTGGAATTCAAGGTGGCTCCGCCCAACGATATGTCCGGCTGGTTGACCATCCTGGGGACGCTGCTGCCGCTGCTGCTGATCGGCGGGTTGTTCATCATGATCCTGCGCCAGGCGCAAGGTTCGAATAACCAGGCAATCTCGTTCGGCAAGAGCCGGGCGCGCGTGTTCACCGGCGACAAGCCCACCGTCACGTTTGCAGATGTCGCAGGCGCAGAAGAGGCCAAGCAGGAGCTGCAGGAGGTCGTCGAGTTCCTCAAGGAGCCGCAGAAGTTCGCCTCGCTCGGCGCGCGCATTCCCAAGGGCGTCCTGCTCGTCGGCCCGCCCGGCACCGGCAAGACCCTGATGGCTAAGGCCATCTCCGGCGAGGCCGGCGTGCCGTTCTTCTCCATCTCCGGCTCGGAGTTCGTGGAGATGTTCGTCGGCGTGGGCGCCAGCCGGGTGCGCGACCTGTTCGAGCAGGCCAAGCGCAACTCGCCCTGCATCATCTTCATCGATGAGATCGATGCGGTGGGCCGCCAGCGCGGGGCCGGGTTGGGCGGCTCGCACGACGAGCGCGAGCAGACGCTCAACCAGATCCTGGTCGAGATGGACGGCTTCGATACGGACACGAACGTGATTCTGGTGGCGGCGACGAACCGGCCGGACATCCTGGACCCGGCGCTCTTGCGGCC
>JAKPQT010000172.1 GCA_029555885.1 Chloroflexota bacterium | reverse complement strand
GCCAGCGAGGTGCTCCCCGCGACCAAACTGTACCCGGCCGCGCAGGACCTCCGAGTACACGGCCCACATGATGAGACCATGTTTCTGGGACAACCGGTAGCACTCCTCGCTCAATTCGGCCATGCCGGGCTCGTCATGCCGGAGGCAGCACAGCAGACCGGCGCCCAGCGCCACGGCGCCCGCCTGGCCGAGGACGGCTCCTGTTACGGCCGCTGAAGCCAGCGCTTGCCGGCTGCGCGCAAGCGCCTGCTCCGGATAGCCCAGCAGCCACAGGTTGCGCGCCGATATCGCAAGCCCGACGACCTCGACATCCAGGCCAATCAAGCCGCGCAACTTGGCCCGCTGCTCCGGCGTCAACCAGGCGCGGACCTGCGCAAACCCGGTTTCGGACAGTTGCAGGTTGCCGAGGTAATGATGGTTGGCGCCGAAGTAGAAGTGGGCGAGGCCAGTGAAGGGCTCGGCGCCCGTTGCCTTCGCCGCCTCCTGCAAGCGCTCCAACGCGGCCAGCGAATCCTCGAATCTCCCGGTGGTGAAGCAGTGCTCCAGTTCGGTTGCGAGAATCAGCAATTGGGACTGTCCCTGCGCCTGTCCGCCCCACGCGGCCCGCGCGCGCCACCGTATCGAGGACCTTCGTACTGCTGAGCCCTTCCAGGTTGCGTTGCGGACCCAGCAGGGCCACCACCAGCAACCGGCCAATCTCCGCCCGCTCCTCTGATGGCGGCGCAGCTGCCAGCAACGCCAACCCGTGTTCGTACCGCAGCAGAGCTTCCCGAAAAGCATTCAATCGCATGGCTTCGCGACCGGCATCAAGCAGCGCACGGGCGGCCTGCAACGGCAGCCCGGCCCCCTCATAATGCCAGGCCAACTGGCTGCCTGGCGGATGCACGGTCGCGGGCCAGCAGCTCGCCTGACAGAATGGCGGCGTGGAGGGCCTGGGTGCTGGCGGCAGGTTGGACGCCGAGTTCGGCCTGCAGCACACGGCTGCAGATGTCATACTGGCGCAGCGCTTCGTCGCGGCGTCCGGTCAAGGCGAGCGCGCGCATATAACTGCGGTGAGCCTCCTCCAGCCAGGGTTCCATCTGGAGCTGCAGGCGGGCGGCCGCCACGGCCCGCATGTAATCGCCCCGGCGCTCGAAGTCGGCGGTCTGTTCTTCGAGGATGTCCAGCGCCAACCGGTGGCAGTACTCCTGCTTGTTTAGCAGCCAGGCCTGGAAGACCTCGCTGTCCGGCACAGCAAAACCGGCGAGGAGATCGCTGCAGAGTTCAGCCGGCAGCACCTCCTGTTGGCGCGCGGGTGAGCGCGCAATGGCCTCCAGTTCGGCCACGTCGAGCGTGTACGCGCTGTGAGTGTTGAATTGCACGTCGGTGGGAGTCACGAACAGGAAGAGAGGCGTTGCCGGATCGGGTGACCGCTGATCGCCCAGCACTCGCCGCAAACAAGAGAGCGCCTGTCGCAGGCTGGCGCGGGCGCTGGTATCGGGCCGGTCAGGCCAAAGCAATCCGGCCAGGGTTTCACGACGGTGCGGCCGGTCCGCCTCCGTCATGAGATAGGCCAGCAGCGCCCGGCCCTTATCGGACTGGAAACCGTAGACCATCTCGCCGTCCAGCTCGACGCGGAAACCGCCCATCAAGTGTACCGTTAGCTGTGGCATGCTCCTGCTCCGATTCGGCCTAACATGAAGATTATACCAAATTCCGTCTTCATTGCCAAGCCACTTTCGAAAGATCACGAAGAGATGTTTACGATTTACTGACGGAAGCATCACGCTGAAGCCTTATACATACCGGTGGATTGCTGAGGCAACCCGTGCAGCTGTTTGCCAGGGAGATTGGCATGGGGACAGCCGGCCATTTGAACGACGCAGGCAGGAAGCGACGGCCTTACCGCTGCTTCCTGTTTCGCTGTTGGCTGGAAGAAGGCACTGAAGCGGGAAGCGAACCGGGCTGGCGCTTCACCGTGCAACAGGCCGGTCCCAACACAGCCCGCCATTGCTTTGCGTGTCTGTCCGATGCCGTCGCCTACGTGGAGACCCAACTCTCGTCTTGCACTGACCTATCCCGCAACCCACCGCTGACTTTTCGCCGTCCATCTCTTGCACCGCAAAAGAGAAACCCAATCGAAGGAGCTTGACACCATGTTTGCTCGCAAGGTCCCGCTTGTCGCCGCCTTCCTGTGCGGCATCCTCCTCCTCATGGCCGGTGTGGCGCCCGTCTGGGCCCAATCGGAAACGCCCGCTTCCCCTGATACTGAACCGGCAGCGGTGCCGGCGGCGGCGCCTGAGGCTGCGCCTTCAGCGATTGACGAAGCACCCTCGCAGTACATCAGCTACCAGGGCACGCTGCGCGACAGCAGCGGCAACCCGGACAACGGCACGCACGCGATGAGCGTCGCCATCTATGACAACGCGGCGGCAAGCGGCACCGCGCTCTTCACCCAGTCATTCACCGGGGTGCAGGTGCGCAACGGGCACTTCAGCCTGCTGTTCAGCGGCGTGGGTCCCGCGGTGTTCAGCAGCAAGGACCGCTTCCTGCAGCTGACAGTCGATGGCACCGCGTTGACACCGACGCAGCGGCTGGCGCCTGTGCCCTATGCGGTCTCGTCCAACTATGCCAACTCGCTCGCGGCGCCGGATGGCGATCCGCTCGCGCCGATTTCGGTGAACAATGACGGCAACGTCACCGTAGCCAACCCCTATACGCTGAATTTCGGCTCCAGCACGCGCCAGATGGTGAACCTGTACGGCACAATGTACGGCATCGGTGTGCAAGGCTACACGCAGTATTTCCGTTCGGACCGCGACTTTGCGTGGTACATGGACGGCGTACATAGCGACACGCGCTCTGATCCGGGCACGGGCGGCACGGTCGCCATGCTGTTGAATGACTCCGGCAACCTGGGCATCGGCACCGCCAGCCCGGATCGGCGTGTGACCGTCCAGGCAGCCGGCACAGCGGGCGAGTGGCTGAGCATGAAGGACAGCGCAGGCACCACCCAGTGGCATGCCAATTCCTACAACAGCACCGGCTTGAACATCGCAGAAACCGGGGTGGCTGATGGCCGCCTGTTCCACTTTTACCAGGTGACGAGTCCAGCAGGCGCCGCGGCGTGGAACCAGTTGGCCGCCAGCACCAACTGCAACGACATTGCGAACGACTGTGACCGCGTGTATGCGGTCTCGGCCAGCCAGAACAACATCTTCATCGGCGGCACCTTCACCAACAGCAACGCCACCTTCGCCCCCGCGCTGACCGCCACGACGAGCAGCATGGCGTGGTGGAACCGCAAGGCCAACACCTGGTCGGCGATGGACGGCGGCGTGACCGCGCCGGTCAGCGGCGTCATCCCCGGCTGGATGCAGGGGGTGCGTGCGCTGGTCATGGACCGCTCCAGCCTCTATGCGGGCGGTGAGTTCATGACGGCTAAGGGCTCGACGGTGCCTGCCGCGCGCATCTCGCGCTGGAGCCAGACCATCGCGGACCTGGCGCTCTACGGCACGGTCAGCCCGACCGGCACGGTCTACGTGGGCGACCAGATTGCGTACAACCTGACGATCGAAAACCTGGGGTACGCCACTGCGACGGGCACGTCGCTCTACGCCACGCTGCCTGCGGGCGTCACGTTCGTGTCTGCTACCAGCCCGTGCACGCACAGCGCAGGCGTCGTGACCTGCAACATCGGGAACCTGAGCCTCGCGGCCAGCACGACCAAGACCATCACGGTCCGGGTCCCGACGACGGCGACCGGCGGCACGGTCTATGATTTCAGCGCCAACGTCAAGGCCAACCAGTATGACCCGACCCTGGTCAGCGCGTTCTTCGGCAACAGCCAGATCGCGTACTCGCACACGGCGCAGGAGAAGGCGGTCCTGACCCTGGCGATGACCGGCCCGGACACGGCGGCAGGCAACGCAGTGCTGACCTACAACATGACCATCGTCAACACCGGCCCGTCGATCGCGCACGGCGCTTCCCTCGTCGACACGCTGCCCGCGGGAGCCGTGTTCACGGAGGCCAGCAGCGGCTGTACCTACAGTTCGTCCACCGGGAAGGTGACGTGCAGCCTGGGCGACATGGCGGTGGGGGCCAGCGAGACGCGCAGCGTGAGCTACATGACCGGCGGATGCACGACCGGCGCGCTGGTCAACAACGCGACCGCGACCTCGCCGCAGACGCAGACCCCGCCGACGGCTCAGAAATCCACCACGATCGCCGCGTTCACCGGCCTGGCGATCAACAAGTCGGACGGCCTGACCATCGCCGGCCTCAACGAGTTTCTGACCTACAAGATCAAGACCTGGGCCTGCGGTGCGAGCGTGACCAACGTGGTGATGACCGACCCGCTGCCAGCGAGCCTGACCTGGGACACGACTACCACGACCGCGGGCACCTGCTCGCAGGACAGCGGCACGGTGACATGCAACGTTGGCACGCTGGCGAGCGGCGGCGCAGTCGATGTGAGCATCAAGGCCAGGACTACCGTCGAGGAGATGCTGAGCAACACGGCGACCGCCAGCGGCGACAGCGTCACCAGCGTGAGTGCGACGGACGACGACACGCAGGTGGGCGATTTCGCGGACCTGACCCTGGCGCTGACTGCGCCGGCGGATGCGACCGCAGGCGTGGCCTTCAACTATACCGTTGAGGTTACCAACAACGGGCCCTCCGCCGTGACCGATGCGTCAGTGGCGGTGGACCTGCCCGACGGCATCTACTACAACGCCGCAACGGGCGCAACCTGCGCGCTGGATACGGGGTCGCTGAACATCTCCGCGAACCTGACCTGTAGCCTGGGTGCGCTGGCAGTCGATGAGACCAAGTCATTCACGCTCAGCGCGACCGCGGTGCAGCCCGTGCAGGGCGCGGACGTCGCCTACACGGCCAGCGCAACGGTCGACAGCGCAAAGGACCACGACACGGCTGCGGCGAACACGGATGATGCGGACGCGACCTCGAGCGCGGGCACGCTGGCGCTTCAGACGTTGGACGGTGTGGAGGTCAGCGCCTACGTCTTCGAGACCGCCGGCGGCAACAAGCGCGCGTACGGCGTCGCGCTCGATGACCACTTCTACCTGGCCGGGCTGAACGACTCGGTCCTGTTTGCAGCCTCCGGCGCGACGAGCCTGGCGGGCGGCGGCAAGCTCAACTACAAGAAGGGCGACGTGCCCGTGTACGAGGGCGACTTCAGCAGTACGAAGACCGCGGCCTGGAAGCTCACGCTCGACCCAGCCGGCGAGGCGAAGGTGCCGGACGTGGCAGGCTTCAAGATCAAAGTGCCGGAGAACAGCACGCTGACCGAAGTAGACCTGCCCAACGGCAAGGTGAAAGGCACGACCGACGAGCTGAAGTTGGACCCGCCGAACTACGAGAAGAAAGTGAGCGCGAACTTCGAGCTGGATTCCAGCACGACCAAGCCGAACAAGCCTTCGTACGGCGGCAAGGTCAACGAGGCGTTCCAACTCGACGCGGGCATCTTCAAACTCGACATCCCGACCGATGCGCCCATCAGCGACACGGGCATCAACTCGACCAGCAACGTGGACCTGGTCATGCCCGCGTACTTCGGCAGCGGCGAGGTGACCGGCTCCTCTGCGGGCCTGCGCCACTGGCCCGGACTGGACGATGCGTCCATGACGGTCGGCGGCGCGCCGGGCGCGGGCTTCGACGTGCCCGACCTGAAGTTCGACACCGCGGAAAACTTCAAGGTCAAGGACGGCACGGGCCAGCTCGTCAGCGCGGGCGGCAAGTACGAGGCGGTCATCACCTCCGCGAAGCTGGAAGTCGACCTGCCGGCCAACGCCGACAAGGAAATCAAGAAACCGGCTGAACAAGGCGGCACGCTCGATACCGTCTACCTGAGCCCGAAGATGAAGGACGACGGCACGCCGGAGACCCTGCCGGACGGGTCGATCGACTCCGACATCAGCAGCTCGGCGCTGCCCGAGTTCCACCTGGACGTGGCGAAGGGTGACCTCAAGGTCGTTTCGGCCATGCTCAAGAAGGACGGCATCTCGGTCAGCCTGGCCGACTACAAGATGCCGCTGGAACTCGGCGAGCGGAACAAAGTCACCCCTGACGTCAAGATGAAGCCGAAGAAGGACATCCCCCAGGCCGAGATGAAGGTCAACACGGATGAGACCTTCGATGTGGCCGACATGGACGTCAAGGATGGCGAGAAGCTGAAGGTCAAGGAGGCAAAGGCGAAGGTCGTCCAGCAGGCCGATGGCTTCAAGCTGGACGTCACCAGCGGCAAGGTCCAGGTCACGGTGCTGGAGCAGAACGACAAGCTCACCGACCTGGGCAGCGCCACTGTCGACAAGGACGGCAAGCTGGACGGCAAGCTGGCGAACGACGAGCTGACCATCAAGGTGGCTTCGGCGGACCTGACCATGAAGGGCCTGAGCAAGGATCACGCCCTGACGAGCGAGAAAGGCCTTGAGTCCGATGCAGGGAAGTGGAAGCTGCCTGACGAACTGGGCGGCCAGGAGAAGGACTTCACCCCGACGGATAAGATCAAGATCGATCACCGGGGCCTGAAGATCAACGAGGACAAGGAAGTCGACTTCCCAGCAGGCAATCTCGACGACAACGGTCATCCCTTCGAAGAGGGCAAGGCAAAGCTCAAGGAGGCGGAAGACCGCACCTACAAACTGGAGATCAAGAATAAGATCCAGATCGACATCCCCGGCTCGCAGGGCAGGAAACCGAAGGAAAATCCGGCCGACCCGGACGAGAAGCCGGATGCCGAGCTGGCCCTCGACAGCCAGAAGAAGATCACCGGCAAGGTCAAGGAGATGGAGCTGATCGTCTCGGGCCTGACCCTGAAGGACACGGAGTGGAAGGTCGAGAAGGGCCAGGTCTTCTCCGACAAGGCCGAGATGAAGCAGATCGAGGACTTCGGGGCGAAAAGGCGCAGCTCGGCCAGATGGCTGTCCTGGACAAGGATGCCGGGCTGGTACTGGGCGAAGCGGCGGGTGCGGCTGCGCTGGCCGGCCTGTCGCCGGATGCAATCGAAGAGGTGGCAGACATCAACGTCACGCTGCCATCGCTCGAATACCTCGGCTTCAGCATGTTCAACGTCGAGGGCTCCATCCATGCGACCGATCGCTATGCGGCGGACGGCTCGTACTGCATGGACGACGATGGCGAATCGACCGATGCGTGCGACGGCGTGAAAGACAGCTATGCCATCCACGCGCTGGCGAGCCTGGGCCTGGAAGATATGTTCGGCGGCGGCGGCGGGGATGACGGCGGCGGCGAAGGCGGCGGCTCGGGTGGCGGGTCAAGCGATGGCTCGGGCGGCGGCTCCGGTGAGTCTGGCGGGGGCAGCGCGCCCTGTTCCAGCATCTCGGTCGAGATCGACCTGGTGTTGGGCGAGCATCAGGCCACGATGGTCAGCATCAAGCCGACCGATGGCCGGATCATCGCCTCGACCCTGGCCGTGGCGGCGAACCCGGACGCTACGGACACGGCGAACCTGGAGCTGCGCGCCATCGCGGCCCAGTTGATGCTCTCGTGCTCGGTGCCGATCGGCCAGTCCGGGCTGCAAATCAGCGAGTTCAGCGGCGGGTTCGCGATGGACAAGGACCTCGACCTGCTGCGCGTCAACGTGGGTGCGAACATCGAGACGGTGATGGCGATTCCGCCGCCCATCGATGCGGCGGTGGCGGAGGGTGCAGTCACCGCGACGATCGAGGTCAAGCCGCAGCACTACTTCCGAGTCGAGGGCGAGGTGACGGTCATCGGCTTCATCAAGATGGCCGAAGGGTATGCCCAGGTGGACTTCACCGACTACGGCATGCCCAACGGCGTCGAGGCCGAGGTCACACTGCGCTACCCGATCTTCATGGAGGGCACGGTCGGCTTCCATGTCTGGACGGACTGGGACCCGCTGAACGACGGCGCACCGGAGTTCGGCGATTTCCACTTCACCGGCTGGGCCGGCGTCAAGATCGGCCTGTCCAAGGGCCTGATCTGGGAAGGGTGCGCGCTGGGCATCTGCATCTCCATCCCGCCGTGGGACCTCTGGCTGGCTGAAGTCAGCGCGGAGATCGGCGAGTTCTGCGCCGAGGGCGGGGGCAGCGTGTGGGGCTTCAAGTGCGAGATTTCGATCTTGGACGGCCTGTGGTCCGGCGGCATGTACGTCGACGCGGACGGGAACATCGACTTCGGCGACGTCGATGAGTATGTGCTGTATGACAACGAGGAGGTGACGGCCGCGTTCCTTGCCTGGCGGGAGGTCCAGGCGGGCAAGCTGGCAGGCAGCGCATCTCTCGCGGCACGCGAGAAATTCAAGGGTTTCGCGTTCGCGCCCGACGACATCTCGTATACCTATAACATCGCGGCGCCGTCGGACCTCGCGTTCATGCTGACCCGCACGGGCGTCGAACCGAACATGACGCTCGAAGACCCGGCCGGCAACACGATCGACCCGTACACGCCGGACACGAACCCGAAAGTTGCGTATGACGAGGCGACGAGCGACACGGTGGACGAGGACGGCAACACGGTCACGACGACGCAGGTGACTTACATCGTCGCTGACGCAACGCCGGGCAATTGGCAGGTCCATCTGCACGGCGACACGGAGAGCTCCGACTACATCTTCACCGTGCTCGGCGCGGGCCTCGCGCCATCGCTCAGCAACG
>JAKPQT010000161.1 GCA_029555885.1 Chloroflexota bacterium | reverse complement strand
CGCAACCCGGCCATGCTGACCTGCGGCACGGTCTACTACAACACGACCGCCACTTCGGCCCGCTATCCGCAGTATGGCAACTTCAACTACTGGCTCTACCAGGTGGACGCCATCACCGGCGGCAAGACCGTGGCCGAGACGAACGATAAGGGCGCGGATCGCCGCTATGCCAAGAATCCCAGCAACGGTGCGGCTTACACCGAAGCGGGCCTGGGCCTCTGCGGCGAGAAGGCGTACAGCAACATCTACCTGACCAACCCACCCGTCTGCAACCCGGAGCCGTACAACCCGGACCTGCCGCCACTCGTGGGCCAGAACCCGAACGACTACCGGGACTTCTACGATCCGTGGGACTGGACCGGCGAGGGCAAGGAAGCCTATGTCGTGCGCCGCACGGACCAGGCCACGAATAACCCGTATATGTTCTTCCGCATTGATGACGGCTACATTCCTGGCACGCAGGTCTATAGCGCGAAGATTACGGTCGGTTACTTCGACATCGGCACGGACCAGTGGTCGCTGAAGTATCACAGCACGACCGGTGAGAAGGTCGCGGGCACCGTCACCAAGACGAACACCAAGACCTACAAGGAAATCACCTTTACCGTGAACGACGGGAAGTTCGCCAATGGCCTGACCGGCTCCACCGACTTCTACCTGGACAGCCGCGCGCCGAACGGCACGGCTGACGGCAACGAGTGGGTGCACAAGGTCGAGGTCGAGAAGCTGGGCGCAGTGGTGGAGCCGACCCATACGCCGACCGTGACCGTGACGCCGACACAGACCCACACGCCCACTGCCACTGCAACGTCCACGCCGACGACGGGTGTGGTCGAGGGCCGCGCGTACCAGGACACCAACAAAAACGGCGCATACAATGCCGGTGAGCCGCTGCTGCAGGGTGCGGTAATGGCCCTGCTCAATATGGGCAACGTCGAGGTCTACACGGCGACTTCCGGCGCCGACGGCGTGTTCCGTTTCGCGGCGGTCGCGCCAGGGCAGTACAAGCTGGTCGAGAAGACGCCGCCGCCCGGTTACATGACTTCGTCGTACTCGCTGACGTTCGTCGTCAATGCCAACCAGACGCTTTCCGGCTTCGATGTCGGCTATCAACAGGCCGCGACCGCGACGCCGACGGCGACGGCGACAGTCACCGCCACGGCGACGCCGACAGTGACGGCGACGCCCACGACCACGATGACCACTGAGGTGCGCCGCGTGTACCTGCCGCTGGTGTTGCGGTAAGGATCGCGCCGGCCCTGTATATCTGAGCTAGAGGACTGCGCCCGGCGAAGCGGATTATCCATTCGCCGGGCGTTGCCTATGAATCGACAGCGCCACGCGCTGACCGAGTTGCGTATGCCAGCCAGACCGCTTTCTGCGCGCGCCCAGAGCTTGTTGCGATGTCCCGCCTGCCAGGGCGAACTCGCATGCGAGCCGGCCCGTTACATCTGCACCGACGCAGAGTGCGGGCAGGTGTATCCCATCCTGGACGGCAGCCCCGTCCTGATCCATGAGGCCAACAGCGTCTTTACGCTGGCGGACTTCGTGGAGCAGCGCAATACGTTCTATAACCTCAAGCCGAGCCGCGCCAGCCGGTGGCTCGACCGCATCACGCCGCAGATCAGCCGCAACGTCCTGGCCGCCGAGAACTTCGACCGGTTCGCCCGGCTGCTGCTCGACGCGACACCCGATCCGCTGGTGCTTGTGCTGGGTGGCAGCGTGCTGGGCGACGGCATGGAGCGGCTGGCCGCGGATGCACGCATCGAGCTGGTCGAGAGCGATGTCTCCTTCGGCCCGCGCACCCAGCTCATCTGCGACGGCCACGACATCCCTTTTCCGACGAACACCTTCGACGGCGTCATCGTCCAGGCCGTGCTAGAGCACGTCGTGGACCCGCACCGCGTGGCCGGGGAGATTCACCGCGTGCTCAAGCCGAACGCCCTGGTCTATGCCGACACGCCCTTCATGCAGCAGATGCACGGCGGGCGCTATGACTTCGAGCGTTTCAGCTACTGGGGCCACCGCCGCCTGTTCCGCCAGTTCAGCGAGGTGGACAGCGGCGTGACGTGCGGCCCCGGCATGGCGCTGGCCTGGTCGTACACCTATTTCCTGCGCAGCTTTGCACGCGGGCGGCGCACGCGCCATCTGCTCAATCTCTTTGCCAGCCTGACCTCGTTCTGGCTCAAGTACTTCGACGCCTATCTGGTCAAGCAGCCGGCGGCCATCGCCGCTGCGTCGGGCTATTACTTTCTGGGACGCAAGAGCGACGTGACCCTGTCGGACCGTGACCTCGTCCAATCCTACAAGGTGGCACGGTGACGATCGGCAGCCGCGTCCCACCGGCTGCGGGAGAGACTCTCATGCGAGCTCGACGTAATGGTGCGCTGTTCTGGCGGACGGTGGCGCTGGTGTCCGCGCTGTTGGTGTTTGCCGCGCTCCTGGCACTGCCGGCGTTTGCGTCGGGCAGCCGCCTGCTCAACACGCCGACGCCCACCTTGCAGCCGGGAACAGGCGGCGTGGCCGGCCGCGCCTGGCACGACCTGAATGCCGATGGGGTCTACGGGCCGGACGAGCCGCCCCTGGCCGGGTTGACCGTCACCGCGCAGGGCACCGCAACCGTCTCCACGGTGAGCGACGCCAACGGCGCGTACCGGCTGGCGGGACTGGCGCCCGGCGTCTACCAGGTGACGGCTGTGCCACTGGCAGGATACCAGTTGACGACGCAGGCCGCTTACAGCGTCTTCGTGGCGGACGGCACGCTGGTCACCCTGGACTTCGGCGCATATCTGCCGCCGACCCTGACACCGACAGCCACGCTCCAGCCCGCCCTGGATGCCTCGAACGCAGAGACGGCCTATTGCGGCGGGGTATATCGAGGCGACACGAACACCGGTAAGAACAATGTCAGCCGCTATAGCTGCCAGCCCGGCTGGCACGAGAGCGGGCCGGAGCTCGTGTACCGCATCGAAGTCAACGAAGCGCAGCCGGTTTCGGTGACGCTGCTGTCCGCGGCCGCCGACCTGGACCTTTTCCTGACGCGCTATGTGTTTCCGGAGTCATGTGTGGCTGCGGGAGATGCCTTCCTGACCTATCAGGCCGAACCCGGCGTCTACCTGCTCGCGGTGGACGGATATGAGGGTGCCGCCGGCCCATACACTTTCCGCCTGGACTGTCCGCTGGGCCAGCAAGCCACGGCCACGCCAACCTTTACGCCGTCGCCGCGGCCGACTGCCACGCTCACCCCGACGCCGGGGCCAACCTTCACGCCGTCGCTGACGCCGCGGCCGCAGAAACTGTACCTGCCCCTCGTGCTGCGCAACTATCCGCTGCCGCCGCTGGAGCTGACCACGATCACGTTGCAGGCGGGCGTCAACGGCTATATGGCGGCGACCGATACCACGCTGGATTCATGGGAGCCGGCCACGCCGCAAGGCGATGATCGCGACCTGCGGCTCTTCTTCTCGCGCACGCAGGCCAACAATACGACCAAGTCCCCCGTGTTGCGCTTTGGTATGAATTTCCTGCCCGTCAGCGCAGTCGTTGAGCGGGCAGAACTCAGATTGTACGTGCCGACTGCACCAACGCATGACCTGCGCGGTGAGGTGCGCGGCCTCTTGCGCTCGTGGAGCGAGGCCGACGCCACCTGGACCCAATCTGCTGCCGGACAGCCGTGGGCGCAACCCGGCGCGCAGGCTCTCAATAGCGACCATTCGACCTGGGCCAGCGCGCCCCGGCACATCACTGCGGGCGGCCAGTGGTACGTCTTCGACGTGACTGTGCTGGCTGCGAGCTGGGTGCGCAACCCCGGTCAGAACTACGGGATGATCTTGTTTGCGCAGGCCGGTGATAGCGAAGCCAACGTAGAGGTGCAGTTCGCCAGTCGTGAGTATCCCGACCCGGCCCTGCGCCCGCAGCTCGTCATTACCTATGGCGTCCCGTAGAGCAGCCAGAACAGGATGGAGCATGAAAAGATACCTGGCGCTGGCCGGCCTGCTGTTGTTGTTCAGCATGGCCTCCGCCAGTCACGCCGCTCCCGTCGCCCCCGGAGGCACGGAGGTGGTTTCCAACGAGCAGCCGGAGACTATCCGGCTGCCCGACGCGCACCCTCCCGGCATCTACGTTTTCTACGACTGGAGCAAAGTGGACCCCCAGACCTATCCGGTCGTCGGTGGAGAGATGATCTTCACCTGGAAGAACATCGAATACGCGGCCAACAAGTATAGTTGGGGCAGCATCGACAAGTTCATTGCGGATATGGCGAGCCAGGGCAAGCGCGCGGGCCTGCGCATCAATTCCTATGATGGCGAGTGCTGCGGCGGGTCCAGCGTGCCCGCCCATCTCAAGACCAGCACGCCCAATATCGTCATCACGTGCAGCGGCACCGAAATCCCCCGCTACTGGGATGCCTCCTACCAGAATGCCTTCGCCAAGCTCATCAAGGCGTTCGGCGCGCGCTATAACAGTGACCCGCGCGTCGCCTGGATCGAGATTTCGACCGGCATCTTCGGGGAAACCGCGCCCGCAGAGGACAAGCACGACCCCTGCCTTGAAGCGGCAGGGCTGACCAGCAGCCTGTGGATCAAGACGGTCAACTGGTCGACCGATCTCTACCGCCAGGCTTTCCCGAACAAGGAACTCTTCCTCCAGTATGCGCCGCGTTATCTGGAGCGCAAGGAACGCCGCGCGTTCACGGATTATGCGGCGGCGCTTGGGGTCGGGCTCAAGCACAACGGGCTTAAGCCGGACGGCGGCTCGGATGCGATTATCACGGACCCGACGCATCCGGCCTATCTGGCAGGCCAGTATGACCCCCTGTTGACCTGGGGCGACCAGGTGCCGACTGCCTTCGAGGGCGCGAACGTCAGCCTTAGCATCGAAGGTCGCACGAACACCATGTGGGGCCTGTATAACGCGCTCGATAAGCGCGCTGACTTCCTCGCGCTTGACACGAACGTGGTGACCGCGGCCGACCGCCAGGACCTCCTCCAGTTTGCCAGCCATTACCTGGGCAAGCGTGCGCCCGACATTCCGAGCGCGTGGGTGGCGCTGCGCGAGACGGAGTTCGACTGGTTCCCCGACTACGGCAACTTCGAATTCTATCTGGTGCAGAACGACGCGGTGCCGGGCGGCAAGACCGTGCCCCTCTTCAACGTCGGGACGGCCGCAGAGGGGCGCTACACGCGACGCACGGATCAGGCCACGGGCAACAATAGCATGTATTTCGACGTGGACGAGGCCTATGCCTACGCCAACAACTACCGTGCGACCATCACCGTGACCTACTATGACCAGGGCACGGATCGCTGGGAGCTGCGCTATGATGGGCTGGCGGGCGACGACCTGCTGGGCGGCACGGTGACGAAGACGAACACGCGCACCTGGCGCAAGGCCGTTTTCGAACTGACCGAGGTCGAGTTCGGCAATGCACTGCCGGGCGGGGGCGGTCGCGCGGGCTCCGACTTCCGTATTTATAACCTGAAGGACGGCGATGAGATCATCCATATGGTGGATGTCGTCGCGCTGCCCGGCAAGCCGAAGACGCTCGTGCTCCAGCCGGGAGTGGATGGCTATAATGGCCTGACCGACACCTATCTGACCTCCTGGTATCCCGACAAGAATTACGGCACGGCTGAGGGCATGTGGCTCGGCCATCCGGACAAGATGTTCAGCGTGCTACGCTTCGATCTGGCGCCGCTGCCCGCGAGCGCGCGGGTGATGACCGCTACCCTCCAGACTTATCACTATGGCGGATCGAGCACATATGCCATACCGCTGAATGTGTCCGCGCATCGCCTGCTGCGTCCGTGGAGCGAGACGGCCGCCACCTGGAACCGGGCCACGGCCAGCGTGCTGTGGCAGCAGCCGGGCGCGCTGGGCAGCAGCGACCGGGATCCGGCCCCCGCGGCTGCGGTCGACCTGCGTCAGTTGAGCGGGTGGGTGACGCTGGATGTCACGGCATTGGTGCAGGGCTGGGCGGAGCAGCCGGCCAGCAACCACGGCCTCTGGCTCAAGGGTACGAGCGACCGCAACGCACAGTTCTATCTCTACACGGCCAATGCCGGCGCGGTGGACCTGCGGCCCCGGCTGGAAATTCAGTACTACGACATCGTAAGGCCGACGGCGACTCACACGCCGACGGCGACGCCG
>JAKPQT010000155.1 GCA_029555885.1 Chloroflexota bacterium | reverse complement strand
ATCGACTGGGTGCAGCGGATGATCTGGAACGCGCAGAAGCCGGTCATCACCATCAAGCCGCTGGCTGCAGGACGGCTTCCGCCCCTGGTCGGGCTGGCGTTTTCCTGGGCCACGCTGCGGCCGATCGACATGGTATGCGTCGGCGTCCACACGCCCTACGAGATGGAGGAGATCGTCGAAATCTCGTGCGCAGTGTTGGAGCAGCGCGCGCCGCGCGTGGAACTGCAGGAGACGCGCTCGAAGGCCTCGGTCAGGCGGCAGTAGGATCGAACTCGCTTCTGCTCACGCAAAGATGCTAAGAGCGCAAAGCTCACCTGATACAGATACTTTGCGTCCTTGGCGTCTTTGCGTGAGTCTGAGCCGGGAGCCGGCGTCGCCCTCAGCGCGCGGGCGCCAGGGCCGCGGGCCGGTCATCGGCGGCTTCCGCATGATGGAGCGCATGGGCGACGGTCTGTGCCACCTGCTGCAGGGCAGCAAATTCCGCCGCGGTGTACGTCTCGCCGTCGCGACGCGGGCCGAGCAGCAGCAGCCCGTACTGTCGTCCTCC
Source organism: Chloroflexota bacterium (assembly GCA_029555885.1). The sequence goes on along the minus strand of JAKPQT010000155.1, from coordinate 9,056 downwards.
GTGATCCAGCGGCGCCGCGGCCAGCGCATCCCCGCGCCAGACCCCGTAGGTGCACACCGTCCGCACGCGGCCGTCTGTGGTCAGGTTCACCGCGCCCGACGCCGCGCCGAGGCTGCGCGCCGCCTCTTCGAGCAGCCGCATCACGATTTGCTCCGTGTCCCTCATCTGCAGATAGGCCCGCACTTCCTCACCGTACGCGCGTAGCGGCTTCGTCGTATCCGGCGCTTCCTTGAACCGCCGGTCGACGAACGATTGCAGGAGTGACTTCACCGGCGTGAAGGCCGACACCAGGATGAGCGATGTCAGGACCACGGCGACGTCGCTTTCCTCGCCGGTCACCGCGATGAAGAACTTCTGCAGGAGCGAGACGGTCACGCTCATCACGCCGGCCAGGATGGCGGTCAGCGTGCCCCACAGGATCGTGCGGTTCACGATGGCGTCCATCTCCAGTAGGCGATAGCGGAAGATGGCGATTGCCACGCCGAGCGGGAAGATGACGAGCGAAGGCATGTAGAGCAGCGGGTCAAAGCGCAGGAAGACGCCGAACACCGCGGCCAGGATCCAGATCATCAGCGGGGTGAAGGCGATGATGCTCGCGAGGAGCACGATGCGCGCCTGTACCCGCACAATCTGGGTGCGCCCGGCCAGCGCGCGGAACACGACCATCGCCAGGAAGAAAAGCGCGCCCCCGGCTGCATAGCGGAAAGTGGCGTTACGCGCATCCAGATATGCGTAAGGGTCCACCCGGTTGAGCAGCGCTCGCGCATTCCAGATGGCGAACACAATGGAGACCAGGTAGGGCACCATCAGCAGCCAGGCGTTGCGGGTGACGGTGCGCAGCTCGTCCGGGAAACGTAGCGCCAGGCTGATGAGGGCACCGCCGATACCGGCGACTGCGGCCGACCAGAGCAGGGTGGCGTTGTGCGTGGTGAAGATGTCGAAGTAGAACACCATGACGAGAGCGGTGCTGAAGCAGAAGAAGGCCAGCGAACGGCCGGGCCGCGTCATGCCGCGCACCCGGTAAATCCACAGGCCGATCGCCATGTATGCCAGCCCTAACAGGTACGGCAGCCAGAAGAGCCGCACCAGGTCTCGCCGGGGGAACTCCATCAGCCTGACATCGGGGTAGAGGCGGGCAGATTGGTCATAGCGCCGGACGAAAATCGGGATGCTGTCGCCAACCTTTCGCGCCGCAAGCACGGCCTGGAACTCCTGCGAAGTATTGACCTGTAAGCCATCCACGCGTATTAGCCGCTCACGGAATTGCATCCCCTTCTCGCGCCCCGTCCAGCCGTCGCCTCGGGTGTCGTTGACGACGAGAGTCTGGTCGACGAGGAAGCCGGGGAAAGGCTGGTGGCTCCAGGAGAGCGCGATGATCGGCGCGACGACGGAGGCAACCACTGCGACTACGAACACCGCCAGCGTCACTATCCGGCTGAGCCGTTCCAGGATATCCACCTTCTTGGGCTTGCCTGCATTCATGGTTGCTTCACATCCCTAAAGGTCGATCTCCGTATCTGCGGAGAAGGGTATATTGGCTTCATCCCGGGCGGATGCAAGCGGGGTCGATGGCTCGTTGGTGAGCTTGTGCTCCAGTACGAAGAGCGTCACATCGTCCTCCTGCTGCCACTCTTCACCAACGAAGGCGAGCAGCTCCTCTCGTACGTTATTGGTTAGCGCGCCGGCCTGAGGCTGGCTGCTCGCCAGCACCACTTTCAGGCGTTCCAGGCCGAAAACTGCGCCTCCCGGCTTGTGTGCCTCGATCAGGCTCTCGCTGTAGAAGGCAACGCAGTCTCCCGGCTGCAGGATGACTTCCTGCTCGTGGAAGTCCACGTCGAGGCTCATGCCCAGGGGACTGTCCTTGCCCTGGAGTTCGAATGTCACGCCTTCGCGAATGAGCAGCGGCGAAGAGAATCCTGCGTTGGCGTATCGGAAGCTGCCGGTCGGCGGATGCAGGCTGGCATAGAGGCAGGCCACCGCGGAATCCGGCCCCAACTCGGGCGCGAGCAGCTTGTTGGCGTGTTCCAGCGCACTTGCAGGCATCAGTATCTGGCAGGCTGAACTGCGCAGCGCGGCACGCGCAGTGGCGAGGACGTGCGCAGCCGGGATCCCGCGCTCGGCCACATCACCGATAAAGAGCATCAGGTCCCCGTTGGGCAGCAACCGGCAGTCGTAGAAGTTCCCGCCGACGAAGCTGGTCGGATGGTAGTAGACCGCAGTGTCCCAGCCAGGTAACAGAGGCAAGTGGCGCGGGATGATGCGCTGGCGTATCTGGCGCATGATGCGGGTTTCCTGCTCGGCCTGGTCCTGGGCGGTGATCTCGGCACGCTGCCCGCGCAGTAGGAGGGCCACGCCGAAAGTTGGCAGGAGCATTCCCAGGGCCAGAAGCACGACCAGAACTGAGAAATTGCGCCGGAAGGAGTCTGTGGCGATGGCCCAGTCGTCCTCGGTAATCAGCACCCAGTCCGTACCAGGCACGCCGGCATATGCCTCGATGATGTCGTTGTTTTCCTCATCCCGCGTGTGTTCCGCAGTGCCGGGGAGGTCGGCCTGTGCATAGCGCGACATATTCATGGACTGGCCGATGCGCGTGTAGCCAGAGTCGTACAGGATTTTGCCGTTGCCATCCACCACGTAGGTGTTGCCGCTGCCGCCGATGCGCAGGCGGACGATGGCTGCATAGAACGAGCTGACCCGCGGCTCGCCCAGACGGAACATGCCTGCCAGCACGCCGACCAGCTCCGAGTTCTCGCCCAGGACGGGAACACTGACCACGATGACCGCCGGTTCGTTGGGGCCTACGGTCGTGGCGTTGGAGAAAAAGGGGCCGGACACCTGCAACTGGCTGCGGAAGAAGTCCCGGTCAGACCAATCGTTGCCGACAAACTCGCTGCGTGGAGGCTCGGTCATCAGCACGCGGCCAAACGAGTCCATGAACACGGCTCCGCCATCGAAGATCTTGAGCCGGTTGGCAGCATTGGATAACGCGCGGCCCTGGATCTCAGGGTCACGGGCAAGGAAATCGCGTGAGCGCGCCACGGCATCCAGTTCCGCAGTGAACTTCAGCATTTCGTCCTTGAGGCGCACGGCGGACAGGAAGGCCACCTGCCGGTCGTTCTCGACCACCAAGTCCGAGGCCGCGTCGCGATAAAAGAGGTAGGCCGCAGTTGCCAGCCCGCCCAAAGCCAGGAGCGTCAGGATCGTCATCCCCGCAATCAGCCGCGTGCGCCACTGTTGTCGCTGGGTGACGCGACGCCTCATCGCGGGGCGTAGCTCGCTGCGAGTCTCAACCTCAGCTATCACTAGACTTGTCCTTCCCTGATTGCGCCGGCCGTTGAGCAGCCTGCACGCGCGCCGAGACATCATGCATGGAACCGACCGGTGCACGCCCGAACGTGAAGATTTGTTCGAACGCAGGCAGGGTCAGTTGCCGGGCAGCATCCATGTTCGCGAAAATCTCTGGTATGACCGAGTAGTTGTAGATGCGCGGCTCAGTAAACGCGGCCAGGGTCATGTTACGGGTCTGCTCGGGATAGGCCTGCTGCACGTATTGCAGCCACTCGTTGACCAGCGAGGCGCGCGCGGGCTGCAAGAGCTGAGTTCGCGCCATGGCCCGGCAGTATTCCGCACTCGTCAGGAACTTGATCAAATCCCAGGCCGCCTCGGGATAGCGGGTTTCTCTGTAGATGGCATAGGCGTCGGTAGTCGAGAGGGTGACCTTGGCCCCCGGCCCCGATGGCAGCGTGGTGACGCCGATGCGGAAGTCGGCTTTCTCCAGGATATCCTTCAGTGCCCAGGAGCCTTCTTCGACCATGGCGACCTTGCCGCGGATGAAAGCATCGCGCGTGGAGTCGCCCTGCACATCCAGCCGGGTTGCCATAACCTTGTCGCCCCACATGCGGTCGCGGATCCACTGCATCGCGGCCAGCGCCTCAGGCTGGTCCATGAGGCTGCGCGTTGGGTCAGATGGGTCCACGAGGTGACCGCCCCATGCGTTGACGTGGACCTGGATGCGATCCCACGCCACATTCAACATGCTGCCCCACACTACGTTCTCGCCGATGCGTGCCCGATCCGCGATGAAGCGGCGCATCGCCAGGTAGTAATCGCCGTGGGTCCACTGGTCGTCCGGATGGGAAACGCCGTAACGGTCGAACAGGTCCTTATTGTAGTACAGAGCCAGTGTGCCCTGATATTTGGGCAGGCCAAACTGCTGGCCGTCCGCAATGGATAGGGCTTTGTAGTGGGCCGGATCCCAGTCTTCCAGCGTATTCCTGTCCAGGTCTGCCTCGATATACGGCCCCAAATCTAGCAGGTAGCCCTTCTGCGCCCAGATGGGGAAGTACTCGCAGCAGCCCTGAAAGACATCGGGCGGCGTTTGCGCCGCGAAGTCGTCCACCATCTCTTCGTAGAGGTTATCTGGATCGCGCGTGTAGAAGACGTGAATATCGGGGTGCGTCTCGTGGAACTGCTCCAGCATCTGTTGCGCCATGCCGGAGAAGTACTCGCTCTGCCAGTCCTGGTACACCATCTGCACGATGCTGCTGCCGTGCGGGCCCAGCCCCATGCGCCGGGGCGTGCAGGCAGCCAGGGCCGCGCTGCCGAGCAGTGCGCCGCCCAGCCGCAGAAAAACCTTGCGCGACATTTTCTTGCGCGAGCGGATGATCTCAACCATGTCGCCTCGTCTCTCTTCCCACTCGACCATACCCGTAAGCGGATATCGACTCGTCCGGCGCATATCCTCAGTTAGCAAAATCGTTGTGCAGATTATATACTTAAGCCCGTCATAGTTGCAACATGGCGCAACGAGCGTAGAGAGATGGCCCGGCTTCACACCAGCAATTGTAGCCCGCAGGCGAAGGCGGCTTGCGTATTGGTGCAATTATGGTACGATAGGAGCGCAAGTAATCCCACCAAGTCGTCTGCGTGTAGGATGGAGCAGATGCGCATCGCAACTCCCGCCGTCCAGGTGGACATCCGGCCCTATCCGCCGAGTTGGCTGGACCGGCTGACAGAGCGCGTCGGTCGCGTCCGGGGGCCTGCGTCGCTCCTCTACGCGGCGGCAGGGCTGCTCGCCATCGCGCTCTTTGCTCTGAATGACTGGCTCCATACGGGTCACGGGCTGGGCAGCATCTACCCTTTCCACATCATCCTGGCGCTGGGGCCGGTCTATACGGTCGCATTCCTACATCTGCTCGACGCGCGGGCCGCGCGTGCCCTCCAACGCATGCGGACCCTGCTGGAATGTGATGACGTGGGCTATGAGGAACTGCGCTACCGGCTGACGACCCTACCCACGGACAAGACGTTCCTGTGCAGCGTGGTCGGTGCTGCTGTGGGGGCGGCAGCGGTGGCGTTGGAGCGGCTTGCCCTGCCGCAGGCGTTCCGGACATTTGTCTGGACGGATGGCCAGCACTACTTCATCGAGGCGTGGCTGGTGCTGACATGGTTCGTCTTCGGCGCACTGTTCTATCACACCTATCATCAACTCCGCTTGATCGGTCACATCTACATGGAGCATACGCGCATCGACATTGACCAGGTACAGCCGCTGTTTCACTTCTCGCGCGTGAGTGCCCTCACTGCTATCGGGTTGCTGCTGCTGCCCTACGGGTGGTATGCGACCGTGCCGGGCCTGATCACCGACGCCGCGGGCATCGCCTTCGGCGTGCTATTCCCGGTTTTCGCGCTGGTGTCCTTCCTCTGGCCCCTCGTCGGCGCGCACAATCTCCTGGTAGATGCGAAGGACCGGGCCCTGGCGGAGAATGCGGCGGTCTTGCAGCACGTGCGCGGGCTGCTCTATGGGCGAACCGGGGGCGGGGAGTTGGGCGATGCCAGCGCCTTGAACGATGCCCTGACCGCCCTGCGGGCTGAGCGCCAGGCCATTCTCACGAGCCCGACCTGGCCGTGGCAGCCGGGGACACCGCGCGGAGTGGCCGCGGCGCTGCTTCTGCCGGTGGCGGTCTGGTTGATTCAGTGGGTGATCGAGCGGCTGCTTACGATGTGACTCTGGCTTGCTGAGGGGTGCGTTCTTCCACGAACTGCCGCTCGTACAGCTCGCGGTACAGGCCGCCCGCGGCCAGCAGGGCATCGTGTGCGCCGCGTTCCACGATCTGCCCGCCCTGCACCACGCAAATCAGGTCCGCGTCGCGTACGGTGCTGAGGCGGTGCGCAATGATGACTGCGGTGCGTCCCTCCAGCAGTCGCTTCAGCGCATCCTGGATCAGCGCCTCGGTGATGGTGTCCACACTGGCGGTCGCCTCGTCCAGGATCAGGATGCGCGGGTCGGCCAGCACCGCACGCGCGATGCAGATGAGCTGGCGCTGGCCCACGGAGAGATTGCTGCCACCTTCCTGGATGACGGTCGCATAGCCATCCGGCAGTGCGCTGATGAACTCGTGCGCGTTCGCGAGTTGCGCGGCCGCGATGACCTCCGCCTCCGCCGCGTCGACGCGGCCGAAGCGGATGTTGTCGTCAAGCGTTCCGGAGAACAGGAACGGGTCTTGCGGCACCAGCCCCATCTGGCGGCGCAGCGAGCGCTGCTGCACCTCGCGCACGTCCAGTCCGTCGATCAACACCGCGCCGGTTTGGACATCGTAGAAGCGTGCGATGAGGCTGGCAATCGACGTCTTGCCGCCGCCAGTCGGTCCGACGAGCGCGACCGTCTGGCCCGGCTCGACCGTCAGGTTGACGTCGTGAAGCACCGTCTGGTCTTCCAGGTATGCAAAGGAAACGTTGCGCAGTTCGATGCGGCCTGCGATGGGCGGCATCTCGATTGCGTCGGGCCGGTCGGCCACCGCAGGCTCCGTGTCCAGCAACTCCAGCACGCGTTCGCCGCCGGCCATTGCAGACTGGACCGTCGTGTAGAGCTGGCTGAGCTCCTGGATGGGCTGGAAGAAGCGCGAGACATAGGCCAGGAACGCGACCACCACGCCGAGGGTCAGCTCGTTTGCGGCCACGGCCTTGCCGCCGAACCACAAGACCACCGCGGTTGCGAGCATCCCCAGGAACTCCACGGTCGGCAGGAATACGAAGGAGAGCGACATCGCGTCGATGTGCGCGTCGCGGTTGGCCCGGTTGACTTCCTCGAAGCGCTCATAGGACGCATTTTCCTGGGCAAACGCCTGGATTACACGCATTGCCATGATGTTCTCGGCCAGGTCGCCGACCACTGCGGCCACGCGCGCCCGCGTGTTGCGAAAGGCGATCTGCGCCCGCCGTGTGAACAGCAGGGTAGCGAGCAGCATCAAGGGCAGCACGGCGAAGGCCAGCAGCGCCAGCCGCGGGCTCATCGACAGCATGACGCCGATGATGCCGAACAGCACCACGGTGTCTCCGATCAGCGTGACGAGGCCCTGCGATAGCAGGTCGTTGATGACGCCGACATCGCTGATGACGCGCGAGATGGTGACGCCGACGATGTGCGTGTCGTGATAACCCAGATGCAGCTCCTGCAGGTGGCGGAACAGGTCGCCGCGCAGGCCGGACAGCACGCGCTGGCCCACCCACGACAGCAGGTACTGCTGGACCGAGGAGGTCGCATACTGGGCCAGGAAGACGCCCGCCAGCAGCGCAGTCGTGCGAGCCAGACCGGGCAGGTCGCCTGCAGTAATGTCTTGGTCGATAGCGACTTTAACGAGATAGGGCGCGGCCAGCGCGAGGCCGGAAGCGACCAGCATGAGCATGAGCGCGAGGCTCATGCGGCGCGCGTGCGGGCGCAGATAAGCGAGCAGCCGGACGAGGATGCGCCGGTCGAACCCGCGGCGCTCCAGCGGCTGGCCGAACCGCTCCAGCGCACCCCCGGGCCCCATGCCGGGGCTGGACGAACCGATCGAAAAAGTCACCTTGATTTCCTTGATACTGCGTGATTATCTGATTCTCGCTGCAATCGCAGAGATGACGATCAGCAGCATCCCTGTCAGTATGCCCAATATGACCGTGCTCAGCGAACTGCTGATGTTGACGATGAAGTCTGCGCGTTCGCTGCTGCTCATGTCGCGGAAGCTCTCTGAGCCGAGCGACCGGAAGGCGCTCATCTGTTGACCGGCAGCGTAGCGGGCCGATGCTCCCGCAATGATCATCAGAGAACCCGCTATGAAGAACGCATTGCTGTATGGTAGCGACGAATTCCACTTGTTGATGTAACCGATAGCCGCGATGATGGCCCCGATGACAGCGGTGAGCAAGATTGCTTTCGCAAACGTCTTGATGATTGCCAGGGTAACTGGATGTCTCATAGGGGCACTCTCTCCCTGCAGACCAACCTGTTCGTCCGCTGAGGTCATTCGGCTAGGATTCCATGCCCTCCGTCAGGACGGGGTTCTCCGAGACGACGGTCTCCGGCCGTAATTGCCGGTGATAGACCTCCGCGTACAGACCGGATGTGCGCAGCAGTTCCTCGTGCGTGCCGCGCGCAGCGATGCGGCCCCTTTCGAGCACGAGGATGAGGTCCGCCCGGCGCAGCGTGCTGAGCCGCTGCGCGATGACGAACGATGTCCGCCCCTCCATCAGCCGCGCAAGGGCCTGCTGAATGAGATGCTCGGTCTCGGTGTCCACGCTGGCCGTGGCGTCATCGAGGATGAGGATGCGCGGGTCCTTGAGCAGCGCGCGGGCAATGGCGACGCGTTGCTTCTGCCCGCCGGAGAGCGTAATGCCGCGCTCGCCTACGTGGGTGTCGTAGCCGTCTGCGGTTGCCATGATGAACGCGTGCGCCTGGGCCGCGCGCGCGGCCGCGATGATTTCCGCGTCAGTCGCGTCCGGTCGGCCGAATGCGATATTCTCCCGAATCGGCGCCGCGAACAGCAAGGTCTCCTGCAGCACGATGCCGACCTGGTCGCGCAGCGAGTTGAGCGTCACCCCGCGAATGTCATGGCCGTCGATGGTGATGCGTCCCTCGGTTGGGTCGTAGAAGCGGGGGATGAGGTTGATGATCGTGGACTTGCCGGAGCCGGTTGCGCCGAGCAGGGCAATGACCTGGCCGGGCCGCGCCTCGAAGCTCACATCGGACAGGACCTTGTGGCGGCGGAAATATGCAAACGAGACGTTTTCGAAGCGCA
>JAKPQT010000142.1 GCA_029555885.1 Chloroflexota bacterium | reverse complement strand
GTTGAACACCTCCTCCGGCTCGGTCCCGTCGCCCCATTCGCGATCGGTGAAGGTGTTGATGCCGAAGTGGAAGAACGCGTTGAATTCCAGCTCCTGCCAGGCGAGCTGCCGCGGGGTCGGGGTGACCGCGCCCGCCGCAAGCGCGAGTTCTGCGAGGGTAGGTGTATGTGTCATCCTGCTTCCTCTAGCTTCCAGCTTCCAGCTTCCGGCCTTCAGCTTCCAGTATCTCCCAGGCGGTTTTGACATAATACCGGTAGGCCTCCAGCGGCGTGCCGTTAGGGATGCGGTGATCGAGGCCGAGCATGCAGCCGCCCGACGCGACCATCGGCGGAATCTTATACTCCAGCTCCGCGCGAATCTCGGCCCGGCTGCGGCGCAGCACGTGCTTGTCCAGCCCGCCGATAAAGGCAAGTTGCGTGCCGTACTCCTGGCGCAACTGCACCATGTCCATCCGGCCCACCGGCTCGACGGGGAAGATGACGTTGATGCCGCCGTCGATGAGGTCGGGCAGGATGGGCGCAATGTCGCCGTCGGAGTCGATCCAGAACAGTCGCGCGCCGCGGGAGGCTAACAGATCCCATGCGCGGCGGTAGTAGGGTACGATGAACCGCCGCATCTGGCGCGGGCCGATGAGGGGGCCGCTCTTGCCCGCGAAGTCTTCGTGGACCATGAGCTGGTCGACTCGCACCGCGGCGGACACGCGGTCGAGCACGCGGTAGGCTGTGTCAGCGATCGTGCCCAGCACGTCATCCACCAGCTCCGGCTGGCTGAGGAAGGCCATGCACGCCTCGGCGTCGCCCATCAGCTCGCGCAACTCGTCGAACCCGCCAGGGATGGAGACGGACACCACGCGGCCCGCGGCGAGGTGCTGCCGAGCGGTCTCCTCCCAGCCCGGCATGAACCGGTCCTCCGAGAATTCGTAGTGCTGCCTGATCTTGCGCCAGTCGGCCATGTTCGTCACGGGGTAGTCGAGCGGCAGCGCGAGGGTCGCGTAACCGACGGGCAGCTTGACGCGGCGGCCGTACCTGTCGCGCGCGATGATATGGTCCGCGGTCGTCTCGAGGATTTCTTCCTCCGGCCCGCCGTGCCAGCCCGTGTTGACGGGCACGTGGCCGTACTGCGGCCGGCGATAGCGGAACGCGGACATGTCGAGTTCCTCCGGCGCTGCGCCCTGGGCCGCCCATTCCTCCTTCAGGCCGAGCAGCGGGCCGAACGGTTCGGTGAACAGCGGCCGCCGGTTTGCGCGGAAGGTCATGTGGTCCAGGTATTCCGTGCGTTCGACCTCCATCGCCGTTTTGATGGCGAGGGCCGCGTGAATGTCCGAGAGGCGAAAGGTCATCTCCTATCTCCTACGCCATGATCGCGACCTGCTCGCGGGTCACCGCCCACTTGAGCGGCTGGCCCGCGAGGAAGCGCTCCAGCTCCGCGATCATCATCTGTCCCATGCGGCGGCACTCGTTGTGAATCGCGCCTGCAATGTGGGGTGTCAGCAGTACGTTGGGCAGCGTGTAGAGCGGCGAATCGGGCGCAGGCGGCTCCGGGTAGGTCACGTCGATGACGGCCACCAGGTCCGGCCGGTCCTTCAGGACGTCCAGCATCTCCGTCTCGCATACGACCGCGCCGCGCGAGGTGTTGATGAATGTGGAGTACGGCTTCATGCTGGCGATGTGCGCGCCGGTGATGAGCCCCTCGGTCTCCTTGAGCCAGGGCGTATGCACCGACACGACGTCCGCGCGGCGGAACAGCTCGTCCAGGCTGACCATCTCGACACCGAGCGCCGCGCCCTGTTCAGCCGTCACGAAGGGGTCATACGCGATGACCTTGACGTCGAAGGTGCGGAGGCGCTGGACCATGATCTTGCCAATGGCGCCGAGGGAGACGAGTCCGACCGTGGACTCGTACCCGCCTGCGATGGGCAGGCGACGCCACGCCTTCTCGCTGCGGAGCAGATGGACGTGCTGCCAGACGGACTTGAGGGCCAGCAGGATGTGCGCCAGGCTGAACTCGCTGACGGGCACTGCGTTGCCGTGCCACGCACTGACGATGGGGATGCCGCGCGCCCAGAACTCGTCGGTGACGAGGCTCTTGATGGTGCCCGCACCGTAGAGCACCAGCTTGAGGTTCGGCGCGGCGTCCAGCAGCTCCGCCGTAAGTCGGGGGCAGCCCCAGCCGGAGAGGAAGACCTCTGCCTCGGCCAGGACGGCCGGGTTCTCAGCCACGCTGTCCGGCGTTTGCGGCGGCGCGTAGATGTCGACGAGCTGCGCGATGCGCTGGCGCTCCGGCTCGCCGTAGATCCAGGAGTACGGGTCGGCCCCGAGAAGATAGATTGCCTTCATGATTGCCTCTCTGTCGTTGCTTACAGTGACAGATGCAGGCGAACCTGCATCTGTCACTGTAAACACCCTTATCGCAGCGCGCGGACGCCGCCGCTGGCCCGTGCGCGCTTGACCTCTGCGGTCACCGCGCGCTCGTCCACCATCGTGATATCGCCCGGCGTCTCCTGCACGAGGATGCCGTGGGCCGCGCCCCACTCGACGGCGGTCTGGAGGTCCTTGCCCTTGAGCAGCGCGGCCAGCACGCCCGATGCAAAGGAGTCGCCGCCGCCCGTCCGGTCGCGGATGGGGATGTCCTGCCGCAGCGGGGCCTGGTACAGGTGGTCTTCCGCCGGGTCATACAGCACCGCGCCCCAGCTCACCAGGTCTGCGTTGGTCGCGCCGCGCCACTGTGTCCCGATGAGGCTCAGGTTCGAATAGTCATGCGCGACCTGGCGCACAGTTTCGGCATATGCGGCGCTCCACGCCTCGTAAGTTGCCTCCGCTGGAGCCTTCGTCTCATACCCCAGCGCATCGGACAGGTCGCTGTCGTTGCCGACCAGGAAGCCGATGTGCGGCGCGATCCGCCGGTTGATCTCGCGGGCCCGCGCCTTGTTCGGCTCCACCTTCGAGCGGTAGTTGAGGTCCGCGGAGACGAAGGTGCCGGCCGCGTTGGCCTGTTCGACCGCTTCGAGCGCGAGCTCGGACGAGGTGGGGGAGATGAGCGTGTAGATGCCGCCGGTGTTGAACACGCGCACGCCCGCCTGCCCGAACAACGCGGCCCAGTCGAAGTCGCCGGGCCGCAGCTCGCGGATGGGCGTGTGCGCGCGGTAGTAGAGGGTGTCCGACGGAATGACGCCCTTGCCGGCAAAGGTGAAGTTGATGCCGTTCATCA
>JAKPQT010000129.1 GCA_029555885.1 Chloroflexota bacterium | reverse complement strand
GTCTTGCCCACGCCGGGCGGGCCCAGCAGCAGCACGTTGTTGCCGGCTTCCACGATATCTTGAATGATGTCGATGGTGCCGTAGACCGCACGCCCCACGCGGCAGGTCAGCCCGACGATGTGCCCGCGGCGGTTGCGGATGGCGCTGATGCGATGCAGCGTGCGCTCGATCCCCGCGCGGTTGTCGTCGTCGAACTCGCCCACGCGCTGCGCCACATAGTTGATCGTGTCGGCGGTGACTTCGCCGTCGTCCAGGACGACTTCATCCTCGACGAAGCGCGCGGTCGGCACGCGTCCCAGGTCCAGAATCACCTCGAGCAGATCGTCTTCGTCGCGATCGAGCGCGTTTAGCGCCTTGACGAGATAATCGGGCAGGACGGCTTTGAGTTGGTCCAGGTCATCTGTTATTCGGCGTTCCATAGGGTTCGTGTTGTCTCAGTCTTCTGCCGGGGCGCCTCCAGAGCGCCAGCCAGCTTTCTCGGTTTAAGGTGTGCTGCCGGGAGGCACGCTTGTGCACCGGCAGCGGCCGGTCCACGACCGGGGGCCGCAAATGATTCGGCTCCAATCCGGGCAGGCTGACCAGCTCGGCCCGCTCGGCCCGCACCAAAGTGTACTTAACCATCAAAGCCTGATTGATCCATGGCTCAAACTCCACTTGTTCTAGCGCGCCTCGCAGCCAGTCCTGATACGCACGCGCGTACAGAAAGACGGGCAGGTGAGCCGCGCGCGGCAAGACCGCCAGGGCCGACGCAATGATAGCCGGTGCCTGCTCGTATACTTCGGGATGAAAGTACGGCTTGATCACGATCCCGGCCTTGCCTTCGATCACGGCCAGGTAGCCCGCCATCTGCCCGTCGCGCTCGTAGATCAATCCGTTCCCATCGGCGCCGGGCAGCGGGTCGGCCTGTTGGAGCAGCCGCGGCACGGTATTCGCGTGCAGCGTGCTGATCGCGAAGGCGTCGTGCGAAGCTTCGGGCCGCAGCAGGTTGCGCTCCACGGCGGGCACCGGCGCGGGATGGCGCCGCATGATCACCTGCCGCGAATACAC
>JAKPQT010000100.1 GCA_029555885.1 Chloroflexota bacterium | reverse complement strand
GTAGCATCCACATACGCATAGCGCCCGCCAGTGTACTCGCCCCGCTGCACCGTGGACATGCCGTCCTCGGCCAGCAGCGGCAACAGCCGCGCCATGCCGTCGACCTGGAACGCGATGTGATGCAGGCTTTCGCCGTGCTGCACGAGCTGGTCGTTCCATGTGCTCGGCTCGCCGATGGGTTCGATGAGTTCCAGCGACACCTGGCCGAGCTTGAAGAAGGCCAGCTTGGCCCGTGCGGTGGACGGCTGTCCGTTGTACTTCGTCTGCGCCACTTCTTCCGGGTCGGTGATGATGACCGGCGGCACGGGCATCCCCAGCACCTCCGCCCAGGCCCGCGCCTTCGCCTCGATGTCTCGCACCACGATCGCGACCTGCGTCACCGTGGTCGTCCCCAACGTCGTTGTCATATAGCCTCCTCCTTCAGTATGCTCCGCTCGGAGCATAGCACAGCTTGGCCCCTCGCGCGAAACGGCATACAATGGCCGCGGAGGCCAGTGCATAGGGATGAGCAAACGGGGTTTCGATATCACCTTCCTGCGCCGCCGCCTGCTGACGGGCACGCTCACCCTGTGGGCCGTGGTCACGCTCATCTTCGCGCTCGTGCACCTGCTGCCCGGCGATCCCGCAGAAACGATGCTGGCCCGTGCGGGCGCGTCGCCCGACGCGGTGGCCGCGCTGCGGGCCGAATTAGGCCTGGACCGGCCGCTGACGACACAGTATGCGACCTGGCTGGCGAACCTGCTGCGGGGTGAGCTGGGGATGAGCCTGTTCAACGGCCGGCCCGTGGCCGCGCTGGTCCGCGAACAGGCCGCGCACACCTTCGCCCTGGCCGGCGCCGCGTTCGCCTGGGCGCTCGTCCTGGGGCTGGGCCTCGGGCTGGCCGCGGGCAGCCGGCCGGGCAGCGCCCGCGACCGGCTCGCCAGCGCGCTGGCCGTGACCGGCGTCGCGGTGCCGGTGTTCTGGTCAGGCCTGCTGCTCATCTGGCTGTTCAGCGTGCGGTTGGGGTGGCTGCCGTCCGGCGGGGCCGATGGCTGGCGCAACCTCGTGCTGCCCGCGTTCGTGCTGGGCTTTGCCTCCGCAGGGCCTATCGCCCGCCTGACCCGCGCCAGTCTGATCGACATCCTCGATGAGCCTTACATCCTGGCCGCGCGGGCGCGTGGGGTGCCGTCGCGGCGGGTTCTGCTGCGCCACGTCGCACGCAACGCAGTGGTGCCCGTGCTGACGGTGGCGGGCTTGCAGCTCGGCTTCCTGCTGGGCGGCACCGTCGTCACCGAGACGCTGTTCAACCGGCCCGGCCTGGGCAAGCTGCTCGTCGACGCGATCCTCTGGCGCGACCTGCCCCTGGTGCAGGGGGTCGCGCTCGTCGTCGCGCTGACCTACGTGCTGGCGAACCTGGCCGTCGACCTCGCGGCGGGCTGGCTCGACCCGCGGGCAGGCTGGCAATGAGGCAGTTGCGCCAGCGCGTGCGCGAGCAGCCGCTTGCGGCGGTTGCGGCCGGTGGCCTGCTCGCGATCCTGCTGGCCGCACTGCTTGCGCCGTGGCTGGCCCCTGCCCCGCCGGACGCCATTGACCTGGCCGCGCAGCTCGCGCCGCCCTCGCCGGCGCATCCGCTGGGCGCCGACTTCTACGGCCGCGACCTCCTGAGCCGCATCCTCTACGGCAGCCGGGTCACGCTTCTGGTAGCGACGGCCGCCGTGGGGCTCGCCCTCGTTGCGGGCACGGTGATCGGCCTGCTGGCTGGCTATGCGCAGGGGTGGGTGAGCCAGGCGTGGGTCGGCCTGATGGACGTGCTGCTGGCCTTCCCCGCGCTGCTGCTCGCGCTGCTCGTGGTCGCGCTGATGGGACCTGGACTGACCGCACTGGCAGTGGCGGTCGGCATATCGTCGATTCCGGGGTACGCGCGGCTCGTCCGCAGCCTCGTGCTGACGCTGCACAGCGCGCCGTTCATCGAAGCCGCGGTCGCGCTCGGCGGCGCCGCGCCGCACATCCTGGCGCGTCACCTCCTGCCCGCGGTGTTCTCGCCGCTGCTCGCGCTGGCGACGCTGGACTTCGGCCGGGCGATCATCAGCGTTGCGGCGCTCGGCTTCCTGGGGCTGGGCGCGGCCCCACCCACGCCTGAGTGGGGCCTGATGCTCTTCGAGGGCCGCGGCTATCTTGCGACCGCGCCGTGGGCCAGCGCGTTCCCCGGCCTCGCCATCACCCTGACCGTCCTCGCGGTCACGACCCTGGGGGACGCCTTGACGGGGCAGCCGCACCCCCCGAGCACGCACCAGGAAGGCCGAAAGTAACCGGAGTCGAGGCTTTAGCCGGATAGCCTGGCTACGTATAAACACACCCCAACCGGCTAAAGCCTCGACTCCAGTTTTCTGCATGCCGTTACGCCTGATGTGGTTGACCAGGCCACGACCCGCCCCTACTTCCGCCGGTAGAGCACGCGCGTCGGCTCCGGCCGCGCCGCGCCCAGCCCGTACACCGGCTTCGGGTCCGGCGTCAACAGCTCCAGGTCGAACTGCTGGAACAGCAGCGCGGTGATGATCATCATCTCGTTGTTGGCAAAGTTCACCCCTGCGCACTTATGCATCCCGCCGCCGAAGCCGATCAGCGCAAACCGATGCTGCGCATCCTCGGCCCGGTCCGGCGCATAGCGCAGCGGGTCGAACCGGTCCGGGTCGCGGAACAGCGTCGGCAGCCGGTGCGCCACCCCGGCGACGACCGTCACCAGCCACCCCTTCGGCACCACGTAGTCCCCGACCTCCAGGTCCTCCTCCGCATAGCGCATCAGGATGTCGGCGGACGGGTGCATCCGCTCGATCTCGCGAACGGACCAGGCCAGGTTCTGCATCTTGCGCATGACGCCGCCGTCGATGGGCGTGCCCGGCGGCAGGTGCTCCGTGATTTCCGCCTGCACCCGCGCCTGCGCCTCCGGATGCCGCAGCAGCTCGATGACCGTCCACGCGGCCTGGCCCGCGGTCGTCTCATGCCCCGCAAACATCAGCCCGCGAATCAGGCTGCTGATCGACTCATCATCCATCAGCTCCCCGTTCTTGAGCCGCGCGTTGACGAAGTCCTGCAGGAAGTCGTCGTAACGCTCGGGGTTCTGCCGCCGCTCTGCGATGATGGGCGCGAGGATGGCGCGCATCCGGTTCTTCGCCCGGTCGCGGCGGATGTTCTTGGGCAGCGGCCAGTCGGGCGGCGTCGCCAGATCGATGCTCTTGCCCAGCTCGGCATAGAGCGCCCAGAACTCCTGCCCGGCCTTTTGCTGGAAGTCGTCGCCCATCAGGGCATAGCCGGCCACCCGCTGTACCAGCCGGCCGATTTCGCCGCTGATTTCCATCTCGCCCGCCGCGCCCAGGCCGTCCAGCCACCGCTGGATGACATCCTGCATGATGCGGACATACTGTACCATCTTTGCCCCGGTGAAGGGCGCGTACAGCACGGGGCGCTGCTCCTGGTACGTCTCCTTCGACGCGAGGAACGCGACATTGCCGAACGCGGCGCGCAGGCTGCGGTACGGCTTGTCCATCGCCAGCTTCTTGTCGGTCTCGGTGAAGAAGACCTGCTGCAGCTCCGGGCCGATCAGCGCGGCCACAGGCTGCGGGCCGAGCTTGAAGCCAAACACAGGGCCATACCTCTCATACCCGCGCTGCACCATCGCCGCGCGGTCGCTGCGGAAGTCCAGCAGGTTGCCGATCAGGGGCAGCCCTGGCAGCATGGGGGGTGCTGGTTTGCTCATGAGGTCTCATCTCTCCAATCAGGGCAGCGCAGGATACGCGGCCCGCGCGGCATACGCCATGCCGACCAGGCCCGCGCCGGTATGGGCGCCGAGCACCGGCGCAATCGAGCTGATCGGCAGCCATTCGCAATCGAACTCGGCATCCATCGCGCGGCGCAGCTCTTCTGCGCCTTCGGGGTTGTTCGCGTGCATGACCTGGACGCGTAGCGCCGTGCCCGGTGCATGGTCCTCGGCCGCCACGTGCACCAGCTTCGCCAGCGCCGCGTTGAAGGACCGCGCCCGGCTGCGCTGGAAGTACTTGCCGTCCTGTTTGCTCACCCCGATGATCGGCTTGATGTTCAGGATCGACGCCAGCAGCCCCTTGATGTGGCTGATGCGGCCGCCGTGGACCAGGTACTTCAGGTCGGGCAGCGTGAAGATGGTCTCGGTCGCGTCGCGCACCTGACCGGTCAGTTTGACAATCTGCTCTGCCGTCCAGCCGGCCTGTGCCGCACGCGCGGCGGCCTCCACCTGCCAACCCTCCGCGCCGGACAGCGTAAAGGTGTCGATGACGGTGATATTCGCCTCCGGCACCATCTTGGCGGCAGCGCGCGCGGTCTCGAACGTGCCGCTCAGCCCCGATGAGATATGGACGGATACGATGTCCGGGTCCTGCTTCGCCAGCTCGCGATACAGCTCCATGAACTCGCCTGGCGAAGGCAGCGAGGTGGTAGGCATCCCCTCCGAGGCAGCCAGCAGCGCATAGAACTCCTCAGGTTGGATGTCGACGCCGCTGATGTATGAGCGGCCATCGAGTGTGATGGTCAAGGGGGTAAAGTGAATCTTCAGTCCCTGCATCTGTTGGGGCGACAGATCCGCGCCCCGGTCGGTCACAACGATCATGCTTGCCTTTCTCCCATCCCGATATCAGTGTACAGGCCCTATCGCCTGCCCGCGCGCCGAGGCCGAGCGCCGCAGCAGCAGCGGCCCCAGCCGGTCGATCAGCCCGCCGAACAGCGGCTCGACCCACGGCACGAACCCCAGCCAGCCGGGCACGTAGGCCACGCGCCGCGGCCGCCGGAGCAGCCCGGCCACGGTGCGCCCCACCGCTTCCGGCGTGACAGCAAACCGCTCTGCCGGGATGCGCTGCCCGCCCGCCTGTTGCTCCGAGCGGTCGAAGAACTCCGTGCGCACCGGTCCCGGCCGCACCACGCTGACCCGGATGCGCGTCCCGACCAGCTCGCGGTAGAGCGCGGTGGTGAAGCTGTCCACGAACGACTTCGTGGCCGAGTAGACCGCGATGCCCTGCATCGGCAGGCTGCCCGAAATCGAGCCGATGTTGATGATATGGCCGCTGTTGCACGCCCGCATCGCGGGCAGCGCCAGCAGGGTCAGGTGCGCCACCGCGGCCAGGTTGGTCTGG
Organism: Chloroflexota bacterium; assembly: GCA_029555885.1. The sequence goes on along the minus strand of JAKPQT010000100.1, from coordinate 3,310 downwards.
ATCATCTGCGCCGCGACCGGCCACGCCATGTCGCTGCCGAAGCCATACCAGCCGAAGCCCGCGCAGTTGACCAGCACCTCCAGCTCGCCCAACGCACCGGCGGCCTCGATGACCCGCTGGCGTTCGGCCTCATCGGTCAGGTCTGCCGCAATCACATACGCCTGGCCCCCGTCGCGCCCGATCTCGTCGGCCAGCAGGTCCAGCCGCTCGACGCGACGGCCCACGAGCGCCACCCGCAAGCCCTGCTGCGCCAGGCTGCGCGCCACAGCCGCGCCGATGCCGCCCGACGCGCCGGTGATGAGCGCGACCTTGCCCTCCCAGTCCGCCTTCCGTGCCTGCGCGGCGGCCACCGTGCGCCGCCAGTGGACGCTCTGCCGCAGCAGCGAGCGCCGCACGACGGGCCGGAACAGGCGCACGAAGTGCGCCCGCGGGCCCATCAGCCGGACCATATCACGCAGGAAGTCATCCAGCGTCCGTGTCTGGTAGTGCAGCAGCCGCTCGCTCTCCGCAGTATCCAGCCAGTCGGTGGCAAAGGGCACCGTGGCAAAGGCCTCCTGCGGCAGCATCGGCAGCCCCAGCGCACCCATGATGCGGGCCACCATATCGCCAAAGATGTGCTGGCAGCGCGGCCCGCCCCCGATGAGCAGCGTCTTACCCCAGACGTCCTCGCTCGACACCGCGTTCGCCAGGGCCAGCCCCACATCCCGCGTGTGAACGTACTCCATCCGGTTGTCGAGCGGCACGTCGAACATGCCCGGGTCGAGCTTCAGCGCAATCGGGAACGTCGCCGCAAGGCGCAGGATGGCCCAGGTCAGACCCGATGTGCGGATTAGCTGCTCGCACGCCAGCTTGTGCCGGGCATAATGCTCGATGGGGTGCGGCGTCTCGGCCACCGTCCGCGGCGGGGGGAGGTCCTGCGTCCTGCCGTAGACGTGCAGGGAGGACGTGAAGATGAGCCGCGGCGGGACGGGTTGCTGCTGCATCGCGCCGATCAAGTTGCGCGTGCCGCCGATATTGACCGCCTCCGCCAGCGCCGGCTGCTGCTCGGACTCGATGCCCGTTGCCGACATTTTGGGAATGATGAAGGCCACGTGGATGACCACGTCCTGGCCCACCACGGCCGCTGCCACCTCTTGCGGATGCCGCAAGTCGCCCCACAGCACCTCGATCCGGTCACGATAATGCCTTGCCGTCCGTTCGTTGGCTGGCGAGCGCAGGTCGAAACAGCGCACGCGATGCCCTTGCCGCAGCAGCTCCTCGAGCGTGCTCACGCCGACATTGCCGAAAGCACCCGTTAGCAGTACGTTCATGGTCAAACTCCCCGCAAAAGAATCACGATGCCTGTCAGGGAATACATCCTGGGGAGTTCACGCATGTTCGTCTGCGGCAAGCCCATCCAGCAGCAGCCGGATGGCCTGCCGGGTCGCGCTGTGCCATTCCGCGCCGCCCGGATCCAACACCCCCTGCAACACCAGCCCGACGCCCAACGATACCAACACCTGGGCTGCCAGGTTGGGGTCCACCGGACGTAAGGTTCCCTCCGCGATGCCTTCGCTGACGAGGGCCGCGAACGACGACCGGAAGCGCCGATAGGGTTCGATGGTCGCCTGCCACACGCCGGGGTCCTTCGTCGCCTGCCGCCAGAACTCCACGAACATCGGCACTTGGCCGCTTGCCTGGTCGAACACCTGCTCCGCCATGGCGGCCAGCCCCTCCAGCCGCTCCGGGACGGTCTGGCCGGGCAGGCGCGCCATCTGAAGCGAAGCCTCCAGCCCGTGCAGCCAGTGCTCGAACAGGGCGAGGAAGGCGGCCTGTTTGGTCGGGAAGTGATGGTAGAACGCGCCCTTGCTGACCCCTGCGCGCGTGCAGATTTCGGCCACGCCCGTCGCGTCATACCCCTCGCGCATGAAGCACTCCGCCGCAGCCTTGAGGATGCGCGCGTGGGTTTCTTCGCTGCGATGCTGGGACGTCATTTCACCTCCACAGATTCCGACCGACCGGTCGGTTTGATTATGCCACATCGCAGCGCAGCTTGTCAAGTCGGGTTGCAGGCGGTGGAATTCGCAATAGGCGTTGGATGCCGAGACCATCCACGAATAACCGAATGCCCCTGCAGGCGCGGCGCGAATAAGCGAATCCCGCGCGCCGCAGGGGCCCTATTCGCGTATTCGAGGGATCATTCGCTTATTCGCGATGGCCGCGTCCGTCTATAACGACAATAACGCGCCCCCGCGTGCAGGCGGTTTGACGCAACTGCCCCCCACACATATACTGGTACCCGCTTGCTCGACCACCAAGGAACCTCACCCATGGACAAACTCTGGCCTATCACTGCCCGCCTGGACGAACAGGCCCTGCTCTCGCTGGGCGACATCCCGGTCACCGCACTGGCGCGCGACTACGGCACGCCGCTCTACATCTTCGATGAAGCCACGCTGCGCGGCCGCGCCGCCGAGTACCGTGCGGCCCTGGCGGCCCACTATCCTGCCACCGCGCAGGCGGCCTATGCGGCCAAGGCATATCTCTGCACCGCGCTCGCACAGCTCATCGCGGAAGAGGGCCTCGACCTGGATGTGGTGTCCGGCGGCGAGCTGTACGTCGCGCTGCAGGCCGGCTTTCCCGCTGACCGCATCCACTTCCACGGCAACAACAAGTCGCGCGATGAGCTGGCCTATGCGCTCGACAGCGGCATCGGCCGCATCGTGGTGGACAACTTCCACGAGCTGGCCCTGCTGGCCGAGTTGGCTGCGTCTCGGCCCGCTGCGAAGCCCATCTCCATATGGCTCCGGCTCGCGCCCGGCGTCAGCGCTCACACGCACGCGCACATCCAGACTGGCCAGGAAGACACCAAGTTCGGCTTCTCCATCGCGTCGGGCGATGCGGAGCGGGCTGTCGTTGCGGCATTGGGCCAGCCGGCCCTGGCGCTAGTTGGGTTCCACAGCCACATCGGGTCGCAAATCTATGAGCCGGATGCGCTGGCGCTGGCCGCGTGCCGGCTGGCCGATTTCGCCGCGCAGATGCACGAGCGTCACGGCTTCCAACTCCGGGAGCTCAGCCCGGGCGGCGGATGGGGCGTGCCGATGACCGCGGCTGATCCCGAAGCGCCGATCAAGCCCTACGTTGCGGAGCTCGCGCGCGCGGTCGTCACGGCCTGTGCGGAGCACGGCCTGCCGCTGCCCCACCTAGTCCTGGAGCCGGGCCGGTCGCTCATCGCGCCCGCGGCCGTGGCCCTCTACCGGGTGGGCGCGCGCAAGGAAATCCCCGGCATCCGCACCTACGTCTCGGTGGATGGCGGCATGGCCGACAACAT
>JAKPQT010000079.1 GCA_029555885.1 Chloroflexota bacterium | reverse complement strand
CTTCGTGGCGGACTTCCGCACATTCCTCACGACGCCCGGCGCGGGCGCGCTGGCTTATGCCGCGGAGCAGCCCGTCCCGTACCGGGTGCGGCATGTCGTTCCCCGGCTGATTTTCACGCGTTATGAGGCCGTGCGCGCTTACGAGCCGGTCATTGCCGATGCGCCGCTGCCCACCTATCACCTCCTGCGCATCGACTGTAAGCGGCTGCGCTATGCGCTGGAGTTCTTCCGCGATGTTCTCGGCCCGGAAGCCCCTGGTCTCATCAAGCAGGTGACGGCATTGCAGGACCTGCTCGGCGCGCTCCAGGATGCGCATGTCGCGGAAGGTCTGATTGCAGAGTTCCTGCGGGCGCAGCCCCGGCGCAAGAAGAAGACCCCGGCCATCTCTCTCGCCGGGGTCGAACAATATCTGGCTGCGCAGCGCGCGGCTCAGGAGGACCTGCTCGCTCTGTTTCCGCCCGCCTGGTCGGAGGTGACCGGGCCGGACTTCCGCCGCGCGCTGGCGCTGGCGGTGTCGGTCCTGTGACGAGGTGACAGGAGGATCGTCATGTCGAAAAAACATAAGAATCATCAGGACACGGAGGCCGCGACCGATGCATCAGCCGAGGCGCCTGCGGCCAAAGGGACGGCGGCTCCCGCCGGCAAGAACGGCGGCCAGCCGAAGGCGGATGCTCAGCCGAAGCGCGAGCGCATGAAAACCAAGGAGTACGAGGAAGAGCTGGCCAAGCTGAACATCGAACTGGTCAAGCTCCAGGAGTGGATCCGCGCCAAAGGATTGAAGGTCGTCATCATCTTTGAGGGCCGCGACGCCGCGGGCAAGGGCGGCGCAATCAAGACCATTACTGCACCGCTGAATCCCCGCGTGGCGCGCGTGGTGGCCCTGCCCGCACCGACCGAGCGTGAGAAGACGCAGTGGTACTTCCAACGTTATGTCACCCATCTGCCCGCGGGTGGGGAGCTGGTGCTCTTCGATCGTAGCTGGTACAACCGCGCGGGCGTCGAGCGCGTGATGGGTTTCTGCACCGAGGATGAGTACCGCGAGTTCCTGCGTTCCTGCCCCGAGTTCGAGCGCATGCTGGTGCGCTCCGGCATTATCCTCATCAAGTTGTGGTTCTCGGTCAGCGACGAGGAGCAGGAGGCTCGCTTCCGGGCGCGCATGGAGGACCCGACCAAACGCTGGAAGCTCAGCCCGATGGACCTGGAATCGCGCACGCGCTGGG
>JAKPQT010000074.1 GCA_029555885.1 Chloroflexota bacterium | reverse complement strand
GGTGCCCCGTTCGGACGTGTATGCGAGCGAGGCCAGCGTGCTTGCGTAGTTGGAGGGCGGCTCGATGCCCTGGACGTGGGCGCGCAGGGCGCGGGAGAAGCAGACGTTGATCTGAGCAGTCAAAAGGTCGCGGTCGAGGTCGTCACTCACAGGCGGCCTCCAACGCGGCCCTCAGAGACTGCGACAGCGACCCTGCCGGGTAGCGTTTGAGGACGGCCGACAGTAGGACGGCGGGGATCCGAAACGTGACGTGAACGCTGTCCGTGCGGGAGGTCGCGATGAGCGGGCGCCGCACCGGGTCCTGGCGCTCGACCATCCGGAGGTAGTCGATGCAGTCGCAGTGGGCGCGTCTTAGGCTGTAGCGCAGGAGGTCGTCGGCTGTCTGCGCGCGTCCTGCGCGACTCTCCGCATAGACGGCGGTGCGCGCGATGGCCAGCAGGTCGTCTAACTCGGGACTGCCTCGAAAGCGCGCGCCGATCGCGCGGAGAACTACCTGCTCGATAATAGTCACTTGGCCTCCTTGCCGTACCTGCCGGTGCAGTCCCTTTTCAACGCCGCTCCCGAGACGCCGTAGCCACTCGCAAAGGCCATCTCGGGACAGCGTTTGCAGACCGTCTGCCAGCCGTAAACCGCGTGTCTGCGCCAGGGCCGGAGGCTGTGGCCGTGTTGCTCGGCGATCCACTCCGCCTGCAGTTTAGTCCTGGCCTCCGCGGCGGCTACGACCTGCGCCTGAAACGGCCGCTCCGAACGTGTTCGCAGGTTACTCAACTTAGCTCTGTCCATCCGTGGTCTCCGTTTCCATCGCGTCTCAGCGACTCTCCCTCGCCTCATGGTCACTCCCGCTTTAGCAGTTCCATGATGCTGTCCCAGTCGTCCGGCTTAGCCCAGAGCGCGTCCACCTGCCAGACCTCTTTGAGCGCCGCCAGCCACACGAGTTGCGCCGGCGTCGGCTTGCGCCTGCCCACTTTCAGCTCAAGGGCGATCATCCGGTATCCGCGCAC
>JAKPQT010000365.1 GCA_029555885.1 Chloroflexota bacterium | reverse complement strand
AGCGGTAACAGAAAGGTAAGCACCCTATGGCTGCCGAGGTCATTTTTCGTATTCTAGGACTTATTCTCTTCGGCATCGTGGGTTGGGTGGCGGGCACTGTTTGGGCGGGCACGACCGACCTGAACACAACTTCATTGCGCTATATCCTACCCTTGACGGCTGCCGGTGGTATTTTGGGCGTCCTTGTCGCGCCCTGGCTGACGACACGGCCCGCGGCCTGGTTGAGAAGCACAATTCGCGAGCTTTCCGCCGTCCAGGTATTGGCCGGCTTTGTGGGCCTGGGGCTGGGGCTGATCGTGGCGGCCCTGGCTGCTATTCCCCTGTCCTATCTGCCTTTTCCGTTCAGCAGCATCCTGCCGACGGTCGTCGCAATCTTCTTCGGCTACCTGGGCATCACGACGATGACCCTGCACCAGCGCGAGTTCTTTGCCTTTTTCACGCGGCGGCGCGCCGGTGCGTCTGAGATCGAGGAGCACGTCCAGGGCGCGGCGGAAGAGGTGTTGCTGCTCGATACGAGCGTGATTATCGATGGCCGGATCGCGGATGTGGCGCACACAGGCTTCATTCGCGCGCCCATGCTGATTCCGCGGTTTGTGCTGGCCGAGCTGCAATATATCGCGGATTCGCCCGACTCGCTGCGCCGCAACCGCGGCCGCCGCGGGCTGGAAATGCTTAACCGGATGCAAAAGGACTCGCCTGTGCCGGTACGGGTGGAGGACCTCGACGTGGACGGCGTGCGCCAGGTCGATGCCAAGCTGGTCCAACTGGCGCGGCAGCTCAACTGTCCGATTGTGACGAACGACTATAACCTGAACCGCGTCGCCGGGTTGCAGGGCGTGCAGGTGCTCAACATCAACGAGCTCAGCAACGCAGTCAAGTCGGTTGTGCTGCCGGGCGAAAACATGACCGTGCGGGTCATCCAGGAGGGCAAGGAAGTCGGGCAGGGCATCGCGTACCTGGATGATGGCACGATGGTCGTCATCGAGAATGGCCGCCGGTACATGGACAGCGACATCGAGGTCTCGGTGACGAAGGTGCTCCAGACCAATGCGGGCCGCATGATCTTTGCGGCGCCGCTCCATTGAGATAGAGGCAGAGGATGACGCTGGTCACGGTCTCGCGCCAGTTGGGCAGCGGCGGGGATGCCATCGCCGCGGAAGTCGCCGCGCACCTGGGGCTGCGGCTGGTCGACCGTGAGACAGTGCATGCCGCGGCCCTGGCGGCCGGCGTGCCCGATGACCTGCTGGCGCGGCTGATGTACGAGGGGCAGCGCAGCCTTGCTGCCGAAATCCTCGATTCGCTGGCGTCACCTATGTCGCCTGCCGCGGCCCGCTCTGCCCAGGCCAGCCCCCTACTCGGCGCGTTTGCACCGGTCTTGCCGGCGTCCGCAGTCAGCATCGAGGACGCGGCGCGGGCCGTCGGCCGCGTCATCCAGGACCTGGCCCGCCAGGATAATGTGCTGATTCTCGGTCAGGGTGGGCAGATGTGGCTGGCCGGCTGGCCGGGCGCATGCCATGTGCAGATCGTCGCGCCGATGACGGAGCGCGTGCGGCGGCTCGTGCAGCGTGACCGGGGCTCGCCGTCTGCCGCGCGGCGGCGGCTGCGTGCCTCGGACCAGGCCCGCGCCGATTATCTGGCGCGCTATCACAACGTCAACTGGCTCGACCCGCTGCTCTACCACCTGATTATCAATACGGGGCAGATGCCGTTGGAAAGCGCAGTGACGTTGGTAGAACAGGCGGCCCGTGAACTGGCTGCTGCGCAGTGAGTTGCTACCGATAGAGGTAGTCTTGCCCCTTGTGGGCGCGTTGGCGGGCACAAGGCCCTATGCTACGGGATATTCGGATAGAGCGCATTGTCAA
>JAKPQT010000008.1 GCA_029555885.1 Chloroflexota bacterium | reverse complement strand
AAGATCTCGGCCACTGCGTCGACGGCCGCGCGCACTCCAGGCGGCACGCTGGCCTTGACGCCCTCGTTCACCGAGTCGATCGCCAGCTCATAGACGGCCGCGTAGTCGTCCAGGGTCGCAATGATGCTGCCGTGCTCGTTGCGTTCGCGCGTCGCCTGATGCAGGATGGCATGGCTGCGCACCAGGTTCAGCACCGCGCTGAAGTCGCGACGGATGCGCACCGCGCGCGGGTCGCTGAGGCTGGCGAGCTCGGCCGCGTAGGGGATCGTGACCTCGCGGCAGCCCGCAAGGGCCAGCCACGTCTGCAGAGCGTGCCAGGGCGCCAGGTCCACCTCCGCGGGTTGGCGGCCGCTGGCCTGCTCTGCCAGGGTCCGCAGGATGCCCGCGGTCTGTGCGCGGTCGTCGCGGATCGTCAGCGACAGCATCCGCGTCTCGTTCTCTGGGTGGATCGCGTTCCACGTCGTCGTGAGCAGCAGGCCGGTCGGTCCGGACCGCTCGATGAGCTTCGGCTTCAGGCCTTCGTTGGTCTTCTCCACCGTCAGGTAGCGCAGGCACGACTCGGACAGCAGGCTGCGCAGCAGGTAGGTTGCCAGGTCGCCGCCCAGGCCGTCGGCCTCGTAGATGACCAGGAAGCGGTGGGCCAGCGGCTCCTCATCGTACGCGAGCGCGCGCTCGCTCATGCTGGACATCGCGTAATAGGCTTCCGGCGGAAAGCATTTCAAGACGGTCTCGACCGTGAAGCTCTTGCCGCCCGAGGAGGGGCCCTTCACTGCGACGCTGACCGGGTGCTCCAGCAAGCGCGAGACCAGGGCCAGGTAAAGCAGCCTCGCGTTGCGCTCCTCTCCCACCAGGCCCAGCCGCGCACACAGCGCGCCGAACTCGTCCAGGATGGACCGCGCTTTCAGCAGCCTGCCGGCCACGCGTGCAGCCTGCCTGGCGGTCTCGCCCAGCGTTTCGGCGCGCAGTTCCGCGTAGGGCTGGCTGGCGGCCTTGAGGCGGGCGATCAGCGCAGGTACATCTTCGCCTGCTATGTGTGCGGCCGAGATGTCCTTGTAGGCCGCGGGCGCGGCGATCACGCGCAGATCGGGCACATCCGCGCCGATTTTGGCGATGAACTTCGCACCGGCCTCATCGGGCTCCTGCCAGGCATAGACGGTCCGGCCCGCGAGGTGCTGCGCCCATTCCCTCCGCCAGTTGGTTGCGCCCGGCACGCCCAGGGCTGGGATGCCGTGATAGACGAGCGTCTGCGTGTCGCTTTCGCCCTCGACCAGCAGCACGTCCTCCGCGTCCTTGTCCAGCCGCCAGAGGCCGTACAGGCTCAGCCGGCTGCTGGCCGCCATGCGAAACTTGTCCCGGCCGTCGAGGCTAATGCGGAGCCTGACGCACAACTCCGCGCCCTCCGCGTCCAGGTAGGGCATGCGCAGACTGGCGTGCTGGTTCAGCTTGCGCTCGCTGATGTTGAAGACGGTCCTGAGGAAGTCTTCGGGCAGGTGCTTGGCGGCCGCGTACGCGGCCAGAGAGATAGATTTGTCTGTTATCCCCCCCGAAACAAGTGACGAAGTGACAAAGTTGAGATCGAGGTTGAGGCGGTGGGCCAGGTCGGCCAGCCCGCCCCTCGCGCCGCAACTGAAGCAGTTGT
>JAKPQT010000728.1 GCA_029555885.1 Chloroflexota bacterium | reverse complement strand
AGCCCCGCGCCGCAAGCAGAGATCATCGCCTGGACGGAACATCTGACGTTTTGCCCCACGCGAGAAGCTCAGGCAAAGACGCCAAGTCCGCTGTAACTTAACTTGCTTTGCGTTCTTGGCGCCTTTGCGTGAGCTATGCACGCGTTTCCGGCCGCATCATCAGCCCGTGCTTCGGCCGGAGCGTGACGCCCGGCTCGACCACGACCGGATGACCCTCGACCGGTCGCAGGCGGTAACGCTGCGCGACGGCCGCGATGATCAGGCTGGCCGCGACCTGCGCGAAGTAGTTGCCGATGCACAGCCGCGGGCCGCCGCCGAACGGGTAGTAGGCGAATCGGTGGCGGCCCGCGGCAGCCTCCGGTGCGAATCGCTCCGGCCGGAAGGCATCCGGCTCATCCCACACTTCCGCCAGCCGGTGGGTCACGTATGGGCTGCACACGACCAGCGCGCCCGCAGGCACGTGATAGCCGCATACCGTGTCGTCGGCCAGCGCCTTGCGCGTGATGATCCACGCGGGCGGGTAGAGTCGCAGCGCCTCCTGGAACACCCACTCGGTGTAGCGCAGCCTGGGCAGATCGGCCATCGTGGCCGCGCGGCCGCCCAGCACCTCTTCCAGTTCCGCGTGCAGCCGCGCCTCGGCCTCCGGGTGCTCCGCCAGCAGTTGCCACGTCCACGCCAGCGCGCTCGCGACCGTCTCATGCCCCGCAATGAGCATGGTCATGGACTCATCGCGCAGGTGTTGGTCGCTCATGCGCTCGCCGGTCGGTTCATCCGTCGCGGCCATGAGCATGGCGAGCAGGTCCTGAGCACCCCTCTCCTGTTCGGACAGGAGAGGGGCCGGGGGTGAGGTGCGCCGCGCGTCGATCGTGCCATACACCGCGCGGTCAAGCACGCGCATGGCGCGGCGGTGGGCACGGTTCCCGCGCGTCGGCAGCCATTCCGGCACAACGCCGAACGTCCGCGCGCGACCTACGATATGATCGAGCACGGTCAGCGTCGCAGTCGCGAGCTCGTCCGCCTGATCCCCGATCTCTGCACTGAACATCGCCTTGCCGACAATCTGAAGCGCGACGTGCATCATCTCCGCCGCGACGTCCAGCGGCTCACCGCGGGCCGCGTGCTCGTCCCAGCGCGCCAGCATGCCCTCAGCGGCCGCGGCCATCATCGGCGCAAACGCCGCGACGCGCGTGCGGTGGAACGCGGGCTGGGCGAGCCGCCGCTGCCGCAGCCAGAAGTCGCCGTCACTGGTCAGCAGCCCCTGGCCGGTGATCGTGCTCAACAGGTTGTACTGAAAGGTGTCCTTGCAATAGTTACGGTGGTTGTCCTGCAGCACGTGCTTCACCCCATCCGGCGCGCAGATGAAGTAGACGGCCAGCGGTCCGACGGGATAGCGCACGAGCGGGCCGTAGGTGCGCGCGACCTGGAGCAGGAAGGCGTGCGGCCCGTCACGCAGAGCCGACAGGTCATCGAGGGGCGGCCGGTTGCCCGGGCCAGGGGGAAATTGTGTTGCCATGCACGAAAGTATAGCACGCTGATGACCTTCCACAAAACCCTGTTGACACCGCGGCACCGCTGTGCTAGTATCAAAACGCTGCTTGTTGCGTTAACCGTACAGACCGCCGTCGATTCCATCTTGCTTCAGTGCTGATCCAAGAGGTATGCCTTGACGCTTGTGTCTATGTCCCATCTACCAGTGCGTTAAAAAGGCCGCGCCCGTTTGCGGGTGACGGCCTTTTTTGTGCTCGCGCACATCCGCACCTTCATGGATAGGAAGGAGTTTCGTATGTCGAAGTATCGTCTGATTGCGCTATTGACCATCCTGAGTATGCTGTTGACCCTCGCGCCGCTGGCGATGGCGGCCCCCGCATTGTCGCAGGTCAACGTTGCCGGCAGCTTCGAGAGCGAGATCGGCGGCAGCGGTGACTGGCTGAACAATGATCCCGCGACGAACCTGACCGATGCCAACAGCGACGGCGTCTGGAAGTTCGATGCAGTCGTTCCCGCGGGCGCATATGAGTACAAGATCGTCGAGGACGGCGACTGGAGCAAGGCGTATCCTGCCAACAACGTCCCCTTCACCCTCGCCGCCGACCAAACCGTCAAGTGGTACTATGACCCGACGGACCACTATGTGGCGGATAATGTCAACCAGGTCATCGCGGTCGCGGTCGGCAGCTTCCAGTCGGAAGCCGGCGCGGCCGGCGACTGGATGCCCGACAACCTCAAGACGTTGCTCAAGGGACCAAACGGTGAAGGCAAGTACACCTTCCTGGCGAAGGCCCTGCCCGCCGGCAACTACGAGTATAAGGTCGCGCTCAACGAGAGCTGGGATGTCAACTACGGCGCGAACGGCGATCCTGGGGGCGCGAATCTCCCGCTGGCCGTGCCCGCAGGCGGCTCGGATGTCCTGTTCACCTACGATCCGGTGACGCACATCATCAGCGCAGAGGTGCAGTCCAGCGAGCCGCCCCCGCCGCCCGCGCTGCTGGTCACCTTCCCCGGCAGCTACCCTGAAGCCGCAGGGCTGGGCGGCAACTGGGCGCCCGACAACCTCAACACGCAAGCCACCGACACCAACAACGACGGCGTCTGGAAGTTCGTCACGAATGCGATTCCACCCGGCAGCTACGAGTTCAAGGCGACGGTCGGCGGCTCCTGGACCGAGAACTACGGCGTGAACGGCGTGCCCGGCGGTGCGAACGTCCCGTTCACCGTCGCAACGGCGGGCCAGCAGGTCCACTTGTACTACGACCGCAGCGACAACTACGTCGCCTCGCGGCCCAACAGCCGGATTGTCGTGCTGGTCGGCAGCCTGATGAGCGCGGCCGGCGGCGCAGACTGGGCGCCCGACAACCTCAAGGGTTGGATGAAGGACAAGGACGCGAACGGCGTCTATGAGATCACGCTGACCCTGCCCGCAGGCTCATACGAGTATAAGGTTGCGGTCAACGAAAGCTGGGACGAGAACTACGGCGCGGGCGGTGCACCGGGCGGCGCGAACATCAGTCTGGTCGTGCCCGCGGGCGGCTCCACCGTCACGTTTACTTTCAACGACACGACCAAAGAGATACGCGATACCATCAACAACCCGACCGAGCCGGGCATCGACGGCGACATCTGGTGGGACGGCCTCGGCCATGACTCGCGCGACCCGCTCTACCGCACGCCGTTCGGCGCGGTGACGATGGGCACCGAGATTCGCCTGCGCTTCCGCACGACCGCGGGCGATGTGGAGGCGGTCGGCGTGCGAGTGGCTGATGTGTTCGGTGGGGGCGCCAGCACCTACCGCATGACGAAGATTGCCACCATGCCGTCCGACGACAATGTCTGGGGCTATGACATCTGGGAAGCGACCTTTACGGCGCCCGACCATCTGACTGTCCTGCAATACGTTTTCGGGGCAGTAGATGGCGACAGGATCGTCTACTACGGCGACGATGCAGCGGCAGACGGCGGCTGGGGCGCTGCCTCCAACAGCAACCAGATCACGCCCTTCGATATCTATGTCTACGATCCCGCGTACAGCGTGCCGGACTGGGCGAAGAACGCGACCATCTATCAGATTTTCCCGGACCGGTTCCGCAACGGCGATGAGACGAACGATCCAACCGCGGCCGACTGGTTCTATCCGGCGGAGCGCGGCCACGCATGGCCCATCGCGCCGTGGAACACTATCGTGCCCGACCCGGAGCCGAATGTGCCTGAGAACCCCTGGCACATGACCTACAGCAGCACGTTCTACGGCGGCGACCTCCAGGGCGTACTCGACAAGCTGGATTACCTCCAAAGCCTCGGCGTCACCGCCATCTACTTCAACCCCATCTTCGACTCGCCGTCCAACCACCGGTATGACGGCCGCGACTACCGCACAATTGCGCCGAGCCTGGGCGACCTGGCCTTGTTCAACCTGCTGGACCAGGAAACCGAAGCGCGCGGCATGAAGCTGATCCTCGACCTGGTGCCCAACCATGTGTCGTCGGACAGCATCTACTTCGACCGCTTCGGCCGTCACCCGGAAGTCGGCGCGTGCGAGTCGGTAGACAGCCCGTACCGCGACTGGTTCTATTTCACGCCGGCCAACCCGCCGGGCACGGGCGTCTGCGCGGGCGACGCGAACTACGAGGCGTGGTTCGGCGTCGTGACGCTGCCGAAGGTCAACACGACCAACAACGACGCGGTCCGTGAGTTCTGGATGCGCGCTGACGATGCTACGGCGAAGTACTGGCTGCGCCAGGGCGCAGACGGTTACCGTGTGGACGTTGCCAATGAGATTCACCCGAGCTTCTTCCAGGAATGGCGGCCCATCCTGCGCACCGAAGACCCCGAGGTCCAGACCTACTCGGAGACGTGGAACGAGAGCGACGTGCGGCCGATGGTGCTGGGCGACAAGTTCGACTCCACGATGAACTATCGTTTCGCCACCGCGCTGTTGAGCTTCCTGCGCGACACGCCCTTCAGCGACGGCGACGGCAACCTGAACCTCAACCCGCTGGAGCCCAGCAAGTTCGAGTCCGCGCTGCGCGGCATCCAGGAGGACTACCCCGAGCCGGCGTGGGAGTCGGCCATGAACCTGTTGGACAGCCATGACACGAACCGCGCGGTCGTCAAGCTGGACCACGACGGCATCACGGGCACCGGCGCGAACCGCACGCCGGTCAACGGCTTCGAGGACGGCAAAGCCCGCCTGAAGACGGTCGCCATCCTCCAGTTCACGCTGCCCGGCGCGCCGACCGTGTACTATGGCGACGAAGTGGGCCTGGCCGGCTTCGGGTCCGATGTCCCGCGCGATGACCCATACAACCGTCAGCCGTACCCGTGGGCCGATGAACCCGGCTACGATGCCCTGCCCGACTGGCGCAAGGCGGATGCCGACCTGCTGGCGCACTATCAGGCCATGGGGCAGATTCGGGCACAGTACAGCTTCCTGCGCACCGGCAGTTGGGACACCCTGCTGACCGATGACGCGCACGACGCGCTGGCCTATGCCCGCCAGAACACCGAGGGCGTGGCCGTGGTCGTGGTCAACCGCGCCAAGACCGGCCAGACCATCGACGTGCCGGTGGACGGCTACCTGCCGAACGGCCTGACCTTCACCGACGCGCTGAACGGCGGCACGGTCACGGTGACGGACGGCACGCTGACCGTCACGCTCAACGGGCTGTGGGGCGCGGTGCTCGTGCATGAGGGCGAGGTCGTCCGACCGCCTGCCCCGGCCAACCTGCGGGCCGTCGAGGATGAAGGCGCAGTCCGGCTGACCTGGCAGGCCGTGCCGGGCGCGACGGGCTACCGGGTCTATCGATCCTACGTCTCGGGCGGCGGCTACGCGCTGCTGGCGGAAGTCACCGGCACACAGTACACCGACACTGATGTCGTCAACAGCCAGACGTACTACTACGTAGTGCGCGCGGTCGTGGATGGCCTGGAGAGCGAGAACTCGAACGAGGTCAGCGCGATCCCGCATCTGAACCTGGCGGGCCTGCTCATCGAAGAGCCCCTGGTCATCACGCACACCATCGCCGCGGGCCAGCCGACCGAACCCATCTACGCCCGCGTGCGCGTCAAGTTCGAATCGGAGAAGCCAGGCGCGCTCGAAGGCGTCATCCTGCAGGTCGGGTACGGCTTGCCTGGCACGCTCCCTGGCACGTGGGACACCTGGCAGCCGATGACCTTCGTGAAGGACTACAACGACTCGCCTGACCAGATGCTCCGGGAATGGGAGCAGTGGACCGGCGTGCTCTATCCCGACCAGCTCGGTGAGTTCACCTTCCTCGTTCGGGCCAGCACGACCGGCGGCCGCGACTGGGCCTACAGCGGCTTCCACCTCGGCGTCACCAACGGCGGTACGCTCATCGTCGTACCCTCCGATGACACGACCGCGCCCGCGGCCCCGACCAACCTGCATGTGACGGGCACGACGCCCGACAGCATCTCGCTGGCCTGGGACGCGAACACGGAACCGGACCTCTACGGCTATGAAGTCTACCGCCGGCGGCTGTGCGGTGTCCCGATCGGCACCTGGCACGCCATCGCCACCGTCACCACCGGCACGGCCTACGTCGACCGCGATGTCTCGACCGGCTGCAACTACGAGTACTACATCGTCGCCGTGGATATGGCGTACAACCGGTCGACGGCTTCCAACCATGTGGAGGCCGTTGCGGAGGC
This sequence comes from Chloroflexota bacterium, assembly GCA_029555885.1. The sequence continues at coordinate 11,006 of JAKPQT010000728.1, read as the reverse complement.
GCGGATGGTGCAGGTAACGTTCAACGTGACCGTGCCCGACTTCACGCCGGAGACGGATACCGTCTACCTGCCCGGCACGCTGCCGGAGATGGGGCCGTGGAATCCGAGCCTGCTGGCGATGACGAAGACCGGCGCCAACACCTGGAGCGCCACCCTCGAGATCCTGGACGGCACGCGGCTGGAGTATAAGTACACCCGCGGCAGTTGGGATACGGTCGAGTGGTGGGAAGAGATTTACGAACTGCTCAACCGGGTGCTCACGGTGGACTATGGCACGGACGGCACGACGATCGTCAACGACACCGTGCCCAACTGGCGCGACCCGCTCGTGGTCAGCTCGAATCCGGCGGACGGCGCAACCGGCGTGCCCGTCAGCGCTGCGCTGTCCGTGACGTTCAGCCGGCCTATCAAGCCGGACTCGCTGGCCGGCAAGGTCACGCTCACGACGAACAACACGACAGTCGCCGGCGCGGTCACCTACGATGACGCGACGAAGACCGTGACCTTCTCGCCCTCCGCGGCGCTGCTCGGCGGCACGACCTACACGCTGACCGTCGGCCCGAACATCATGAGCGATGCCGACGGCCCGATGCAGGACCCGTACATCGTGACCTTCACGACCGCAGGCCAGCGGGTGCAGGTACTGTTCCTGCCGCTCGTGTACCGGTAGACCGGTCTCGGCAGGTAGCCTGACAACTGTGGGGCCGGTGCGCCGTGAGGTGCACCGGCCCCCTTCGTGGCGTCCGACCGGTTCCGTTTCCCGGGCCGCCTGTTGGGCCGGTCGCGCCAGGCGTCCCGCCTGGTGGCGGATCTCCCGCCCCGCTCCCGGCGCCGTTGTCGGGCAGGCGCAGCATCCCGCTGCGCAGCGCCGACCGCATACCGTACAACATCTTGCCCTCCTTGTGGCGTCTCGCTGCCCCCACTCTACCACCCGCGCATTGCAGCCACGGCTATCTGTTGCCGCAGATTCCTGCCGCCGGGCCAACAAAAACCGCCCGCTCTGCTCGGACGGTTGCGCTCTACCACTTGACAAGCTGTGCTATACTAAAGCTAGAAAACGTTGAATCAGTGCCTAGCCCGAAAACACGCCCGCCAGGGTGATGGGGAAGTGGGTGGCCCTATCTGATTCGGCGTTTTTATTTCCCCGGCTTATGCACCCGGTGCAGCGTCAACACAAACGGCGAGCTGCCCGGCGGCCGCGCCACCTTCAGCACCCACCACTTGCCGGCGTCATCCTGGAAATAGCGCAGCTCCGTCTCGGCATCGCGCTGGCTCGGCCGCACCCGGGCCGTCTCCTGCAGGCCGCGCCGGATGAGGTCCGTTTCGTTCTGCCCGGTGATTTCTGGATGGCGCACCCGCCAGTGCTGCCGCCGCTCATCCGTGATGCGCACGCCCTCGATGACGGTAGCCGGGTCGGGCTGGCGGCTGAGCGCGAGCCACTTGCGCGCCTCCTCCGCCCCCACCAGCTCCCGCAGGCTCTTCACCCGCGGCGTGCGGCCCCATTTCGCCGAATGCGACCAGCCGGCTACGTCCTCCAAGCGGATCGCTCCCGCCTTGTACGCCGCATACGCGCCCGGCCCCTGCTTCGCTGGCGCAGAGCACGCGGCCGTGTGCTTGTCCCCGAAACGGGAACCTGCAACTGCGGACGCTTTTTGTCGTATAGGGAGTTGATAGCAATTCGGCCTCAACTTGTCAGCCATCTGTCGGCATAACTTCGGTACGCCGCATGGCGCTGTGGTAGAATAGGGCTATGTGGAGGTGCATCGCAATGAAACGAGACACCGGTTTGCCTGGCGCACGCCTGGCGCTGTTTCTGTTAGTCCTGCTGCTGTTCGCGGTCGCTTCGCCGGCCGCCTACGCCCAGGACAAAACCCTCTACTGGCAGCGATATGATGTAGATCTGACCGTGCAGCAGAACGGCGACCTGCGCATCGTGGAGACACAGGAACTGGTCTTTACGAGCGGCACGTTCCGCTTCGGTCAGCGAGAGGTCCTGCACTCGCGGTTCAGCGACCTGCGAGACGTGACGGTGAGCGAATTGGGCGGCCCGGAGTATCAGTACTCCGAGGTGGATGCACCTTACACCTACCGTGTATTTTACGATGGCGGCTACATCAAGATTCGCTACAATTTCCCGCCGAGCGCCGATATGCGGCGCACCATCGTCATCGGCTACACCGTGACCGATGCGCTGCGCTACTACCCTGACACCGGTGTGGACCAGCTCTTCTGGAAGGTCATCCCCTCGGGCAATCCCTTCCCGACCCAGTCGTCGACCATCACGCTGCACCTGCCCGAACCGGCCACCTTCACCAACTACGGCATCTATGGCGCGGACGCCGAGGCCGAATTCCGGCCAGGCCAGCGCGACGCCACGATCCGCATCGCGAATAGCATTCGCGCGGGACAGGAAGTGGAAGTCGTAGCCGAGTGGCAGCACGGCATCGTCGCAGGACAGCCGGCGCCGTGGCAGGCGGAGCTCGATCAGGCTGCGGAAGCGCGCCGCCAGGAGGAGCAGTTCCGCGCGCAGTGGGGCCCCGTGTTCGACCTGGGGTTCATGTCCCTCGGCGGCCTGCTCGCCATCGGCGGGCCGGTGCTGCTCTACATCTGGTGGTATCGCCGCGGTCGCGATAAGCCGGTCGGCCTGGTCGCGGATTACTTGCCTGAGCCGCCGTCCGACCTGCCGCCCGGCATGGTAGGCACGATGCTGGACGAGCGCGCCGATATGGAAGACATCATGTCCACACTGCTGGACCTGGCACGCCGCGGCGTGCTGGAAATCGAAGAGGAGAAGGAGCCCGGCTTCCTGGGCATCGGCAGCACCACAGACTTCATCTATCGGCGCAAGCCCAACAACGTGGCGTTGCGCGCGTATGAAACCCTGTTCCTGAAGTCGTTCTTCGGCAAGAAGGACGAAGTCCGGCTGTCAGACCTGAAGAACAAGTTCCACGCTTCGCTGTCGGGCCTGCGCTCCGCGCTCTACCAGGAGGTCGTCAGGGAAGGGCTGTTCAAGGAAAGCCCGGACGCCGTCCGCAGCCGCTACGGCTGCCTGGGTATGGGCGCGCTAGCCGCGACATTCTTCGCCGGCATGTTCCTGCTCGGCATCGCCAGCAGCCTGTCGCCGTTCGTCATCTGCGTGCCGCTCGGCCTGGGCGTGATTGCCATCGGCATCATCATCCTCGCCCGCTACATGCCGGTGCGGACGGAGCGTGGGGCTGAAGAACAGGCCCGCTGGCTGGCCTTCAAGCGCTACCTGCAGAACCTGGAGAAGTACACGAAAGTCGAGGAAGCGACGGACATCTTCAGCCAATACCTGCCGTATGCCGTGGCGTTCGGCCTGGAGCAGAGCTTCATCCGCAAGTTCGAGAAGGTCGAGGCTCCGCCGCCGACGTGGTGGATCCCCTACGGCTACCCGCGGCCCTATTATGAGGGCAGCGATTGGAGCGGAGGCGGCGGCACGCGCTCGACGCGCGGCGGCCCGGTTATCGGGGGCGGCGGCATGTCCGGCGGCTTCCCCGGTGGCGGTGAGGGCGGGCGGCCCTCGATGGGCGATATGTCCCGCGGCATGGGCCAGAGCCTGGCCGGCATGAGCATGGGCCTGGGCACGATGCTCTCGCAGGCTTCCCGCACGCTGACCAGCGTGCCGCAATCCTCGGGTGGCAGCCGCGGTTGGTCGAGCGGCGGCGGCGGCTTCTCCGGCGGAGGTTTCTCAGGCGGCGGCGGGGGGGGCGGCGGCGGCGGCGGGGGGGGCGGCAGCAGCTTCGGATAATCAGGGAGGGATACGATGGGTCAAGGACGGACAATCGGTGCGATTCTGATTGCGATTGCCATCATCGTGCTGATCGTGGCAGTGGTGTGGCTGGTCGTCGAGCCGCTGCAGCAGCCGGAAGGCGGCGTCGGCGGCGCGGTGCTCGGGCTCTTCATCGTGCTGCTGGTCTTCGTGCTGCCGCTGGCAGGCGGCGGCATCTACCTGATGACGCGCGGCCGGCAGGAAGCCAGCGAGTATGCCGAAGTCGCCAAGCAGAAGAAGATATTGAACATGGTGCTGGCGCAGGGCAAGGTGCAGCTTTCCGACGTGGCGCTGGAGCTCAACACGCCCGTTGACAACGTCGAGGACATGGTCCATGACCTTGTGGGGAAGAACCTGTTCAGCGGCGCGATCAACTGGGAGGACGGCATCCTGTACTCCAAGCAGGCGTCGCAGATGAAGGCCGACCGCAAGTGTCCGAACTGCGGCGGCCAGGTAGAGCTGGTCGGCAAGGGCGTCATCAAGTGCCCGTTCTGCGGCTCCGAGGTATTCCTCGCGACCTGAAACGACGTTTACCTGAGGAGGCCGCATCCTCAGATGCGGCTGCGGCTTAGGCGAGTCGAGCCTGTTAGGAAGGAAGTATAGATGAGCAATTCTGCAAAGACGTATTTCAGCACGGACAGCGGCTTCCCGTTCATCATCCGCGTGCTGTGGTTCTTCCTGGTCGGCTGGCATGTTACGCTCTGGTGGATCTTGATTGCGTGGCTGCTTAACCTGACCATCGTCGGGATGCCGTTCGGCGTCTGGATGTTGAACCGTGTGCCGCTTGTGTTGACTTTGCGAACACAGCGCGGGTACAATGTCGGACAGGTGCGCGATGGCGGACAGGTCACCTGGGCGCATGAAACCCAGCCGCAAGCGCCATTCCTGATCCGGCTGGTCTATTTCATCCTGATCGGTTGGTGGTTCAGCCTGATCTGGTCACTGCTGGCCTGGTTGCTGTCCATCAGCATCGTCGGCCTGCCGTTTGGCGTGTGGATGTTCAACCGGTTGCCCGGCGTCACCACACTGATGCGACACTGATGTACATGCTTTCACTCACCGATGGAGGAGGCGTATAAGCTATGAGTGCAATGAGCGATTTTGACGACCTGGACAGGGCCAAGGACGAAATGGGAGGCATCGAGCGCTTCCTGTCGAAGCTGCCCGGCATCAAAGGCTACCGCGAGAAGGAGATGCGCCGCGATGCTGACAAGCAATTGCGCGATACGCTCGCGCGGCGGCTGGAGACCCGGCGGCGCAAGCTGACGGGGATGCAGGGCGACCTGCTGACCTCCGGCGGCATCCAATGGATGGATGACGTGGAGCGTGTTGTGGGCCGGCTGCAACTGCTGATCGACCGCATCAAGACCGCGGCCTACGGCTATGCACCGCTATGGGCGCTGAACCGTGTGCGCGAGGATGACCTCCAGCGCATCGTGGACTTCGACCAATCCCTGTTCGATGAGGTCGAGCGCCTCGACGAAGCCATCAGCGACCTGGAAAAGGCCGTGCAGGTGAACGATGGCATCAAAGAAGCCTTGCAGTTTCTCGGCGATCTGCTCAACGGGCTGAACGACACCTTCAGCCGGCGCGCCGACGTGATCCAGAACATCTCGGAATGACCGGCTCAGGTTCGACCGCACCCGTATAGGAGGCATATAAGATGGCTCGGATTTTCGATGTCGTAGAGGCCCCGGATCAGGGACTCAACCAGATGGTCTACCGCGTGCCCAACAGCGGCAGCGGCGACTTCCGCCTCGGCTCTCAGGTCATCGTGCGCGAGAACCAGGTCGCGGTCTTCTTCCGCGACGGCAAGGCGCTCGACACCTTCGGCCCCGGCCGCCACACCATTACCACGGCCAACATCCCGCTGCTCATCAACATCCTGGGCATGGCCTTCGGCGGCCGCAGCCCCTTCACTGCGGAAGTCTACTTCGTCAACATGCGCGACTTCATCGACATGAAGTGGGGCACGCCGGAGCCGATTTCCCTGCGCGACCCGGACCTGGGGCTGGCGCGGCTACGGGCCAATGGCCGCTACTCGATGGCGGTCGGGGATGCGCAGATGTTCGTCGCCAAGATTGTCGGCACGCAGGGCCTCTACAACACCAACCAGATCGAGGACTACCTCCGCGGCATCATCATCAGCCGGCTGACGGATCTGTTGGGTGAGTTGAAGACCGGCCTGTTTGACCTGCCGGCGATGTTCGACGAGCTGAGCGCCGCGCTGCGCGTGAAAGTCGCTGAGGACTTCCTGGCGCTGGGCATCGTGCTCAAGCAGATGTACCTCGGCTCGGTCAGCCCGACCGAAGAGACCCAGAAAGCTATCGACGAGCGGGCTGCGATGGGCGCCATCGGCGACATGCAGAAGTACATGCAGTTCAAGGCCGCGCGCGCAATGGGCGACGCAGCCGCAGCGGGCGGCGAGGCGGGCAGCGCCACAGGCACCGGTGTGGGTCTGGGCGCAGGCATGGGCCTGGGCGCGGGCATGGCCGGCATGATCAGCCAGGCGATGCAGGGCGCAGGCCAGCAGCAGGGTCAGCAGGGCGCCGCGGCTGCCGTGCCGGATGTGATGACGCTGGCCGAAGCCGCCGCGTACATGCGCGTGAGCCAGCAGGACTTGCAGCAGTTGATCGCTTCCGGCCAGGTCAAGGCCAAGCAAATCGGCAGCGAGTATCGCATCAGCAAGAAGGCGCTGGACGCATTCCTGGCGGAGTAACGCAGCAAAACGTAACGAGTCAGCAAAAGAGAAAGCGGGTCTTTGGCAAAGACCCGCTTTCTTTGTGTTACGCTGTCTTGGGCACGATCCCCGGCTGCGAGATCTTGACGTAGCCGGGCCACCCCAACCATCAACTGAGTTCGGCCTCACCTTCGGCCAGGAACTCAGCGAGCCACTGAACCACTGCCGGATGGTTCAAGGGCACGTCGCCCAGCTCTGCCCGGATCGCAGCAGTATCGAAGCGGAATGTCCGGCTCGCGGCCGGACCCCGCATCACTCGATGCTCGTAGCGCAATTGCGGCGCACCCTCGGCCAACAGAAAGGCGAGCAGCGTGCCGGGCAGATCACCCAGGGGTTGCCGGTCAGGATGGGCGAGCTGGAACGTGGCCTCGACGGTCGTGCCCTGGCCCGGCGTCGACGCAATGCGCAGGTCACCGGCGGCCCGCTCTGCTGCGGCAGCCAACAGGGGCAGTCCCAGGCCCACATGTCGTGTGGTCCGCGTAGTAAAGAACGGGTTCGTGACTTGGGCAACGGTTTCCGGCGTCATGCCCCGGCCATCATCGGATACCGTAATCGTCAGCCGGTCGCGCGCGCTGTCTTCCTCAATAATCAGGGTCACATGCGTTGCGCCGGCATCCACCGTGTTGCGCAGGATATCCAGAACGTGCAAGGCGAGTTCGCGCATCGCCGCCTCCCGGCACATCTATTCCAGCGCCAGGAGCTGCTCGATGATGCTGTTAGGCGCCAGCCGACCATATCGCACGTGAAAGAACGCGACATATGGACGACCGGCAGCGTATCACGGGCGCGGCTGAGTGACCATGACATCTGTCATAGGTGCAGCGCGCGCAGCACCTCCGCCACCGTAGGCGCGGCAATGTCCAGCGTCAGGCGCGCAGCCATCTCCTTCAGACGGTGTGCATCGCTGTTCTTGATGAGCGGCCACCGGGCCACATCGGGCCGGCGCCGGCGCAGTTCGGCGGGATCCGTGGCCCGAAAGATTTCCAGCGCCGGCACATCCAGCGCCGGCGGGACAAAGCCCAGGTTGACCAGCAGACTGAATGATGGCCGGTCGATATGGGCCGGCACTGCCACTCCGCCCAACGCCTTGACGCGGCGCACCGCCTCTTCGAGGGGCAAGTCGGTCGAAGTCAGCAGCAGCCGCTCCTCCGTCCGCACATAGTCGCCCGTCGCATCCACTACGTATTGCGCGCCGAGCATATCGGCGGGGTTCTGCTGGTCGGGCAGGTGGTCGAAGACGATGCCCTGCCATGTGAGGGCCTGCTCCACTGTGTCAAAGAGGCACAACAGGTGGACTTCCTCTGCGGTCTGGAGCTCCATGCCGGGCAGGACCGCCACCCCACTGCCTGCGGCCGCGGCGACGACTGCGGCGCAATTGGCGGCGGCATTGTGATCCGTGATGCCAATGAGGCCCAGGCCCAACTCCGCCGCGCGCCGCACAATCAAGGGGGGGATCATCTCCACTTCGGCACAGGGCGAGAGCACCGTGTGAACGTGAAGGTCAACGTGGGTCAGCGTATGCCCAGCTCCCACAGCCGGCCCGCAATCTCATAGCCGGCCATGCTCGTTGTGAGGATTGCGACGCCCTCTTCTTCGGCTTTCGCCAGTGCTTCGGCGGCCACGGGTTTGGCTTCCGCCACGATGACCGCGGCCAGCTCGTTCAGGCTCGCGACCGCAACGACGTTCAGGTGTCCTTGCAGCGTGATCCAGATCTCACCCTTTTCGGCGCCTGCCATCGCGCAGCTCAACAGGTCCGCAACATAACCGCCCGTGACCGGGGTGTCCAGGCCCGCGCGACCGGCTGCCACTGTCAGGCCGAGCGCGCTAACGACTTCTCTGACTTTCATGAGTTTCTGCCTCACCGGGTTTAAGGTAGATGATTGCTTCCAGGCGCGTTCCCTTGAACGGCCAGGAATTCAGCACGAGACGGTCAGCGCACGCCTTGATATTCGCCAGGCCCATGCCTGCGCCGAAGCCCATCTCACGAATCCAATCCGGCGCGGTGGAATAGCCGGGCTCCATCGCCTTTTCGATGTTCTCGATGCCCGGCCCGCCATCGTAAACCATCAGGGCAATCAGGTCAGGATTGATTTCCGCAACGAGATGGCCGCCTTCCGTGCTGTGAATGACGACGTTCATCTCTGCTTCGTAGGAGACAATCGCCACGCGGCGCACGATGCGCGGGTCCACACCGAGCCGGTTAAGCGTCTGCTTAAGCTGGCTGGACGCCCGGCCCGCGCGGTTAAAATCGCGCACCGCGATGTCATACCGCAGGATCAGGCTCGTCCGGTCGGAAGGGATGTCCTCGAACAGGTGGCGGACGCGATAGCGCCGCAACTCTTCCTCATGGTAGGCGTGCTCCAGTGCGCGCAGCACGCCGCGGGTGATGTCACCCGGCGTCAGGATGCCCACGAGCCGGTGTTCCTCGTCTACGACGGGCAACCGGCCCACGCCGGCCTGCGAGAACACCGTCAACGCATGGACTGCCGACTCGCGCTCGCCGATGGTATGCACCAGCGCGGACATATACCGGTTGACCGGCGCATCGAGATCGTTTGCCTCCAGCGCGCGGATGACATCCTCGATGCTGACAACCCCCGCCAGATTGCCATCTGCAAGCACAGGTAGCCCGGAGATGCGATGATCCCGCAGGGTACTCTTGACCTCGCGCATGGTCGCGGCCGGCGTAACTGTGACCAACTGCCGCGTCATGATATCGCCAATCTTCAGCTCGTAGACGAGCTCTTGCGCCTTCAGGACTTCAGAGGGGGGCACGGCAAGACCTACGATTCGCCCAGCCAGCCTGTGCCGTTGCTGCGCTTGCAGGCCGGCAGCCCTCCGGCAAACAGGCGTCCACAGCTCTCGAACATCGTCAAGTCAGTGCCCAGGAACGGAATGCCCAATTCTTCGGCCAGATCAAGCGTCTCCTGGGGCGGCATTTTGCCACGCACCATCAGAATTGCGACTACGTCGGCCATCTCGGCGGTGCGGACCACCTGCGGATTGGCCAGTCCGGAAACGAGGAGCGCCTGCGACAGATCATAGCGCAGGGCGTCACTCATCAGGTCCGCGGCAAACCCGGCATAGACTTCGGTCGTGGGGTTGATGTTCGGCGAAATGGGGCGAGCGTCGGTGAGCGCCATGACTTCACGCAAGCGCATGCAGTGTCCTTCCTCCACGCCACTCGTTGCTGAGCACGCGTCAAGCTCCCGGTCTGTTGACCGGAGACATACATGTGGAATCTATCACAGAGGCACCCGAGGTAAAATGACGACGGTCATAACGGAACAGAGAGGAACCGGGCTACTGGCAGAAGCCCGGTTCCTGAAACGGCGGGTATGGACTTACGGCTGCGCTTGTGCCGTGATCTGCACCTGATCATTGCCAACGACCAGGGCCATATCTGTCTGTTCGGAGGGCGGCTCAGAGCGAATGCGTTCCGGCGGGATGCCGAACCACTGGACCAGCGCCTCCACTGTGGCCGGGGCCGCGTCGCCATAAGTCACGAGCCACGTCTCGGCATAGTCTGCGCGGTCTGCATTGCCGACGGTCACAACGTTATAGCCGTTCGTCACGAGGAGGGCCTGGGTCTTAGCGGCCAGCCCCTTCTCCTGCGTGCCGTTCAAAACGGTGATGCGCGCGGCTTCATCCAGGATGACCTGGCGCGCACGCTCCTCCGGCGAAGGGCCGACAGCCTCATCTGCAAAGATGGCGGCGGCGGCAGCGCGAATCTTATTCATATCGGGCACGAGGACATACCCCAGCTTCGGGTCGTTCTGGATGACCTGGCCCATCTTCGAGTCGATAACGATGCGGGTGACATTCGCCAGGTCCGCCTGTTCAACCGTGCGAGCCAGGGCGATGGCCTTGTCGACCGGCATGTCCGTCTCGACCGAATTCGCCATCGCGAGCGCCAGCCCCGGCAGGCGGGGCAGCAGGGACGCCATGACGCCCGGCTGCGTCACCTTGTCCTTGATGGCCATAATGACCTGTTGCTGTCGTGCTGCACGCACATAGTCGCTGCTGCCGTGCCGCGTGCGCGCGTACTTGAGCGCGCGTTCGCCGTCCATCGTCTGCAGGCCAGGCAGGAAATGCAGCGGCGGCTCATAGCCGTAGTTGTTGTCGGGGTACTTGTCGTCGTAGATCTCTACCGGCACGTCGATTTCCACACCGCCGATGAGGTCGATGATGTCAATGAAGCCTTCGAAGTTGATGCGCACGTAGTAGTCGATCGGGTAGCCAATCAGGGCCTCGACCGTGTCACCCAGCAACGCCGGACCGCCGCCGGGATAGCCGATGACCTCGCCCGTCGGGTAGACCGACGTAATCTTCATATCGCTGCTGGACATGGGCGGCTTAACCTTAAGATCGCGCGGGATGGAGAGCATCCCGGCGCTGCCCGTCTGCGGATTGAGGGTCAACACGATGATGGTGTCTGTGCGCGCGACGCGCTGGCCGGGCCGCGCGTCCACGCCC
>JAKPQT010000726.1 GCA_029555885.1 Chloroflexota bacterium | reverse complement strand
GGGATGTTGCCGATGCCGCCGAGGATGCTGGCGGTAAACGCCTTGAGGCCATAAGTCCAGCCCAGATTGAAGATGATCCGCGAGTAGTTCAGGCCCGCAAAGACGCCCGCCAGCGCGCCCAGCGCGGGCCCGACGAAAAAGACAAAGCGGATGATTTTTGCGAAATCAATGCCCATCAATGTGGCGGTGTCTCGGTCCAGCGCGGAAGCCCGCACGGCCGCCCCAAAGATGGTCTTTTCGATGATGTAGTACATCACCGCCATCAACGTGAACGACACCAGGATGGTGGCAAGTTTGACATAGGTAATCCGGACATCACCGAAGAGGAGCAGGCTGCCGGTCGGAATCCCTGTCTGCGGGTAAGCCTGGTAGCGGGGACCCCAGGCGGCCATGATCCCATTCGAGATAAAAATCGAGGCGCCCAGGGCGGACACGACTAGGGGCAGACGCCCGGCTTTATAGACCGGGTTATAGGCTACTTTTTCCAGGAGCAGCCCGGCCACGCCGATGCTGATCATCGCGCCCACAACGGCTACGGCTACGCCGCCCCACACACCAAAAGTGGCGGAGACCCACCCAGAGCCGATCACGAGGATGGTGTAGCCCATGTAGGCGCCCAGGGTAAAGAGGTCGCCGTGGGCGAAATTGATCAGCTTCATGACGCCGTACACCATGGTGTAGCCCATGGCGACCAACGCGTAGAAAGAACCGATGGTCAGGCCATTGATTAGCTGCTCGAAAAACATCTCCATGGGGTATGCCCTCTACAATCACGTTGCGGCGTCCAACCGGTGTCAAGTGAGCGATTGCCTGAGACAAGCCCCAAGCCTTTGGAGCCCCGGTTGCCAGGTTCCCTGTATGATGGAGCGATGACAGAGGAACACCCTCCCCTTTGGTGACAAAGGAGAAGGTGCTCCCCGTGCTTAGAGGATCATCTGAACTGCCAGCCGCAAGTTATTCCTTGTAGGGCTCGAGGACACCCTGGTCGTTATAGATATAGGCATAGTAGGGGATGTCTTTCCGGTCGCCGCGCTCGGTGAACAGCAGCGGGCCGGTGATGCCTTTGGCGTCGGTCATGGTGCGCATCGTGGCGGCCACTTTGTCGGGATCGGTGCTGCCGGCCTTTTCGATGGCTGCAACCAGCGCATTGAGCGCGTCAGCCGCGTAGACCGCCCAGATGGACCCCGGAAGCTCATTGTACTTCGCCTTGTAGGCATCCAGGAACGTTTTCGATTCCGCGAAGGTCAGGAACTGGGGCATGGGTTCGTTCAGGTGGATCGAGCCCGCGATAATGTCCTTGCCGGCGATCTTCTCGAACTCGGGGGTGGGGACGGAGTTGTTGCCGACGAAGGTGCTGGTCACACCGGCCTCGCGGGCTTGCTTGAGCAGGAGCGCAGCTTCAGAGTAATAGGCGGTGTAGAACCACACATCCGGGTTGAGGGCCTTGATCTGGCTGACAACCGCGGAGTAGTCGCTCTCACCAGGGGTGACCGCATCGTAATACACGACTTCGACCTTGCCGGCATCGACGTAAGGCTGCAAGAACTTGATGGCGTCTTCAGCCACGCCTTTACCGTAGTCCTGGTTGTCGTGCATCACGGCGATGGTCTTGGCGCCCAGGGTTTCCACTGCGAACCTGGCGAAGAACTCCGACTGGGTGTCATCCCTGCCTGCCGTGCGGAAGAAATAGGGGCGCTGCTTGTCCATCGTCAAACGGACAGCGGTACACCCATATCCCACCGAAACGACTTTGTTGGCATCGTACAGGTCGGCCGCGGGGGCAGTCACCGAAGAGCCGTAGGAGGCAATCACTTCCTGCAGACCCTGGGAGATCAGCTTCTGTGCAGCCAGGGCGCTGTCCTTGGGGTTGGAAGCGTCATCCACAACGACGATCTCGACGTTCTTGCCCAAGACCCCGCCCTTATCGTTGATCAGTTGGGCGGCGATCTCAACGCTGTGTTGGGCCCACTCGCCCTCAGCGGCGAACGTGCCCGTCAGGGGGGCCTGAAGGCCGATCTTGATAGTGCCGGCGGCGCCGGGCGCTGCGGCCGGGGGTGTGCAGCCTGCCACTGCAAGACCGAGCATCACGATTAGCAGGAACAGAAACAGGCGTCTCATCGGGTGTCCTCCTCGTGAAAGAGAGTATGGGATTGTGTGTCTGGCCCACAGCGGGCCGGTTAGGATGGTGAAAACATGGGCGGTCGGTGGGTGGCTGGTGCTTCACCCTTTTCGCATCGAGGAACAATACCAGACAGAACCTTGTGAATTATACATACAATCAGAAGTGGCGTCAATGCAGCCATTCCAAATGTACGCGAGAGTGTGGGCATTCTGAGCGGAGGGCGTTGCGGAGCAACGCACGTAGTCGAAGAACGCCGGCACGGCCACCATCCTTCGACTGCGCCCGCCGCGAGCGGCGGGCTCCGCTCAGGATGCCTTGCCGCCTACATTTGGAATTCCTGGGCGTCAATGTCACAAAATTGGGGGGGTGCGTTCCAACCTGGCGATGTTGCCGCGCCAGTCCTCCCGCTGCGCGCGCCCCTCGGTCAGTGCCGCGACGATATCCGCCAGCGCTCGATTGACGGGCGTCGCGACCCCGTGCTCTGCGCCCAGCCGCGCGACCGCACCGTTCAGCCACGCGACCTCAGACCGCTTGCCCTCGGCCAGCGCGATGTGCAGCGACGGCATCTTGTTGCCGCGTCCGCCGGATACCAAGCCGCGCAGCACGCGGGCCAACACGCCCGGCGGCAGCCGCCGCGCAAGGGGCACAAACAGGGCGAGCGGATAGCCGGCCAGGTTGACAGGCCGCACGCCGAGTGCAGTCATGACGCCGAGGGCCTCCTGCCAGCCGCGCGCTTCCAGTTGCGCGGCCTGTGGATGAGCCATCACCTGCGCCGGGGTCCAGTCGAGGATGGCGCATGAGGCGTTCGCGAGGAGGTTGAGCAGCAGCTTCGACCACTTGAGCGACCGGTAGTCGGCGTAGGTCGTCACGTCGAATCCGGCCTGGCCGAGCGCAGTCGCGGCCTCACCGACTCCTGCAGCCCCCACCGCCGCCAGGCCCATCCGGTAGCGCGGCCGGTGCACCTGCACCTGGCCCGCGGCGGGCACGGAGACGGGCGTATCGAGCGCGCCGGCAATCACCCGGTCCGCGCCGAACGCCGCGGCCAGGGCCTCTTCGTTGCCGATGCCGTTCTGGAAGGAGATGAGCGGGGGGAGGGCATCCTTCAGCGGGACCAGTTCCTCGATGACCGCCGCTGTGTCGTAGGCCTTGAAGGTCAGGCAGGCGAGGTCGAAGCGATGCGACCCGGCCAGCGCGTCTGCGGCCGAAGTGGCGACCTGCGGCCGCGTGGTCTGCCGCGTGCCGTCGGGCGCGATGAACGTCAGTCCGCCGGCTGCCACCGCGTCGCGCAGCGCGGCCCGCCCGACCAGCGTGACGTCATGCCCGGCCAGCGCCAGACGCGCGCCGATCAGCGAACCGACCGCGCCAGCGCCGATGATGAGTACGCGCAACCTCACCCCTCTTCCACCCCATACGCCTCAGCCAGCACCTGCAGCGTGTGGATGACTTCCAGCCCGCTGCTGCGCGCGATGTTCCAGCGGCAGGTCTCGTTGTCGCAGATGGCCTGGCTCACACCCGAGGCGCGCAGCTTGTCGAAAAGCGGCTGGCCCACCCGCTGCGCGATGTCGTACTTCTCGTGCTTGTAGCCGTATGTGCCGGTGATGCCGCAGCAGTCCACGCCCATCTCTTCGACCGTCAACCCGGGCACCAACCCCAGCAGGTCGAGCGCAGGCCGGCCGATGCGGTGAAGCTTCTGGTGGCAGGAGGTGTGGACGGGGATGTAGCGCCCACCCTGATCCCGGAAGTCGGTCTTCAGCCGGCCTTCCTCGTGCAGCAGCCAGAGGAATTCGCTGATGTCGTAGACCTGCTCGGCCACCATCTTCGCTTCGGCAGTGTGGATGCCGAGGATCTCGCGGTAGTCCGCCTTGAGTTCCTGTCCGCAGCTCGTGCCGCCGACGACGATGGGAATGCCCTGCCCCGCGTACGGCGCGAGCTTGTGCAGCAGCGCGCGGGCATACCGCCGCGCACCGTCGAAGTTGCCGTTGGACTGCATGGGCAGGCCGCAGCAATTCTGCTCGGGCAGCAGGACCTCGAAGCCATTGTGCTCCAGCACCGCGACGATGGCGCGGCCCACGGACTGCTCGTAGTGCTCGGTCGCACAGCCGTGGAAGTAGGCCACCTTCGGCGCGCCGGGCGGCGTCGGGGCCTTCTCACGCTGGTGCTGGCCGAAGAACCAGCCGCGGAACTTGCGGAAGTGGAACGTGGGCAGCGGCGCGCGGTGGTCGATGCCGAGCGTCTTCTCCGCGATCAGGCGCGCCGGGCGGAAGTTCATGAGGAAGTTCGCCAGCGGCGCGACGAGTCCGCCGACCTGGCCGAGCGCCTCGTTGTAGCCGAACAGCGTGTTGCGCCACAGCTTCGGGTCGAGTGGCGTCTCGCGCAACTGGCGCTCGCGCATTTCGGCTTTCGCCGCGGTGTTGATCTCCATCACCTTGACGCCGTGCGGGCACACCAGCGTGCAGACGCCGCAGCCGGAGCAGTAGTCCAGAGAGTGATCCGGGGACGGCCGCGCCGGGTCGCGGAACCGCTGCGCCTGCGGCCCGACGTACTTCGGCCCGGGGAACAGGTCCGTGGCCGGGACGACCGGGCACGCGCTCGTGCAGATGTTGCACTTGACGCACAAATCCGCGGTGCGCCGAATATCTTCGAGTAGCTCGGGTGTGTAGTCCGTGTGATCTTTGCTCATCTCATCTGCACCTGTTTACTGTCGTTCCATACTGATGAGGCTGTCCGGGTCGTCTGGATCTCCCCGATAGTCGTACAACTGGTAGGGCGGAAATGGATTGCCGATTCGGTAGCTGTAAACATCTGAAACCGTTTTTCCATCGGCTTTCTGCATGTACAGGTAGAGCCACCAATCGTCATCCACTCCACGCTGAACGGTCCAGCTCCCTTCTGCAAGACACGGATAGCTTACGGGCGCCGCACAAGGGACTTGTGCGTTGTCGAGCGGCGTGCTTACGAACGTTCCATCGGGATGCAATGTGAGGGAACGCGAGAAGAGTCCCTGATCGGCCTCGGCCAGTTCCTGGTTCTGCCTGCTGGATGGCAGCCAAGTTCCCGTGATTGCGTCGGGGGAAGGTTTCACGAGCGGCGCGCCTGGGTAGCTGAAAAGCAGGTAGCCGGTGAACAGCAGGGTCACAAATATCAGCAGCCCCAACGCTAAGGCTATGATCGCTGCCACTTTGCGGCCCGCGTGAAACAACCGCCAGCCCGTAAGATACGTGATGCCGAAAACACCGACGCTTGCTGCAACGGCGATCCAGAACAAGATGCAGGCCCAACCTATCAGATTCAAGGCAATCATTGAACTGCTCGGTACGCGGTCGCCAGCCAGACGCCCTCGGTCGAACCTTCCTCCAGCGGGTCATAGCCTGCCAGCAGGCGGCCCGCGATACGCACGTTGTCCAGCACGACGTTGCCCTGCTCATCGAGCGGGCGCATGTGCGAATCCACCCACAGGCCGGCCCGATGGACGGAGTGACCACCGGCAGGCGGGATGAATTGCGGGTCGAACCACTGGCCGCGCTCGACCGGCCCTGCAACGGGCAGACCGAAGACCTTTTCGCGCAGGTGGCCGTGATGGTCGCTGGCAATGCCGCCGCCGTACAGCCCGCCGGTCGCGAGGATGATCCTGTCCGCCCGGTAGACGGCCTCGCGGGATGGGTTCGGCACGACCACGCCGGTGGCCCGATTCCCCTCCACCAGCCCGCGCGTGACCTCCATATCGAGCAGCAGGGGCACGCCCAGGTGCGTGAGGGCATCTTTCAGCGCGAGGTACAGCCGCATCCCCGGCACGCTCGGCGGCAGGGTCGCGATCTCAAATACGGGTACGCCGATGCGCGCCTGCAGGTCTTCCCACGCGGCCCGGTGCTGGGCCAGGCCGACGACGGCCGGCAGCCCGACGCGCGCTGCGCCCTTGAGCTCCGCCCGGAGCTGCGCCGCGACCCGCGTACGCACGTCGGGCCGGTCGAACAGCCGGGCCACGCCTGCGGCCGTGGCGTCGAACTTGCTGTCGTGCAGCTCGGGCAGCGCGAACGTGGCCGCGCGGGCTGAGACGCCGCGCCGCGCCAGGTTCTCCGCGCACAGGCCCGGATAGAAATCGCGCCAGCCCGCCGGCCCGGCGATGAGCATCGGAGCAGGGTCGGCCAGGTCCCCGGCCGCGAAGCTGGCGGGCACGACCGCGGCCTGCGCCTCGCTGCCCAGCGCAGTTGGCAGCCGGAAGTTGCCCACTAAGTCGCCCACGTAGGTCAGCCCCGCCGTCTCTACCAGCGCCCGCAGCGCAGCCAGGCCCTGCTCAAGCGCGTCCAGCCCCGCCAGCGCATAGGGATGCCCCGGCTGCTCCGTTACCCGGGTTCGTAGTAGGGGCTTCAGCCCCCCGTCCCCCCGCAGCACGCCCAGCCAGCCGGGCATAATGTGCGTCGTGCCGATGCCTGCTGCCAGTACGCGCACGCGTGCGCCGCCCTGAGCTGCAATGCCCGCGGCCAGCAGCCCCGCCGGCCCCGCACCGATCACAAGAAGATTATCCATCTGTGCCCAACCCCAATATCCCCCGGTAGATCTGCTCGTCCAGCAGGGCCTGGCGCAGGTTCTGGCCCCAGAGCAGCGGGTGCATGCCCTTCCAGCGGCGCTGCGCAAAGTCGGCCAGGGCGGCCGTCGCCTGTCCCGCGTCCACCTGCCCCAGCTCGTGCAGGATGCCCGTCGCACGGTAGCCGCAGAACCCGCCCTGGCACGGGCCCATGCCGAGCCGCAGGTCTCGGCGCAGGTCGTCCAGCACCCAGGGGGCGACCACGTCGGGGTGCTCGCCCGCGGCGCGCTCGACATCCTTGCGCGTCACCAGCTCGCACTCGCAGATCAGTGCGTTGGGCGGCGTCGTCTTGTCCGCCGCGCCTTCTTCGACCTCTGCCAGCCGGAGGCCGAGGTAGTGCGGCTTCGGCCCGTCGAATGGCATCCGCACATCCGGCACGACGAACTCCTCTGTCCGGCAGGGCGCGGTGACGTTGAGCTGCGCGCAGGCGACATCCGCGGCACGCTCGGCCATCAATCGGTAGGTGGTGAACTTGCCGCCGACGATCGTAACCAGACCGCCCACGCCGTCGCGCTCTTTGTGATCGAGCACTGCGAAGGTGCGCTTGGCCTCGCGTCCCGATGCGCTGCCGCCTTCCTCGTACAGGGGTCGCACACCCGCCCAGGCCCGCAGCGCACGCACCTGGCTGAATCCGGGCACCATTTTCTCGCCTTCGTCGAGCATCCGCTCGATTTCCCACGTCTCGACGCTGGTGATGTCAGGGTTGGCGACGTTCACGGAAGTGGTCCCGATGACTGCGACCGTGCCGACGGGCACGAGGATGTCGCCGTCGCCCGGCGGGTGGCAGCGGTTGATGATCGTGTTGACGAAGCGATAGGCCATGGCGACCATCGTGCCCTTGCTCGGCCTGACGGTGACAGGGCAGCCCGCCATCGCGGCAATCTGCCCGGCCCACGCACCCGCGGCATTGACCGTGACCGCCGCGTCGAGCCGGTGCTCTTCGCCCGTGCGCCGGTTGCGCAGGGTGGCTCCGACGACCCGGCCGCCTGCCAGGTGCAGGTTCACGACTTCGTGGTAGGTCAGCACGGTCCCGCCCAGGGCCTGCACCGCCGCGCCGAGCGCAGTCAGCACGTCGAACGAATCGCAGGAGGCGTCGGGCACGCGGAATGCGCGCGTGGCGGCGGGGTTAAGGGCGGGCTCCGCCTTCAGCATCTGCCCGATGCTGATTTCCTCGGTTTCGATGCCGCACGCGCGGCACGCGGCCGCCCATTTGTCGGCATAGGTCGGGTCATCGTCGGGCGTAGTGATGAACAGCCCCCCGGTGTCCTCGATGGCGTGGGGCAGGATGCGGCGAAGGATGCGGTTCTCCTCGATGCACTCGCGCGCGGATTCGGGGTCACGCACGGCATAGCGGCCGCCCGAATGGAGCAGGCCGTGATAGCGGCCCGAGGTCCCGTCGGTCAGGTCGGCCCGCTCGACGAGCGCGACGCGCAGGCCCCGCAGCGCCAGGTCCAGCGCCGCGCCCCCGCCCGTTGCCCCTCCGCCAATGATGAGGACATCGAAGGTTTGCGTGGTGTTCATGGGTTCCCCTGACAGTTACAGGTTCGAAGGTTGCAAGTTGAATGTTGGCTGGCGAGAAAGGCATTCCTGGATGTCAACCTGCAACGTGCAACCTGTCTAACCTTCAACCTCGTTCGTCCAATGCATCGCCCGCTCGACTGCGCGGCGCCAGCCGCGATAGAGGCGGCTGCGCTCGTCCGCGGACATGGCCGGCTGCCAGGTGTGACCTATCTGCCAGTTGCGGCGCAGGTCGTCCAGGTTGTCCCAATAGCCGACGGCCAGCCCCGCGGCGTAGGCTGCGCCGAGCGCAGTCGTCTCCGCGACGACGGGCCGCACGACGGGCACGCCCAGGATATCGGCCTGGAACTGCATCAGCAAGTTATTATACACCATGCCACCGTCCGCCTTGAGCGCGGTGAGTTGCACGCCGGAGTCCTGCTCCATCGCATCCAGCACCTCACGCGTCTGGTAGGCCGTCGCCTCCAGCGCGGCCCGGCAGATGTGGTTCTTGTTGATGAAGCGGGTCAGGCCGACGAGCACGCCGCGCGCATCCGCCTGCCAGTAGGGGGCGAACAGGCCGGAGAAAGCCGGGACGAGGTAGATGCCGCCGCTGTCCGGCACGCGCGCCGCGTAGTCTTCGATATGGTGGGCGAAGTCGAAGAAGCCCAGGTTGTCGCGCAGCCACTGGACGAGCGCGCCCGCGATGGCGATGGAGCCTTCCAGCGCGTAGACCGGCGCCGCGCGGCCCATCCGGTACGCCACGGTGGTCAACAGCCCGTGTTTGCTGGGCACGGCCATCTCGCCCGTGTTGAGCAACATGAAGCAGCCCGTGCCGTAGGTGTTCTTGGCCTCGCCGATGCCGAAGCAGGTCTGCCCGACGAGCGCGGCCTGCTGGTCGCCCAGGTCGCCGCAGATGGGCACCTTGCCGAAGGTGTAGCCGTAGAATTCCGGGTCGCTGGAGGGCCGGATAGTCGGGAGCATCTGGCGGGGGATGCCCAGGACGCGCAAAATATCCGGGTCCCAGTCGAGCGTGTGCAGGTCCATGAGCAGGGTGCGGCTGGCGTTGGTCACATCGGTGACGTGCGTGCCGCCGTTCGGCCCACCGGTGAGGTTCCAGATGAGCCAGGTGTCCATGTTGCCGAACAGCGCGGTGCCCCGCTCGGCTGCCGCGCGCACTCCCGGCACGTTGTCGAGCAGCCACTTGATCTTCGGGCCGGAGAAGTAATTCGCCAACGGGAGGCCGGTGCGGCTGCGGAAGCGATCCTGCCCGCCTTCCAGCCCCAGCTCGGCAATGATGCGGTCGGTGCGTGTATCCTGCCAGACGATCGCGTTGTAGTAGGGCTTGCCCGTCTCCCGATCCCACACGAGGGTCGTCTCGCGCTGGTTGGTGATGCCGACGGCGGCCAGGTCGCCCGGCGTCAGGCCGCACTTGTCCAGCGCCTCGCGCGTGACGGTCTGCGTCTTGGCCGAGATTTCGAGCGGGTCGTGCTCGACCCAGCCCGCCTGGGGGTATATCTGGCGGTGTTCGAGCTGGTGGGCGCCGAGCGCTCTGCCGCTACGGTCGAAGATGATGCAGCGGGTGCTCGTGGTGCCCTGGTCGATCGCGGCGACGTATTGCCCAGCCAACGCGTTGGCCGCTGACGAGTTGGCCGCCATCGGGGTGGCCGTCATGGTCATCCTCCCGTGAAATAGCACAGACCAGGTTGCGTGGCTACGAACCTGGTCTGTCGATCATACCATATCGTCCTAGAACTTGGAGAAGCGGGTGTGGGGCGCACCGCAGATGGGGCACTTGTCCGGCGCCTCGCCGTCCATCGTGAAGCCGCAGACGCCGCAGACGTAGACGTCGCCCATCTCAGAGTCCTTACCGGCGGCCACGGCTGCCTTGGCTGCGGCATACAGCGCGGCGTGGACCTTCTCGGCTGCCAGCGCGTCCTCCATGCTGCCCTGGGCGCGCTTTTCCTCGTCGGCCAGCGCCGCCGCAATGAACTCAGGGTACATGCTGGCGATCTCGTAGCTCTCGCCGCCAAACGCAGCTTCGAGGTTCTCCGCGGTCTTGCCGAGTCCCAGTGCGCGCAGGTGATTCGTCGCGTGAATCTGCTCGGAGAAGGACGCGGCGCGGAACAGGCGCGCGATATTGGCAAAGCCCTCGCGCTCCGCACGTTCGGCAAAGGCCATATACTTCATGTGGGCCTGGCTCTCACCGGCAAATGCGGCCTTCATGTTCTCCAGGGTCGTCTCTTTCATGGGTCATCCTCCTCTGTTTGGCGCGCCACAGCGGGCGGGCATTTCGTGCGTAACGTAACATGCCGCCGGTAGGTTGTCCATGACGGGGAACATAGTCGCAGTTGCGGAGAGCGATAGAACGCAGATGACGCTGATGTGTCAAGCGAGGCTTGGCCCTGATTCATGCTGATTATTGGATATTATCGCGGGGCAGAAACTGAGAAAAAATCAGCGTCCATCAGTCCGATCAGCGTCATCAGCGTTCTATTCTTGGTCAGCGCGCGAACAGCCGCGGGGAGCGCGGCTCCGTGCCGTTCTGCAGGCGCTTGATGTTCGGGCGCAGCGACCACGTGACGGCCAGGGCCGCGCCGAGCGCATAGACGAGGTGAATCCACGGGCCCAACCCCAGCGCCGCGCGCACCGCTACCGTCACCGGAATGACCGCGGCGATGACCAGCGACGTGACCGAAGCATAGCGGATGACGTTGAGGCCGAAGGGCAGCAGCGGAATCAGCCAGAGCGCGGATAGCGGCCAGAGCGCCACGCACACGCCGATGTTCGGCCCGGTGCCCGCGCCGCCCTTGAAGCCGAGATAGATCGACCAGTTGTGACCGACCACGGCTGCGATGCCTGCCAATACCTCAGCCCACGGCGAACCGCCGCCGACCCAGCGCGCCACCATGATTGCAAGGAAGCCCTTGAGAATGTCACCGGCGCCAGTCAGGACCCCGGCCCAGGAGCCGCCGGCCCGGATGGCGTTTGTGCCGCCGGTCCGCCCGCTGCCATGCCGGCGGAGGTCCTGCCCTTTCATCGCGTAGATGACGAGATAGCCGACGGGTATCGCTCCAATAAGATACCCCAAGAC
>JAKPQT010000699.1 GCA_029555885.1 Chloroflexota bacterium | reverse complement strand
CGCGAGGCCGGTCGCCAATTGCTCCAGCGCGGACGCGAACTGCAGCCGCAGCATGCGGCCGCACTGCCGTACGCGCGGCGCTGGCTGGCGCTGGACCCCCTGCACGAGCCGGCCCACCGGCTGCTGATGCGGCTGTATGCGGCGACGGGCGACCGGGCCGCGGCTGCGCGGCAGTATGAGCAGTGCGTCCACACCCTGGCTGCCGAGCTGGGCATCGCACCGGCCCCGGAAACAACGGCCCTGCATACCAGTCTGCTGCTCGACCTGCCGGCCGCCGAACCACCTGTCGCGCGGCCGGTCCATAACCTGCCGCCCGATGTGACGCCGTTCATCGGCCGCGAGGCACAACTGGCGCAGGTGGCCGCGCGGCTGGCCGACCCGGCGTGTCGCCTGCTGACGGTGCTCGGTGCGGGCGGCATGGGCAAGACGCGGCTCGCGCTGGAGGCCGCGCGGCGCGCGGTAGACCGCTTCCCGCAAGGCGTCTGCTTCGTGGACCTGGCGCCGCTGACGACCGCAGAGCAACTGGCTGGCACGGTTCTGGTGACGCTGGGGCTGGGAGAGTATGGGGCCAGGGGCGCGGATGTGCGGCTGCTGGAGTACCTGGCTGACCGGCGAATGCTCCTCGTGCTGGACAATTACGAGCATCTCCTGGCCGGGGAAGGACCGGACCGGCGGGACGGCTACGGGCTGGTGACACGGGTGCTCAAGGAAGCGCCACAGGTCAAGCTGCTGGTGACATCACGCGCCCGGCTAAACGTCGCCGCAGAGTGGCTGGAGCCGCTGGAGGGGCTGGCCGTCCCGCTGCAACCGCCGGAAGGCGCAGTCCAGCGGCACCTCTCGCCCGAAGCGACGCTGGCAGTGCTGGAGCAGTATAGTGCCACCCATCTGTTCGTGACTGCCGTGCGCCGCTTACAGCCGGACTTCGCCCCGACGCCTGATGAGGGCCACACGATTGCGCACATCTGCCGCCTGCTCCACGGTGTGCCGCTGGCCATCGAGATGGCTGCGGCCTGGACGCGAGCGCTGGCGCCGGCCGAGATTGCCCGGCGGATCGAGCAGGGCCTGGAGATCCTGACCACGGCCGCGCGGGGCGTGCCCGAGCGGCAGCGTTCGATGGCCGCGACTTTCGATTACTCCTGGCGGCTGCTCGACGCACGGCAGCAGTCCATCCTCCGCCAACTCACTGTGTTTCGGGGCGGCTTCACCGCAGAGGCGGCCGCGGCCGTGGCCGGCGCGAGCCTGGCTGAACTGGCCCACCTGATCGATGCCTCGTGGTTGGGCCTGGGGGAGGCGGGGCGGTACGGCATGCACGAACTGGTGCGGCAATACTGTGCGGAGCGGCTGGCGCGGGATCACGAGGCGCAGACGGGCGAGCCCCCGGACGTCGTGCGTGCGCGCCACGCCCGCTACTTTCAGCCGCTCGTTGTGGACCTCTGGATCGAGGTGTGGCGCCGCAGCGAGCTCATCCACCAGCTGGGGCTGGAGCGGCCCAACCTGGTAGCAGCCTGGGAGTGGAGCATCGCAACCGTAGACCTGGAGGGCATCTGGCTGCTGATGCTCAGTCTCAATTTTATGGCCGACCGGCAAGGCTCGCGCAGCGATATCAGCGCGGTGCTGGAGGCCGGCCTGCAAGCGCTGCGCGCACGCCCGCGCAGCGAGCAGGACAACCCCGATTTCGCGCTGGTCATCGCCATGCTCCTCGGCAGTCTCAGCGAGATGCGGGATCGGTCGGGGCGGTTCGCGGAGGCGGGCGCGCTGCTGGACGAAGCAAGGCAACTGCTGGCGGGCCCTGCGCAGGGTGCGGCCCGCTGGGCCGAAGCCGACTACTTCGAGCGCCGGATGCGCGCCTGGCTGCTGCAGGACCTGGGCGAGGTTGCTGAGTCGACCCGCATCTTTCTCCAGCTCTGCGCTGAGCTGCGGACCGGCAGCCTCAGCCTCCCGCCCTATACGCCCGAGGGTTCCCGGCTGTGGCACATCGAGGCGTCCTGGGGCGCAGGTTACGGACTGGTCGCCCAGGGCGAATACGGCGCGGCCCTGCAGCTCATGTCCGAAGCCATTGCCGCATCGGAGCAGGCGTGCTGCGACCTGCTGCGCGCGTACGCCACCCGCGTCCAGGTCATCGCGTTGTTGTATACGGGCGCGTTCGACGAGGCTGAAGCTGCTACGCGCTGGATGACCAGCACGGCGAGCGCGTTTGACGACAAACTGCTGCTCGGCCAGGCGCTGCATCTGCTAGGGCTGACGGAGTTGACGCTGGGCCGGCCTAAGCGTGCGCGTACCCCTCTCCTCCGCAGCATCGAGGCCTGGCACGATGTCGGCATACGCGAGAGCTACGGCGGCACGCTGTGCCTGTTGGGCCATGTCGAGCTCGCACTGGGCAATCCCTCGGGTGCAGAGCACTACTTCGATAAAGCCTGCGCTGCAGGAGGGCAGGCCGGGGGCCTCTACGGTCGGGCGCGCCTGGCGCTTGCTGGCGGCGACATTGCAGGGGCCCAGGCGCTGTGCCGCCGCGCGCTGGCCCGGCCGGGCCTGTGGGCCGAGACGAAGGCGTGGGTGCTGCTGTGCTGGGCTCAGGCGGCTGCGCGGTTGGGTGAGCCGGCGCGCGCGGCCGAGGTGTACGGTTGCCTGCTGGCGTGGCACGGGACGCCATACAGAGTGCGCGAGATCGCCGGCAAGCTGCGCGCCGAGCTGGCTCCTCGCCTGGACGCGGAGACCCTGGCGGCCGCAACGGCCCGCGGCTCAACGCGGCCGGCGGAGGAGGTCATTGCAGAGATCGTCGCCCCAGGTTCGTAGTGGGCGCTTGAACGCCCTGCGCCCGAACGGGCGCACTGGCGCCTGCCACGAACCAAGCCGGCTATTCTATCGCCCCACCGCGCCGGCGGAGATGGTCACGGCGTAGCCGGTATCTGTAGCGGCTACCACCTCCACCCTGATCCCATGCTCCGCATCGATGAACACATCGCCCGGCCGCCACGCGCTCTCCACGAGCACCCCATCGGCTGTGGCATGTGCCAGCACTACCGCCGCCGGATAGCGGTGCGGGTCGATCCGGTGGATGACCACCGCGTCGGCGGGCAGGTTGCGATCGTAGCCCACGCGGCGCCGCGCCTCGACCGTGTAGTACCGGTCGCTGCCGTCCGCGAACGGGACCACGGCCATCAGGTAGTCGTCGGTCTGCGGCTGCGCCAGCCGCTCCAGCGAGATGTGCGCCGTGCTGCCGGCCTCCGCCACATACTTGCGCTCCGCCGGGATCCAGCCGAGCTGGTCCTTCTGATAGGCAATCGGGTGCTGCGCGATCGGGCCGTAGCTGGCATGCGGGCGGCAGAAGCTGCACACGCTCATCAGGTCCCACGGGTTGCTGTGCTCCTCTTCTGACCCATCGGACGAGTGGGCCAGCCAGAACGCATGGCCCATCTCGTGCGCAACCGTGGCCTGCCAGCCGAGCTTGCCCATGCAGAGCCAGGTCACCCCGTAGATTTGCTCCTGTCCATCGAGCGTCAGCCGCCGCCGCCCGCCATAAGCCGTCTCCATGCAGAAGTTGAACACCAGGTTGATGCCGAAGTAGTCTGGGTAGTAGACATCGGCATCCGCCGCGGCGATGCAATCACCCGCCAGCCGGTCGAGGAGGGCTTGGTCGACCTGCCGGAGCGCGTAGGCATCTGAAGGCTGCGGCATGGTATACCACCCGGTGAGGCGGCTGCCGTCCAGGCTGATCTGGCCGTAGGACACCTCCGCCCAGTAGTGGGCCAGTCCCGGCTCCGCTGCACCGAGCAGTTCTGCATAGTATTCGGGCAGTCCCAAGGTTGGGTACAGGTCTGGGAACTGGCAGAGGAGGGTTACGAAGGGCTGCTGGCCGCGCACGTGCCCCACTACTGCCAAGGATGGTGGCGCGTGGGATGCCGCGACAACCTTGGCTGCCGGCGCCGGTCCTGCACCGGGCAAACCGGACAGGCACAGCAGCGCCAGCGACAGAACTACGACCTTGGCAACAAACCGGCTGACCATGGCAAGCCTCCTCCAGAGAGCGAACTCTCTGAAGTCAACTTACCAGTTGGCCGTGACAGATTCAGAGCCGGAATCGTTGCAGAATCGTTGCAGAAAGGGAGAGGGAAAAGTTGGCAGTAGGCGCCTCAGCGCCTACTGCCAACAAGAGGCTACAGCCGCTCGCTCACGACCTTCGCCTGCATGAACAACTGGAGGTAGTCTGGCCCGCCGGCCTTCGAGTCGGTGCCACTCATATTGAAGCCGCCGAACGGCTGCACGCCCACCAGCGCGCCGCTGCACTTGCGGTTGAAGTACAGGTTGCCGCAGTGGAACTCCATGCGTGCGCGCTCCAGCCGGTCGCGGCGCATCGAATAGACCGCGCCCGTCAGCCCGTACTCGGTGTTGTTGGCAATCGCCAGCCCATCCTCGAAGTCGCGCGCCTTGATGACGCTCAGCACCGGGCCGAAGATTTCCTCCTGCGCGAGCCGCGCGTCCGGCGCGATGTCTGCGAAGACCGTCGGCTGTAGGAAGTAGCCGCCCGATTCGTTCGGCAGCGCCTGGCCGCCCACGACGAGCCGCCCTTCTTCTTTGCCAATCTCAATGTATTCGAGGTGCTTGGCGAGCGCGCGGTCGTCGATGACCGGCCCCATCTCGACGCCGGGGCCGAACTGCGGGTCGCGCACATCGAGCTTCTGCGTGCGGGCGATCACCTTTTCCAGCAGCGCATCGTAGACCGACTCCACAACCACTGCGCGCGAGCAGGCCGAACACTTCTGGCCGGAGTAGCCGAACGCGGCGGAGACGATGCCTGCGGCGGCCTCGTCCAGGTCCGCGGTCTCATCTACCAGGATGGCGTCCTTGCCGCCCATCTCCAGGACGGTGCGCTTGAGCCACTTCTGGCCCGGCTGCACCGCCGCAGCGCGCTGGAACACGCGGATGCCGATTTCCTTGCTGCCGGTGAACGCGATGAAGCGGGTCAGCGGATGGTCCACCAGCACGTCACCCACCGCGCTGCCGGACCCGGGCACGAAATTGAACACGCCCGGCGGCAGGTGCAGCTCCTCGTTGAATAGGTCCACGATCCAGGCTGCCATCACCGGCGTGGCGCTGGCCGGCTTGAGGACGACCGTGTTGCCCGTGACGAATGCGGCCGCGCTCATGCCCGCCATGATCGCGAGCGGGAAGTTCCACGGCGGGATGACCACGCCGACGCCGAGCGGGATGTAGTGCATCTCCGTCTCGTGGTTCGGGTCCGGCGTCGTCGGGTGCGGCGGGCCGAGCCGCAGCATCTCCCGGCCGTAGTATTCCAGGAAGTCGATGACCTCGGCCGTCTCCACGTCCGCCTCGATCCACGTCTTGCCGGCCTCCAGCGTCAGCAGCGCGTTGAACTCGTGCTTACGCTGGCGGATGAGCCGCGCCGCGTGGAACAGATAGCGGGCCCGCTCCGCATAGGGCACCCGGCTCCAGGTCTTGAACGCCTCCGCTGCGGCGCGGACGGCCCGGTCCGCCAGTTCCGGCGTGGCCTTGCTCACCCGGCCGATAACCTCGCTGGGGCAGGCCGGGTTGGTCGAGTCAAAGGTATCGTCGGTCGTAATCTTCTCGCCGCCGATGACGAGCGGGTAGGTCTCGCCCAGCCGCCCGCGCACCCGTTCAAGCGCGGCCCGGAACGCCGCTGCATTCTCCGCCACGCTGAAATCGGTAAACGGTTCATTCGTAAACGTCTTGCGCATCGCATCCCTCCATTGCGTATCGTTCTGGCCGGTCTCCGGCTGTGCCAGAGCGGGAGCCAGGACCGGCCCATCCATAAATCAACAATATCGTTGCTATTATGGCACATCCGGCAGACTTTAGGCGTAGGTGACGTTACCAATGCACCGGGCATTAAACGATAAGACCGGCCCCGGGGGCAGGGCCGGTCCAACGAGATGAGGCCTGTGGAAACTATGAGGGCGGGGAGCTGCGACCGGGGGTCAGTCGCACTCCAGGCAGTGGTCCTGATAGGCCTTGAGATCGTTCACATGGTCGTTGTAGTATTGTGCTGCGGCGTAGAAGAAGTCGGCAAGCGTCATCTCCTGGCCTTTCGGGTCCTTGGCGACCACGGCCAGCTCCTCATCTTCGGCCACATCCAACAGGTGCATCAGCCGGCGATGCGCGCCCGTCAGACCGTCAACGACGGCAATCAGGGCCAGGGCTTCTTTATCACGCACATGGCGTTCGTTCCACTCATCATCGAACGCCACGCCTTCCTGCCACGGCCGGCGACTATCCCATGCCTTAGCCGTGCGGGCCGCTTCGTCCACCAACGACCACACATGCGCGATCACGTCCTTCACCGACCACTGGCCGACCACGGGCCGTGACGTCAGTTCTTCCTCCGTCAACTGCCCCATGGTGTCCATGAAATTCTTGAAGCCGTGATCCAGGGCGACCCATGCCTCATCGCGAGTATGCATTGGTCTGGCCTCCTTACTCCTGTTCCACTAACACACGCGCCTCTCCGCTGTACACGTTGAGACTATCGCGTCGCGCGTAACCCACCAGGGTCACGTTCCAGGCCTGCGCGAGCGCCACCGAGAGCGTGGTCGGCGAGGTGCGGCTGACCACCACCGGCACACCCATGCGGGCCACCTTGTTCAACATCTCCGAGCTGATGCGCCCGGTGCTCAACACAATCCGGTTGCGTGTCTCGATCCTCTGGCTGAGGCAGCAGCCCCACAGCTTGTCGATCGTGTTGTGGCGGCCGATGTCTTCCACCACGGCCAACAGCCGCTCCTCTTTGCCGTCCACCTGGGCCAGCGCCGCAGTGTGGATGCCCCGCGTATGCTGCGTTTCCTGCATCATGGACATCAGCCGGCCCAACTGCCGGGGCGAGACCAAGATATCGGAAACCAAGGGCTGGGCCTCCGCGGTCAGGTCCGCAAACGTAATGCCGCCGCCGCAGCCACTCGTAATCACCCGCTGCGCCGGGGGCTCGAAGTCAGCCCAGCGCAGCCAGACCTCGACGCACGCGTTGCTGGGGCAGATGACGATCCGCCGTACGTCGGCGGCACTCTCGATAAACCCCTCGCTGCGCAGAAAGCCGAGCGCCAACCAATCGAGCTGGTAGGGCGAGCACATCAGCAGGGCGAGTTCACGTCCGTTGACGTGCAAGCGCACCAACGCTTCCGCCGCCACGTGCCCGGTTACGGATGCCAGTCGCCCGCTTTCATACCGCTGATACGCCAACTCCCGGCTGACACCCATCCTCCGCGCACTCCTTCCAGCTTTCAAGACATTATAGCCAAGATGGCCCTTGCACGCAAGGCAGTCGCCGCGCCAGCCCAACCATCATACCCTCTGTGATTTGACACAGGCCGCGCGTTCAGGTATACCGTAACATATAGCACGCTTTTCCACCTTTCCGGTGCAAAGGCAAATGATACTGTCAAGGAGTAAGATTAGCACGATGAAAAAAGCTGCTGTTGCCAATAGCAAGAAGTTCTCTGTGACGTTCGAGATGCCGGCGGAGATCGATGCGGGGAGCCTGGTGGTAGTCGGGGACTTCAACAACTGGGATGAGAATGCGACGCCCATGCAGCGGCGCAAGGATGGGGTCTGGACCAAGAGCCTCCGGCTGGACCCGGGCCGCTATCAGTTCCGCTACCTGGCCGACGGCCAGGTGTGGCACAACGACCCGGCGGCCGACGCCTACGAACCCTCCGGCTTTGGCGAGGACAATTCCATCGTCGTCGTCGGCTAGTTACGACCGCGGAATACACGGACCAAGCGGAATCAGCAAGTAAAGACCGGTCAGCTGCAAGCGGCTGACCGGTCTTTCATTCAAATACCCACCTTGCGTCCTTTGCGTCTCTGCATGAGACCCTTCGGGGGCCCGCCTACTTCTTCCCCTTGCCCTGCGCAGCCACCGCCGCCGCAGCAGCAGCCACCGCCGCCGGGTCGCCCAGGTAGTAGTGGGTGAGCGGCTTCAGGTCGTCATCCAGCTCGTATACCAGCGGGATGCCCGTCGGGATGTTCAGCTCGACGATGGCCTCATCCGACATGTTGTCGAGGTACTTCACCAACGCGCGCAGGCTGTTGCCGTGCGCCGCAATGATAACGCGCTTGCCCGACTTGATGGTGGGCGCGGCCTCACTATGCCACCAGGGCAGGAACCGGGCGACGGTGTCCTTCAGGCACTCGGCCACGGGCAAGTCTTCCGGCGCGACATCGGCATACCGCCGATCGTGGCCCGGCCAGCGCGGGTCGTCCCGGGTCAGGGGCGGCGGCGGCACATCGTACGAACGACGCCACAGTTTCACCTGCTGCTCGCCGTACTGCTCCGCGGTTTGGGCCTTGTTGAGCCCCTGCAGCGCGCCGTAATGGCGCTCGTTGAGCCGCCAGGTGTTGTAGACCGGAATCCACATGAGGTCCATCTCGTCCAGCGTCATCCACAGCGTGCGGATGGCCCGCTTGAGGACCGAGGTGTAGGCGAGATCGAAGGTGTAGCCGCCCTCGCGCAAGAGCCGGCCGGCTTCCTTCGCTTCCTTGCACCCTCGCTCGGAGAGATCCACATCGGTCCAGCCAGTGTACAGGTTCTCCTTGTTCCAAGTGCTCTCGCCGTGACGGAGCAGCACAAGCTTTATCATGAGCATCCTCCCAACCAACTGCAGGATTGTGGCTTATACGCGCCAGATGCGGGCATTTTAGCACATGGCGCGTGCTGCGCCAAGAACGTGGTGTGCTGGCGTTTCACGTTGTGGCATTACTCGATAGTGGGTCAACTTTCTCGCCCACGTCCCGACTGAAGCTGATCAGTACCGCAGGTCAGGCCATCCTCAGTTAAGCACCACTTAAGGTTGCCTTAAGGCCACAACTCAGGTCCAGGCGTATAGTGCGCTTAGCTAATGGTGTTGAGGGAGCTATGCGTGAGAAGTTGTTGAAGATGTGGCAGGTGATCGGCACGCGGCGGGCAGGCGCGCTCAACTACGTGCTGGTCGGATTTGTGTTGCTCTGGCTGGTCTATGATCGCGCCCAGCACCTGTTGACGAGCGGACTGCATGAGACTGGCCTGATCGTGCTGTTCGTGGTGGCTGTCACCGCGTTCCTGGTGGAGACCCTGGGTTTTCGCTACATCAAGATTGCCAATGTATTCCGCGCACTGGGGTTCCGAATGCCGTCCGAGCCCGGGTTGCGTGCGGCACTGCTGATCAGCGTGACGATGCTCCTTTTCTTCCCGGTGCTGTCGCTCGCTTCTGGGGAGCGCTTTCGGCTGCAGGATAACTGGCCGTGGATTGGACTGGGCATGCTCGCAGAGGCAGGTCTGGCACAGGAGCTGGTGTTCCGCGGCTATCTGTTCCGCCATCTGCGCCGCCATTTCCCATTCATGCGGGCCGCGCTGTTCGTGCTGGCCTTATCGGTGGCCGGGGGGCTGCTGCTGTTCGGCTCGACCGATCCACTGACCGTCATCGCCAGACTGGTGGTGCTGGCAGCCAGCGCGCTGCCGTTGGCCCACCTGTACGAGCACAGCGGTCACTGCATCTGGCCGCCTGCCCTGGTCAGCGCGGTCAGCCAGGCTGCACTGCAAATCGTGGTGATCCCAGCGCATCTGAGCCTGGTTGCGCTGACCGGATGGGTCATCGTGTCGGCTGCTGTGCCGCAACTGGCGTTTGTGCTGCTGACCCGCCGCGCAGAGCGGAGCCGGCCGGAGACAGAGTATGTGCGGGCGCGCGGCTGAGTGATGTGAGAATCCAGGACCGATGTGCCGGGACGGTGGTTGACACGCTCCGATTTGCCGCCTATAATCCCGAACAGCAAATTCGGCTGTAAGGAGACGCGGGATGGACGGATCGGACGAGGCAACAGGAGCGCGACGAATCATCATAAGGCCGAATGGGCCATACGTAGTTCAGGGGGGCATCCCCCTGGTAACCAAGACGCAGGTGGTTTCGGAGCATGGGGAACCGCTTACCTGGCGGAAATTGGGTACGGTGGAGACGACCGGGGAGTACAGGCTCTGCCGATGTGGGCAATCCAGCGAGATGCCCTTTTGCGACAGCACACATCGCACAATATCGTTCGACGGCACGGAGACGGTCGATACAGGACCCGAGGCAAGCGAGTGGGTGACTTTCCGCGGCGGCACGCGCATCGTCGTGCGCAAAGACCCCATGAGGTGCATGAGCTCCGGCTTCTGTGGCACGCATCGTGCGGGGCTGCCCGACCTCGTGAGGGCGACCCACGAGAGCGAAGTACGTTCGCTCGTCATCGCGATGGTCGAGCGCTGTCCCTCTGGCGCGCTGACCTACAGCATCGAACCGGGCGAACCCGACATCGAGCCCGACCTGCCCCAACAGATCGCCGATACCATCGAAATCACGGCAGACGGTCCGATAGCCGGCCCGCTCTGGGTAACTGGCAACATCACCATCGAACGGGCAGACGGTCAACCGTTCGAGCCGCGCAACCGCGTGACCCTGTGCAACTGCGGACTATCGAAGATTAAGCCGCTGTGCGACGGGACGCACCGGCAGGAGGCCGACCGCGCGGGCCGGCGGCTCAGGCCATCGAGCGCATAATCGCATAATCCAGGAGGAATACCCCCATGTTTCCACCATCGACTCTAGCCAGCGTTTACGTGAAGGGCAGCCTGAAGAACACGGATGACGGGTTCGAGTTCGCGCTGAGGAACAACATCGAATCGACGATGCTCTCCGGCATCGGACCGATTGTCGTGGGCGAGCAGACTTACAGCGGGGCTGCGATCACCGTGGCGGTTGGCGGCCGGGTGTGGCAGGGCGACCAGGTCGGTTGGCGCAACCCCGTACCCGCAAGCGTGGGCACGACGATGGAGGTACGGGTGCAGGGTGAGCAACTGCCCGCTGGGCCGGTGCGGCTGGCAGTGACGGCCGCATCGACCGACATCGGAAGCGTGACGTTCGAGGTGACAGATACGGTGTGAGGGGCTGGCGGCGTCAACGTACGGCGCTGCGGCGCCGTACGTTGACGGAAGCGCGCTATTTACGCCGGCTTGCCTTCATGGCTCCGCTGCAGCACGTTGCTGCGGAGCAGTGCCTCGCTTCGCAGCAGCACCAGCCCCAGCCAGACGAACCAGGCAATCTGGGTCAGGCCGAACGCGCCCGTCAGCAGGCCGGTCAGCCCCGGGATCAGGGAGAGGATGCCCACTGCACCGACCCCCAGCCCGAGGATGTTCAGGCCCCGGGGCAGCCCGCCCATCTGCAGCGCGGCCAGGCTGATCAACAGCACCCACAGGCCGCCCAGGATTTCGCCGTTGCCGTTGCCCAGCCCACTCGCCACGGTTTCGATGCCCTGCCAGGCCAGCGCGGCCTGGACCGGGTCCGTGGCATGGAGCGCGACGGCCGGCGCGATCCCGGCATTCGCCACCATCCCGCTGGCGATCAGCGAACCGGCCCAGATGACGCCGAGCACGGTCGCCGCGGGCATGAGGGCCGATGAGCCGTCTGGCGCGCCGGACCGCAGCCGATCGTGCAGCGCCAGCGCCAGGATGATCAGGCCGACGCCGAAGAACACGTACATGAGCAGGTTGGTCGAGAAGATGACCGTCTGCATCTCGACGAGCAGGGCCACTTTTTGGGCCGGGTCGGTGATGCCAGGAGAGTTCAGCACGACGATAAACAGCGCCATGCCGATCAGGTAGGCGACCGCCAGGTACAGGGCGGCGAAACCGCCGGCTTTCTGCAAGGTCTTCATGTTCTTACCCCCCTTACGATTGCGTAGAAGCTGCGAGAGCAACTGAATTGAATCCCTTCACGATCAGCCATGCAGCGAAGACTCAGGCCCGACCTTGATCCTAGACCTGGTTGACCGAGACCAGCGGTATCCCCAGGTCACGCACCTTCTTGAGCAACCCGTGCAGCGCGGCCTGGTCGGTCACGGGGCCGGTGAGAAGTGTGTCGCCGTCCTCTTCCAGGGTGACAGTCAAGTCGTCAAACCAGTCGGTCCAGTGCGAGCCCAGGTGACCCCTGAGCCTGATCTGATAGACCGCGGGTTGGCCCGGTCCGGTTGCCGGGTCGGGATGGTTTGACATGGCGTTTGGCGTTTGGTGTGACATGACCCTGTACCTGTGCTGGCCGGTTCGCGCCGGCTGAGCCGCTTGCTCAAGACACAGGCAGGATAGCGGTAAGGGGGTGTGGGTGTATAGACACTTTGGTGTGGGGAAGAGGTGTTGTTTTGGTGAACTACTCAGTCGTCACGGAGCATCCTGAGCGGAGCAGCGCGCTTTGCCGCTGCGCAGTCGAAGGGTGCTGGCCTTGTGGATATCGACGGATGAGTTCCGTGCGATGAGGCAGACCCGGCGGTTACAACAGGCCTAACTCGCGGGCGCGGGCGATGGCTTCCGTACGGCGCTGGACCTGCAGCTTGTCGAAGATACGGCGGTTATGCCCCTTGACGGTATCCAGGGCCAGGAAGAGCCGCGCGCCGATCTCCCGGTTCGAGAGTCCCTGGTCGATCAGCCGCAGGATCTCGAACTCGCGCGGGCTCAACGGCTCAGGCAAAGGTTGCAGGTCGAAGGTGACAGGTTGATGTTCTGCCTGACTTCCGAAGGCGGCCAGCAGATTGCCGATATACGCCTGCATCCTGCCGCTTTCAGCCTTCATCTTTGCCAGCAGCTCCGCCATCGGCGGGCCTTCATCCACGAACAGGCGGATGAAGCCACTCGGCTCGGCCAGCGCAAGCGCCTCGCCCAAGATCCGCACGGCCTGGACATCATCGCCGGCTGCCTGGTGTGCGCGCGCTTGCAGAACGAGCACCTTGAGCCGTTCATCCTGCCAGTTGCGGGCCTCCGCCTGCTGACGCTGCGGCTCCAGCACTGCGAGGGCGGCGGCTGGCTGTCCCTGGGCGAGGAACACCCGCGCCTGGCTGAGGGGTAGGTTGTGAGCCTGGGCGAGCCGCGCGGCCGCCGCCACATTGCCCTGCCGCAGGAGCACCAGCACCTGCGCGGCCGCCACGTCGGGCAGGCGCTGCACATAGTTGTTTTGGCGCACGGTCCGCTCGGTTTCCGCCAGCATGGCGGCCGCGGCCGCGATCTCGCCCCGGGCCAGCTTCACGCGGGCCAGGAGCACCTCGCTGAGGATGAAGCGGTCGACCGTGGGATCGTATTGCCGCGCCAGTTGCAGGCTTCGTTGCCCGTGCTGCTCGGCCGCGTCCAGGTCGTTCCATTCGTAAGCGAGGCGGGCCAGTCCGATGTACTCTTCGTTGGCGTTCGGAGGTCCCTGGTCGCTGAGCAGTTGGAGGGAGCGCCGGTAGGTTTCAGCCGCCTGCTGAAGCTGATTCTCGACTTCCTGAATTCGCCCCAGGTTAGTCAGCGCCATGACCATATAGTAGAGGCTGCCCCCAGCCTGGGCGATTGCCAGGGCTTCGACATAGGCCCGGCGCGCCGCGCTGCGGTCCCCCTGGAGCTGGCAGGCCGTCCCCAGCGCGCAGGTTGCCCGGCTGCGGAAAGGCACGTTGTCGGCGTGCAGATGCTCCAGGGCGCGGCGCGCCTCCAGCATCGCGGCCTCAGGCTGGTAGCGGACGACCGCCAGCGTGGCCCTGATGGCGGCAATCTGCCCGATCAGGTCGCGAGTCTGGTCGTCGGGAGCGCCTTCTGGCATGGCTTTTTCCGCCGCCTGGAGCTTCTCTTCGACGCCGGTCGTCCGGCCGGCCATGAGCGTCGACGTGGCGGACCGCACCCACAACCAGGGGCGGGCGTCCATCACGGTCTTGGGCAGCGAGTCCAGCCAGTCGAGTATGGCCGTCACCACGCCGAGCGAGTGCAGGGGCATCCCGCCTTCCGCAATGAGCCGCTCGGCGCGCTCGATATCATGGGCGGCCGTCGCATGCCGGAAGGCTTCGAACCGCAGTCCATGTTCCTCATACCACTGGCTGGCGCGCATGTGATACCCGGCGATCTCATCAGGCGCCAGGCTCTGGCCGAGGCGCTGGCGCAGCAGGTCCCTGAAGAGATGGTGATAGCGATACCAGTGCCGCTCGCCATCCAGGGGGACGCTGAAGAGGTTGGCGCGTTCGAGGTATTCCAGGGTCGCCTGGCCGGAGCCCGCGGCATCCCCGCCCAGCACCGCATCGCACAACGGACCGCACATGCGGTCAAGGATGGCGGTGCGCAGCAGAAACGCCTGGACGCCTGCGGTCTGCCGGCCCAGCACCTCCTCCACCAGGTAATCCAACACGAAACGGTGGCTGCCGGTGAAGGATTGAATGAAGCCGGCGACATCTCCCGCGCCATGCATCGAGAGTGCGGCTAACTGCAGGCCGGCAATCCAGCCTTCAGTACGGGTTTCCAGCGCGGCGATCTCGTCCGCCGAGAGGTCCAGGCCCATCACCTGGTTGAGAAAGCTGGCGGCCTCGTCCGGAGTGAAGCGCAGGTCGGCCGCGCGCAGCTCGACCAACTGGCCCCGGCCGCGCAGCCGGGCGAGGGGCAGCCCGGGATCCTCGCGCGTGGCAATCACCAGGTGCAGCGACGGCGGTAGGTGCTCGAGCAGGAAGGCCATGGCGGCGTCTGTCGATGTATCGGCAGTCGTCGTCCCCCCGCCTGACCTGGCTCCAATCACGTGGTAATCATCCAGCACGAGGATACAGTTGCCCGGCAGCGCAACCAGCTCATTGAGCAACGCCGTCAGCACCGCCTCAGCGGGCGGCGGCTGGGGCGATTGCAGGGCCGCCGCCGCATCTGCGCCGATGCCGCCAAACACGGTCTGCAGGGCCGCGATAATATAGGTCAGAAAGCGGGCGGGATCACTATCCCCCTCATCCAGCGACAGCCAGGCAACTTCGGCCGGTCGAAGTCCTCCCTGCTTCATCTCCCCAGTAAGCCACTCGCTGACCAGCGTGGTCTTGCCGAAGCCCGCGGGCGCGGAGATGAGGGTCAGCTTGCGCCCAAAGCCCTGGCCCTGGCGCAGCTCCGCGTCCAATCGCGCAACGAGGCGCGGGCGCAGAACGGCCCTGGGCCGGGGCGGGGGGATGAACAGCTTCGTTGCCAGGATGGATGTGGGCATAGCTGCATCATAAAGCAGGCGCTGTAGAAATCAAGTGCTGGCGCGCAGGCTTGGGAGGTTTCGAGGCCACCCTCCGGCTGGCACAACTTCGAAGGGCCGTGTGCGCACAGCGCTGGCTGGCCAAATAGTGGTACAATGAAAGCAGGCTGATTCCGCACGCGGCGCTCTATTCGAAGATTGCATCTGTGAGAGTTGCGCTCGCCTTGTTGGTGCAATCCCTGGTGGCCCTACGTCGCAGTGCTTAGGATGGAGGAAGATTCTCATATGTTTCGGGCCGGACGCAGGAAGAAGCAATTCCTATCACACGAAGCTACTGAGGCAATCCTCCGCAGGGGGCTGGCAGGCGTCCTGGGGGTCCATGGCGACGATGGCTATCCCTATGCTGTACCGATCAGCTATGTCTACGAGGGCGGGAAGATTTATCTTCATTCCGCCAACAGTGGGCACAAGCTGGACAGCATCCGGCGAGATGACAAGATCTCTTTCTGCGTGATCGACCAGGACCAGGTTATGCCCGAGGAGCTGACGACTTACTTCCGGAGCGCCATTGTATTCGGCAGGGCCCGCATCATCGAGGAACCAGAGGTCAAACGTCACGCTTTGGAGCTGCTCGGGCAGAAGTACTCGGCGGCTTTTCCGGAGAAGATCGCGGCCTCCATCGCCAGGGAATGGTCAGCCGTGACCGTGGTAGAGATTGTGGTCGACCACATGTCGGGCAAGGAGGCCATCGAACTGGTTGCGATGCGCGAAAAGGTGTTGCCGTCAACGAATGATAGTAACGAATGATCGAGTCACGCGGGGAGATGACCATTCGTTGACGGCAACCTTCAGACCCTCACCCGTCCCCCACCAACCTCTCCAGCCGGTCCACCAGCCGGGCGAGCACGCCGAACGCGGCCTCCACTGGCTCCGGGCTGCGCAGGTCCACGCCGGCCTGCTCCAGCGCATCCAGCGGGTAGCGCGAGCCGCCCGACTTGAGGAAGTCGAGATACCGCTCGACCGCGCCGGGCTGGCCCTCGGTCACGGCGTGTGACAGCGCGTGCGCGGCGGAGATGCCCGTCGCGTACTGGTAGACGTAGAAGTTCATGTACATGTGGAGGAACTGCGCCCACGTGCTGCCGATGCGCTCGCGGTCGAACGCCACCTCGTCGCCGTAGCCCTCCCGGAACAGGTCGGCCGTCAAACTGATCAGGATATCCGCGCTCAGCGGCGCGCCCTGCTCCGCGCGGCGGTGCACCTCCAGCTCGAACCGCGCCAGCGTCGGCATGATGAAGAAGTAGCGATGGTAGTTTGACATCGCTTCCTCGATGAGCGCGACCTGGAAGTCCCGGCCCGTCTGCGTGCGGAAGAGATAGTCACGCACCATCGCCTGGTTGAAGTTCGACGCAGTCTCGGCCACGAACAGGCCGTACCGGCTGTAGATGAACGGCTGGTTGGCGCGCGACAGGTACGAGTGCAGCGAGTGGCCCAGCTCGTGCGCCAGCGTGCTCAGGCTGAACAGGTCGTCTGCATACGACATCATGATGAAGGGGTGCGTGCCCATCGACCCGCTGGAGAACGCGCCCTCCCGCTTGCCGCGGTTGCGCGCCCGATCCACCCACCGCTGTTCGAGACAGCCGCGGCGCAGAATCCCCACGTACTCCTCGCCCAGCGGCGCCATGCCCTCTGCAATCCACTCGACCGCCTGCTCGAACGGCACGACCGGCTTGGCCGCGGTCAGCGGCGCCTTGATGTCGTACGGGTGAAACTCGGCGTAGCCCAGCGCGCGCTTGCGCAGCCGCCAGTAACGATGCCACGTCGGCAGATGACGCTGGAAGGTCGCGATGAGGTTATGGAAGACCTCGACCGGTATGAAGTTCGGCTCCAGCGACGCGTGCAGCGATGACTCATAATTGCGGGCGCGCATGTAGAAGACGTCCCGCTTGATGGCGGTCGTGAGTGTCGCGGCGTAGGTGTTCTTATAGGCCAGGTAGCCATCCGCGTAACTCTCCCACGCGGTCCGGCGGACGCTGCGATCCTCGTGCGTGACGAGGCTGCCGATGCTCGCCTGGCGCACCTCCAGCTCGGTGCCGTCGGATGCGACCGCGGGCCGGAACTGGATGTCGGCGTTGTTAAGCATGGAATAAATGGTGAACGGGCCGGCTGCGAGGTCGCCGGCCAGCGCGAGCACCTGCTCGACCTCACCCGAGCGCACGTGCGCCGCGCGGCGCTTGAGCCGGTCGACGTAGTGGCCGAAGAATGCCAGCTCCGGCGCCTCCGCAACCCATCGGTCGAGTCGATCGAACCCGATGGTCATCAACTCTGGATCGAAGAAGGCGACCGTGGCCGCGTAGGTCGCGCTCAGGCTGCTGGCCTGCCCTGCCCGCGCCGCGGCCGCCTGGTCGTTCGTGTCCGTGCTCGCGCCGTTGGATGCATAGGTCGCAATCTTGCCCATCAGGGTGCCGGTTTCCTGGTACAGGTCAAGGAACGCGGCCAGCGTCTGCGGGCCCTTCGCCAGCCGGCCCTGGTACGCGGCCAGCTCAGGCAGCCGCGCGCTGAGCTGCTCCCGGGCCGCGTCCCATTCGGCTGGGGTGGCGAAGATGCTTTCCAGGTCCCAGGTCTGCTCGAGGGGAACTTCGCCGCGCAGCGGCAGCGCGTGTGTTTGGGTCATCGTACTCTCCGTGCGTTCGATTGCAGATTGAAGATTACAGATTGCTCTGGCCTGTCTCGTTGGCACCATTTCAACCAGTCTCCGAAGGGAAACTGTGGGTTGCTGTGCAACACGGTGGCTGTGCAACACGGTGGCTGCGACTTCAGTCGCCCGGCCCCGCTCGCATTGTACTCCTGCGCGCCCTTTCGCCCCAAACCATTCGACAGGGCGGCGCAAATCGGGTAGAATGGCGCCGCATCAAATGCGATGGAGGGATGGATGTTCTCGACCGTGATCGGCTCGGCCGGCGTGGCAATGCTGCTGGTCGCCTTCTTCCTCAACCTGGTCCACCGCCTGGCGCAGGACAGTGTGGCATATACGCTGCTCAACCTCGTCGGCGCGACGCTGTCGGGATATGCCTCCTGGCTGATCGGGTTCATCCCCTTCGTCGTCCTGGAAGGAACCTGGGCAATCGTGGCTGCGGTCGCGCTGGTGCGCATCGTCACGCGGCCATCATACGGCTGATCTGAAATCTTCAATCTTCAATCGTCTTGGGGGCGCCATGAACGTCACACTCCGCCACATCCCGACACCGGCCTTCGGCAACACCGACCCGCTGCCTGCGGTCCCGGCAGCCGAGTATGCGGCGCGCTGCGCCGCGCTCTACGACGCCGCAGGCGCGGACTGGGTTGCGGTCTACGCAGACCGCGAGCACTACGCCAACCTCACCTGGCTCGTCAACTTCGACCCGCGCTTCGAGGAGGCGCTGCTGCTGCTCGGCCCCAACGACCGGCGCATCCTCATCACCGGCAACGAGGGTATGGGCTACCTTGCGGTCCTGCCCATCGAGGTCGAGGTGCTGCTGTGCCAGACGTTCAGCCTGCCCGGCCAGGCGCGGCAGACGGCCCCGCGGCTGCGGGATGTGCTGGCGCAGGCGGGTGTGCAGGCAGGCCAGCATGTGAGTGTCATCGGCTGGAAGTACCTCGAACCCGTCGAGGCCGATCCCGCGCACCTCAGCCGGCCGTCCTTCGTGCCCGCGTTCTTCGTGAACGTGCTGGCTGACATTGTCGGCCCCGGCGGACGGGTTACCGACGGCACGCACTGGCTGATGCACCCCGAGCGGGGCCACCGCGCAGCCAACTCCGCCGCGCAGATCGCGATGTTCGAGTGGGGCAGCCGCCATGCATCCGCGTCGGTCTTCGGCGTCCTCCACGGCACGCGGCCGGGGATGACCGAGATGGCCGCCGCGCAACTGCTGCGCTACGCGGGCCAGCCCATGACCATGCACCCGATCGTAACCACGGGCAAGGGTGAGATGAACGGTCTGCGCAGCCCCACTGCGAAGATCATCGAGCAGGGCGACGCCATCTCGGTCGCGGTCGGCTACTGGGGCAGCCTGGTCTGCCGCGCGGGGATGCTGCTGGCCGAGCCGGACGAGCCCTTCTTCAAGAACACCATCGCGCCCTACTTCGGCGCGCAGGCGACCTGGTATCAGACAATGCGCATCGGCGCGACAGGCGGCGAAATCTTCGCCGCGGTCAGCCGCGCGTTCGGCGATAGCGGCCTGCGCTCCAGCCTCAACCCCGGCCACCTGGGCTCGTTCGAAGAGTGGCTGCACTCGCCCATCCGGCCTGACAGCACCGAGCAGATCCGTTCGGGCATGGTCTTCCAGGTGGACATCATCCCCACCCCGCTGCCGGCCGGCTACACGCTCAACTGCGAGGACACCGTCGCCGTGGCCGACCAGGCCCTGCGCAGCGAGATACGCGGCAGCTACCCGGCCATGTGGGCGCGCATCGAGGCGCGGCGGCAGTTCATGGCCGAGGCCCTGGGCATCCGCCTGGCCGATGAGATCCTGCCGCTGACCGATGGCCCGGCCTACCTTCCGCCTTTCTGGCTCGCGCCCGAGCTCGTGTGCGTGGTGGAATAGAACGCTGATGATGCTGATGTGCCAACCTCGGGTTGGCACATCAGCATCATCAGCGTTCTATTCGCCTTCCCACTAAAAAGAGAGTAATCCTCTATGACCCAATCATTCCCACGCTCACGGATGGACCGCATCTATGCGTTCGTTGCGCGACTTGCAACCTGGCCGGTCATCGGCGGGCTGCTGGCCGCATTCGTTCTGCTGTTCCTGGGGTTCCAGCTCCGCAGCCGCGCGCTGGGCGGCGTGCCGACGCTGGACGTGCGCATCGGATACACGCCGGACGGCGCGCGGGATGTGCTGGCCGCGCTGGGCGAGTCGGGCCGGCGGCTGTATGCGGCGACGCAACTGACGCTCGATGTGGCCTTCCCGCTCGTCTACACCGCGCTCTTCGCCGCGCTCATCGTCCGCGGGCACGACCGCGAGCCCGCGCGACGACTGCTCGCCATCCCCTTGCTCGGCGGGCTGATGGACGTGCTGGAAAACGTTACCGCTGCGACTCTGGCGTGGACGTACACGGGCACGAGCTCGCCGCTGGCCTGGATCACCTCTGCCGCAGGCATCGTCAAGTATGCGTGCTTCGTTGGTTCCCTCCTGCTCGTCATCGTGGGGGGCGTGCGGCAGTTAGGGAGACGCGCATAGAACGCTGATGGTCATGCTATACGCCGGCCTGTTGATTCTTCATGCCAGGAAGGCCGGCGTTCATCAGTTTAATCTGCGTCATCTGCGTTCCATTCAGCCTCCTATGGTGAACTCATCCGACTGAACACCAAGCCCCGGCCAATCTCGATACGCTGGCATCACAGATACAATCTGCTATACTGGTTCGATAGGGCCAGGTACAGAAGTCACCTTTCGAGGAGTCTGCGATGAGCACGACCGAGAGCGGCCGGGCGATGAATCTGGATGAACTACGGGGCCAACTGGCGAGCCGTGTCGCCATCCTGCCCCTGCTGGGCGCCATCCTCCTCGGCGTCGCCCTAAGCGGGAGCCGCCGGGCCGTGGAGCCGGAGCAGATTGCGCTGCTCTCGGGCCTGCTGGGCATCAGCGGCGGCGTCTGGCTGCTCATGCGCAACTATCCCAGGCTCGCGCGCCATCTGCTCATCTGGGGGCTGCTGGCCGTCCTCCTGGGCGTCATGTGGCGCCGGCCCGAAATCTGGCTGCCGTTCAGCGGGCTGGTCCTGGTCTTTGTCAGTGCCATGGTCGTCTCCGGCGGCGAGCTGGTCACCGCCGGCCTGATCGGCGCGAGCGCCGCGGCCCTGGTCATGCGCGTCGACCGGCCCTATCCCCTGCCGGCCCTCACCGTTGCGCTGGCGCTGGCTGCGGTCCTCGCCTGGCTGATCGTCAATACCCTCTACATGGCGCTGGCCTGGGCCTGGACCATGCAGCAGCGCGCCGATGAGAACCTGGAACTGGCACGGGATCACCAGGGCGAACTGGCGCGGACCCTCAAGGCTTTGGACAACAGCAACATCATCCTCCGCCGCACGCAGCGGGAGCTCATCAGCGCGCGGCAGCAGGCCGAGGCTGCGCGCGGGATGAAGGAGCAGTTCGCGGCC
This sequence comes from Chloroflexota bacterium, assembly GCA_029555885.1. Next base: position 3,834 of record JAKPQT010000699.1, on the reverse strand, counting down.
AATGTCAGCCACGAGCTGCGCACGCCGCTCAACTTGATCCTGGGGTTCAGCGAGATTATGAGCCTGTCGCCCGAAGTTTACGGCGAGGTGCAGTGGCCCCCGACGCTCAAGCAAGACATCAACCAGGTCTACCGCAGCGCGCGGCACCTGTTGGGCCTGATCGACGACGTGTTGGACCTGTCGCGCTTCGAGATTGCCGGGTTCGCCCTCAACAAGACGCGCGTTGCGCTGACGCCGCTGCTGGCCGACACCGCGGAGATGGCGCGCGACCTGTTTCACGACCGGCCTGTCAGATTGGAGACGGCGATTGCCAGTGACCTGCCCACCGCCGAGGTGGACGCCGTCCGCATCCGCCAGGTGTTGCTCAACCTGCTGACCAATGCCGCGCGGCTCACTGAGAAGGGCGTGGTGCGCGTCAGCGCGTACGAGACGGATAACCGGGTGCTGGTGAAGGTCAGTGACACAGGGCCCGGGATTCCCCCGGATAAGCTGCCATATCTGTTCAGCGAGTTCTACCAGGTGGACCGGTCGTTAAGCCGCCGCCAGGGCGGTGCCGGACTGGGCCTCGCCATCAGCAAGCGGTTTGTGGAGGCGCACGGCGGACGCATCTGGGTCGAGAGCCAGCAGGGTTATGGCTCTACCTTTAGTTTCAGTCTCCCGCTGGCCGAAGCCGAAATGCTCGAGACCCTGCACATCCCCGGCCTGACAGATACCGACAGGACGCCCCTGCAGCCGCCTGTCCTGGTGCTCGATCCGGACCCCGCCGTCACCGCACTGGTGGACCGCCACCTGACGCGCTATCGCGCGGTCCAGGTCACTCCACCGGAGCGACTGACCGAGCAGGTGCTGCTGCACCATCCCCAGGCCGTTATCGTCAATCTGCCGCCCGGCGAGCGCCTCGACGACGGGCCGGCGCTGCCCACGTCCACGCCGGTCATTGCGTGTTCGCTGCCGAGCCAGGCCTGGGTGGCGGATGACCTGCGCGTCGCTGCCTGCCTGATCAAGCCGGTCACCGCGGAGCGGCTGAGCGAACAGGTCGAGCGGCTGCCCGGCGTTCAGGATATCCTGGTGGTCGATGACGACCGGGGCTTTTGCCGGCTGGTGGAGCGGATGCTCCTTGCGCACGCGGCGGAGATGGGTCGCGCCTATCGCATCCGCCGCGCCTATGACGGCGAGAGCGGGCTGGCCGAGCTGCGCGCGGCTCCACCCGACCTGCTCCTGCTGGACCTGATCATGCCCGATGTGGATGGCTTTCAGATCCTCGAGCGGATGCGCGCGGACCCACAGCTTGCGCCGATCCCCGTTGTCCTGCTGACCGCAACGAGCCTGGCGGAGGATGCGCTGGCGTTGCGTCGGGGCGAGGTGACCGTGCGCCGGCCGGAAGGGTTGCGCCCGGCGGAGGTGCTCCGCTGCCTGGAGGCGGTGATTCCGGTCCTGGAGCCACATTATGACGAGCGGGCCGTGCCGGAGGTAGTGGGGTAAACCTACACAATCCCCAACTGCGCAAGCGCGGCCAGGATGTCATCCTGTCGAACGGGCTTCGGGAGGAACAGCGCTGCGCCCAGCGCGCGCGCCAGGTCCGGGTTGTTGATGACCGAGCAGATAATGACCGGGATCTGTGCAGTGTGGCGGTGGGCGCGCAGTTCCTGCAACACTGCCCAGCCGTGCATATCGGGCATCATGATGTCGAGCACGACTGCGGCTGGGCGCAATTCCAGGGCCAGCCGGAGACCTTCCGCGCCGGTGGTCGCGACAACTACCCGGCACGCCTGGTCCGTCAGGTAACGTTGCAGCAGACTGACCAGTCCCTCGTTATCGTCGATCACCAACACCAGCGGGCCGGAGAGTGCTGCTTGAATGACGACATACCGCGCGCCGTCCTCCGCGTCGCGTTGTGTCACCTCCCAGCGCAGTTGCTCAGCGAGCTCGGTGACCACGGCATCCACAATAAGCGTGTTGGCCGCCCGCGGATCCAGGAAGAAATGCACGGCGATCATTGCCCGTTCACCCGTCGATTCAAATGTCAGGCGCAACACGCCCGGCTCGGCCTGGCTCAATGCGCGGCTGATGACGGTGAGCAGGACCTGCTCGGCCAGCAATGCATCCGTCGAGACAACGAGTGATTCTACAGGCAACTCGATGACGATGCGCAGATCGCGCTCCGCGGCCAGCGGCTTGACAGCCTCCTGGCAGCGGCGCAGCAATGCCGCCAGGTCTGTAGGCCGCATCCGCACGGACAGCAGGGCAATCTCGGCCTGTAGCGACGAGGTCTGCGACACATCCGGCGCTTCAGGCAAGGGCCGCGCCAGACGATCCCGCAGCAGGGCCGCCACGCCCTGCTCGCCCTGCCGCAGGTCGCGATCAGCCTGCCGCGTGGAGACGCCCAGCTCGTTGGCGGCCTCGCGGATGGTCAGCCGGTCCACGTAATGGAGCGTCAGCATGTTGTACACCCGCGCATGGGGATAACGGAAAGATGTGCCCTTGCCGGGATTGAGCGCCTCGATGGCGTCAGCAATGGCCGCGCGCAGCCGCTGCGCGGCCGCGACAGATGAATTTCCCGTCGCGAGGGCCGGACTCTGGATCAACGGATGTTGTTGCAGATAGGCGAGGTCGTGCAGGTGTTCCAGCGCATCCTTGACCTGCCCGAGGAACGCGTCCGGGAGGTCTCCCGGCGGCTGTGCAGTGTCGGTCATGCCGTTTTCTCACCAGATACGCCGCAAATTGGCGTACATTTGTCGCATCTGTGTCGCAGTAGAGAGTGGACAGCCAGGCGCTGTCAGGTTATCCTGAAACGTATCCAATTCTACAGCCGATTATAGCACAGAGTCCTCAGAACATAGACCGATACGGCTCCCGCCGGAAAGGAGGTTCACAGACGATACCTTCGCGCTCTTGCAGCAGCCTTATATCCAGCTCACATTTGCAACTGTCCAGCCAGACCCCATATGACCCTCTCCAAAAGTCAAGGAGGTAGGAAAGTGAAGAAGCTGATCTCCCGACGTGACTTCCTGCGTGCAGGCGCGATGACCGCCGCCGGCGCAACTCTCGCGGCCTGTGCGCCACAGGCCGCTGCCCCGGCCCAGCCGGCTGCCCCGGCTGAAGCCGAACAGCCCGCCGCCGAAGCACCGGCAGCCGCCCCCGCCGCGGCAGACGCCGTCCAACTCCGTCTATCGGTCTGGGCCGATGTCCAGGACGCCGACGTTTACACCAAGCTGACCGCCGCTTTCACCGAGGCCAACCCCAAGATTGCTGTCGCCATCGAGCAATACGCCGGCGGCTACTACGAAAAGATTCAGGCGAACTTCGCCGGCGGCGACTCCGCGGACATGCTCTACTACCAGGGCTGGATGTGGCTGCCCTACGCGGAGAGCCAGGTCATCGCGCCGCTGGACGAGTTCGTCAACGCCGATTCCTACCAGGACAAATGGCCCACGCTCGAGGGCTACAAGTTCATGACCGAGTGGAAGGGCGCAAAGTACATGTCCCCGACGGACACCGGCCCCCTGGTCATCTACTATAACAAGGACGTCTTCGACAAGAGGGGCGTGGCATATCCCAAGGAAGGCTGGACCTGGGACGACTACAAGAGCATGGTCGAGCAGCTTTCCTTTGAGGAAGAAGGCATCAAGTACTACGGCTGGGCGCAAGCCGCGGGCTGGAACGGCGGTTACGGCCGCGTCATCCACTTCATGCGCCGTAACGGCTACATCGAGTGGGACCAGATTATCGAGCCCAAGAAGGCCGGCTGGGTCCACGATGACGTCATCTCCGCGCTCGACTTCTGCGTTGAGGGCGCCATCGCCAAGGAATGGTCGCCCAGCCCGGAGGTCATCC
>JAKPQT010000681.1 GCA_029555885.1 Chloroflexota bacterium | reverse complement strand
GTCCGCAACCCCGGATGGAGGACCGGCGAAGCTTGGCGGGATTCTGCTCGAGGGCCGCGGCGGTACATTCGCTCTGGGCATCGGTATCAACATCACCCATGCACCGCCGACGGAAGCGCCCGCATTGCCATCAATCTCGCTTGACCAGGTCTGGCAGCGCCCGGCATCGCGGGAAACGATCCTGGCGGCGATCCTGCGGGCTCTCGACGCCGTCTACTCCGAGCTGCAAAGCGGCTGCACCGAACAAGTGCTGGCCCGGGCGCGCACGCTTGACACCAGCCTCGGGCAGGCTGTAACGTTGCAGGTGGCCGGGAAGACGGTGACCGGCATGGCATCCGGAATTGATGAGGCAGGGGCGCTGGTGATCAGGACCCCGGACGGAATCCGAGCCTTCGCGGCGGGCGAAGTGTCCCTCTCCAGTGGAATCCACCGATGAGTCAGAACCGCGGAACCCGAGGATCAGGGTGGGGGAGCCATACTGCTCTAGCGGCTACCGTGCTGCTCGTGTGTATCTGCCTCCCCGCGCCTGCCGGTACTTCGGAGTCACTTCTGCAGGGCGCGTCGCGGCTTCAGGCCGGTGATCTTGTGGGGGCAGCGTCGGCGTTTGAGCGGGCCGCTTCCGAGGACCGCCTGTGTGCGGAGGCGGTGGCCGGCTCCGGTGCGGCGGCGCTGTTCTCGGGGGACGCTGATGGTGCGCTTCGTCACTTCCGCAATGCGCTGGTGCTGGCGCCTGGGCTTGCCTGTGCGCATATGGGCGCGGGATCGGCCTCGTGCCTGCTGAGCGACTACCAGTCGGCGATGAGCTTCTTCCGCTCTGCGCTCAATAGCGCACCCCGCACGCCTGCTCTCGCGTTGTCGGGTGAGGCGTACGCCGCCTGCGCGCTGGGCCTGTATGACACGGCCATCCAGCAGGCGCGGTCTGCGCTGGGCACGGTGCCGGACAATCCCACGGCGCGGCATGCTCTGGCTGCTGCCCTGCTCGCCCGCGGCGACCCATCCGTTGCCGCGGGGATGTACTCCGAGCCCCTGGTCTCGGGCAGCCTGCGCAGCTATTCATCGCCGCTGTTCCTGCCCTCCTGCCTGTGGACGCCGCGCGCCGCGTACTGGGCGGCGCACTCAGCGGCGGACGAGAGCCAGCTCTCGCGCGCCCTTGCCCGGATTCCGGTGTCCGTACCCGCCTCGGGCCCATCCGGTGCCCCCGCGCCTGTTGGCGACTTTTCCTTCGACGCGCCGCGACCCGGCGATGTCTTGCGCGACCGGGTCACGGTCTCGGTGCGCGTGGATAATGGTCTGGACATTGACCACGTCATCGTGCGGATCGACGACAGCTACGCGGGCATCACTTCGGCCCGCCCGTTCAAGGTGGTCGTGGATACCCGACTGCTGGATGATGGCGCGTGCGAGATACGGGCCGACGGCTTTGATACCCTCGGCCGTCTGGTGCGCACCACGAGCCTTCGCGTGAAAGTGCAGAACGGGAACCGGACGCTGGGTCCGGAGGAGCGAGACGTTCGGCAGGCGGTTGCCGAGTTGCTGGAGCAGATGCTGGCGCCGCCGGTGTCACCATTTGCCACGCGGCAGCTCATCGGGCACGGCCTCATGGCAACCGGGCAGCCTCAGCTGGCCGCTGGGTGCTTCGAGAGCGCCTATGCCGGAAACGCCCGCATCCCTGGCCTCCGCACAGACCTGCTCCTGGCCTACAGCGCGATGGGCTTGGAACTGGCTGCTGCTGCGCCGGAGGTGGCCACGACCCCGGCGAACAGCAAGCAAGT
>JAKPQT010000678.1 GCA_029555885.1 Chloroflexota bacterium | reverse complement strand
AGATGACGCATCTCTTGGGCCTGTTGTTCTTCCTGACGGACCTGCGCGTCGAGCGGGTGCACGCGCTGATGGCGAACCACGGCCTGCCGCTGGACCTGGTGGACGCGATGACCGTCCAGTTCGCGGGCGACGCGCTCGGCGTAATAGGCGGGACGGGCAATGCGGGGCGCAACTACAAGCTCGGCATCACGCTGTACTGCGAAGCCGGCGCGGTGGATATTGACACGGTCAGCCAACACGCGCTCATCCGCCGCGCGGACGGCAGCCGGGAGGGCCTCGGCTTCGAACGCGGCCTGGACAGTCGTTTTCTGCCCGCGCACAACCTGGTGGATGTCGTTCTCGGCCGCGCCCCGAACTTCGCATCCGGTGCGGTCGGCTGGCGCGCGGTCGAGCTGCTCGACGCGGCCTATCGCTCGGCACAGGATGACGGCCGGGCTGTCCGGGTGGCGGAGTTGTACAAGTAAGCTGTTCTTTGTGGTCATGGGCCAACCGAAGGTTGGCCCATGACCACAAAGATTTATAACTTTAATTGCAAGGAAGAATCTCATGCAGAAAGTCCTGTACATCTACGGCGGCCCCGAGTTCCACCCGACGGAGCTTGGCGGTAAGATTCTGAGCGGCTGGCTTGCGGCGGACGGGCGCTACGAGCTGGAGATGACGAATGACCTGGACGCGTTTGCGAGCCTTCCGGGCGGGAAGTACGCAGCGGTGGTCGTCTATACGACCGGCTTCAAGGATGACCTGACGCCGGCGCGCGAGGCCGGGCTGCTCGACTTCGTGCGCGGGGGCGGCGGCTTCGTCGGCATCCACTCCGCGACCGACAGCTTCCGCGGCAGCCGCGCGTACGTGGAGATGCTCAACGGTGAGTTCCTGCATCACCCGGAGCACCACGAATTCAAGGTAACGGTCAGGCACGCGGCGAACGGCGCGGGCGAGGGGCAGGACCTCATCGCGCGTATGGGCGACTTCAGCATCTACGACGAGATGTACCACCTGCAGAACTTCGACCCCGCGGCCTGCACTGTCCTCGCGGAGACGCAGTGGCAGGGCCAGCAGATGCCGATGGCCTATGCGCGGGCCTATGGCGCGGGCCGCGTCGCGTATGTTGCGCTCGGCCATACCGCGCAGGCGTGGCAGCACGGTGAGTTCAAGAAACTGGTGCTGCGTGCGATCAGGTGGAGCACCGGCGTGGACGCGCCCGACCGCACCATCCGCTGTGGCCTGCTCGGCTACGGTCCCGCGTTCAACATGGGCAAGGGCCATGCGAGCTGGATCAACGATACGCCGGGCATGCGCACGGTCGCGATGTGCGATGCCAGCCCGGCCCGCGTTGAGGCCGCGCGGCAGGAGCTGCCGGACCTCGCCGGCTACTACACCGACGTGAACGACCTGTTGGCGATGAGCGACCTCGACCTCGTGGTCAACATCCTGCCCCACAACCTCCACGCGCCCATGACGCTGTGCTGCCTGGAGGCGGGCAAGCATGTCGTGCTGGAGAAACCGTTCGCCATCACGGTGGACGAGGCCAACGCGATGATCGATGCAGCCCGCAGCCGCAACTTGATGCTCAGCCTGTTCCACAACCGCCGCTGGGACGGCGACTACCTGACCATCCGCGACCTCATCGGCCGCGGGCTGATCGGCGACATCTTCCATATCGAGTGCGGGCAGGGCAACTTCAGCCATCCGGGGTTCTGGTGGCGGTCGGACAAGGCCATCAGCGGCGGCGTGATGCACGATTGGGGCGCGCACTTTCTCGACTGGATCCTCAACCTCGTGCCGTCGAAGATCACCCAGGTCACGGGCGACTTCCAGAAGCGCGTCTGGAACGCGGTGACCAACGAGGATCACGGCCAGGCTTACATCCGCTTCGAGAACGGCGTGACCGCGGACTACTGGATTTCCTCGATTGCGGCCATCTCGCGGCCCAAGTGGCTCATCCTGGGCACGAAGGGCGCGATCACCGCGGACTGGAAGGACGAGATCCGGCTGGTATCCTTCGCGTCCGGCGTGCGGCAGGACAGCACGGTCAAGGTCACGCTGCCAGGCTACGGCTCGGTGCAGTACTACCGCAACGTGGCCGACCACCTGCTGCTGGGCGAGGAGCTGCTGGTCAAGCCGGAGCAGGCACGCCGCGTGATCGGGGTCATCGACGCGGCGCAGCGGAGCTCACAGCTCGGCCAGAGCGTCGCGCCCGCGCCAGGCTGCGAGTAAGCGGCGGTACAGCCTCGCCGGAAACTGGAGTCGAGGCTTTAGCTCGTTGGGCGTGTTATGCACATGCATATCCTAACCGGCTGAAGCCTCGACTCCAACTATATGTGTGGTTTCTGACAGGCATGCCAGCATTCCAAATGGAGGCGGCAAAGCACCCTGAGCGGAGGCCCGGAGGGCCGTAGTCGAAGGATGTAGGCCGTGCCGGCGTTCTTCGACTGCGCTGCGCTCCGCTCAGAATGCCTGCACTCTCGCGCACATTTGGAGTTCCTGGCAGGCCTGCAGCGGATGTTGCAGAGCTGAGGCACACAACCTATAATGCTCGGACTATCGCGTCCGCACGCGTGAGGCAGACACATAAACCATGTACAGAATCCTGCTGATCGGCGATTCCATCACCGGCGGCTTCCCCAACAGCGTCGCCGGTTATGCGCCGGAGGTGCGTGAACTGCTGGCCGGGACGGCACAAGTGGATACCTTGCCCGAGAACGGCGGGGATAGCCGCAACCTGCTCGCACATCTGTCCGGCTGGCTGGGCGACGCGCAGTACGACGTGATTCACTTCAATTGCGGGCTGCACGACATCAAGCGGCCGCACAGCGGGGCCGGCATCCAGGTTCCCATCCACGAGTACGAGGCTAACTTGCACTCGTTGGTGGACCGGCTTCAGGCGCGCGCCGCCAAACTCGTCTGGGGACGCACCACGCCTGTTGTGGATGGGCAGCCGGCGGCGAGCAAGGATTTCGACCGCTACAACGTGGACATTGACGCATACAATCGTGTTGCAGACCGGGTCATGGCTGCACGCGGCGTGACCGTGGACGATCTGCATGCCGCGGTGTGCGCCGCCGGCCTTGCCGCTTGTCTGACGGGCGACGGCGTTCACCTGACCGTCGAGGGCAATCATGTGTTGGCGAGACAGGCGGCTGCGCTCCTGCGCACCAGCCTGTCTGCGCCGGGATGAGGGCATGAGCAAATCCTACCTGACGTATCCATTGGCGCGCGGCTACGTGGACCACTGGCTGGCGCTCGGTCCGTGCGATCACCCCCTGGGGCATGAGCCTGCCAGCACCGGCCAGGAGCCTCGCGAGCGGCCTGTCGCGCAGCCGGTCGCCGCGCCCGACTTCGACCGGCCATCCGAGCTCGACAAATGGCTTTGCCGCGATAGAACCCTCTACTGGCAAGTCCGCCACTCTGAGCCGGATCATCTGCTCGCATGGGAGGGCTTCTTGTCGGGCCCGTCCTTGCGTCGCGCATGGGCCCACTGCATCCTGCACAGCGATCATGAACGCGAGGCTGTGTTCCACCTGGCGACGGTGTGTCCTGCGATAATCTTCCTGAACAATGCGCCGGTGGGACGCGCTGCGGATGGGGCGGCGCGTGACCGTAGTGCGGACGCTTTCCAGACGACCTCCCTGGCCGTTCGGCTGGCAGAGGGCGACAATCATCTGCTGGTCCACTTGGAGCAGACCGGCGTGCGGCAGACCCGCCTTGCCTTCGCGCTAAGGATCGTCGGTGTGCCGGAAGAGGCAGTCGCAGTGCGCGTGCCTGTCCTGACGCCTGCGCGCGGTCTCGCAGAGCGGCAGGCCATCGAACGCGCCTACGCCGGAGCCTATCTGGACCGCGGCGTCTACATGCGGAGCGATCCGGTTAGGGTGCTCTTTTCGCCTGACACCCCCGGCAGCTACCTGTCTGTCGTCCGGCTCCAGACGCCCGACCGCGGCATCTACGCGGAGCTGGGCGGGCACGCCGCCGCAGGTAGTACGTTCCAGGGGATGACCGCGGCGCAGTTGCCGTCCGGGGAGATGCGGGCGGTACTGATGCCGCCGCATGAGCAGTACTACGAGGGGCAGCTCCGCGCGGAGCGCGCACTGCCGTTCTGGGTCGCTAAGGGGCATCTCAGCCGCCGGCCCGAAGGCAACGATGATGACAGGCTGATGGATCTCATGCGCGAAGCCGGGCGCAGAGGCGGGGTGTTCGGGGAACTGGCACACATGGCGCTGGGCTGGTGGGCGGCGGTGGATGTGAAGTCCTTGCGTGCGAGCATCGACGACGTGCGAGCTCGCCGCGCAACCGCGCGCGAGGGCGGCTGCCTGCCGGACCTGCTCGGGCTGATTGCCATGCGCGAACGGATGGCGGGGTATGAGCACTTCCCCGGAGAGTTGTTGCCCGAGCTGGACGCGATGATCCTGGGCTTCGACTATGCGCTTCCCGCTGCGCCGGGCGTCGAGGATACGCTGGACCTCGCGGACCCGGTGAACCAGGTCCTCCTGCATACCTGCCGCATCCTCGCGGGGCAGCTCTTTCCTGCCGCGAAGTTCACCGCATCCGGGCTGACCGGCAGGCAGGAACGCGGTCGCGGCGAGAAACTGGCCGCCGCGTGGCTGCGCGCGTGCGGGCAGACTGGCCTGGAGCGGTGGCACACGCATCTTGACCTGCTCGTCGCGGCGCTCGCGCACCTGGTTGATCTTGCCCGCAGCGACACCGTGGCCGAGCTGGCGGGCGTGCTGCTGGACAAGACACTCTTTGAGATCGCCATCCACTCGTTCCAGGGGGTCTTCATGCCCACGCGGGGCGAGGCACAGCCCGCTTACCTGCGCAGCGGGCGGTTCACGCCGGAGTCGGCGGTGAGCAGGCTGGCCTGGGGCGCAGGCACCTATGAGCCGGACCTGCGCGGTGCAGTGAGCCTCGGGCTGGCGGGCCAGGGTTACCAGCTGCCCGCGCTGCTGCGCGCGATTGCGTCAGACCGGCAGTTCGAGGTGTGGGCGCGCGAGCAACAAGGCCGCGACGGGGTCAATACCGTCACCTATCGCACGAACGACCTCATGCTCAGCTCGGTCCAGGACTACCGCGGCGGGCAGCCCGGCAGCCGCGAGCACATCTGGCAGGCGACGCTGGGACCGGAGGCCATCGTCTTCGCGAATCACCCGGGCTGTTTCAGCCAGTCGGCGGACGTGACTGCGGGGTGGTGGCGCGGCAACGCGGTACTCCCGCGGGTGGCGCAGTGGCGTGACGCACTGGTGGCCCTCTATGACTTGCCCGAAGATGACCGGCTGGGCTTCACCCACGCGTACTTCCCGGCGTTTGCATTCGACGAGTCCGACGTTGCCGCCTCGGATGACCCGGACGGCCTTCCCCATTGGGCGTTTGCGCGGGTGGGGCAGGGATACCTGGCGCTGTATGCTGCGCGGGGCTTTGCAGAGGTGACACACGGCCCCGACGCGCACCGGGAGCTGCGGTCATCGGGATTGCAAAACGTTTGGCTCTGCCAGATGGGGGCGGAGGGCACGGACGGCAGCTTCGAGGACTTCCGCCGCGCGGTGCTGGCAACGCGGCCGATCATCGACGGCCTGCGGGTTGCCTGGACGACGCTGCGCGGGGACCGGCTCGAGTTCGGCTGGACGGGACCGCTCCTGTTGAACGGCGTGGAGCAACCCATCACCGGCTTCCCGCACCACGAGAGCGCATTTGCCCGTGCCGCGCTGCCGGCAGAGAGCATGGATATCGGTTATGGGGCAGAGATGTTGCGGCTCAACTTCGCTTAGTGCGAGTTTGGCAAGAGGGGCCGCATCTGAGGATGCGGCCCCCTCTTGCCAAACATGCCCTGGTCTCACTCAATGGGCCGGGCAACCCGGAGCCTATCAATAGCCGGACGCGGTGCCCTTGTCAGGGGCGCCGCGTCGGCCGGCGTAGGGATCCGGGACGGTGCCGTCGGTGGAGAACTGCGCCATGAAGCCGATACGCCGGTCCATCGTCGACTCTCCGGCCGCGATGGCCGCACGGCGATCTCCGCCGTGTTCCCCCTTGACGATCCATTCCTGCCCGAAGTGCGAGTGGATGACCTCATCGGCCCAATCGTAATCCTGGTAGAGCGCCATCAACGCATGTTGCGCCTTGTCGCGGCAGAACTCGTACTCCTGGCGCTTGCCCGGCGGATACTTCATGGCCGCCTGCTCGATGGCGACGGTCAGGTGCGTGTACGCTTCGATGGGGTCCAGCTCCGCGAGGCACATCGTCGCGAACCCGGTCCAATTCGGGTTCGCGGTGATGTCGATCCCCTCCGCCTGCAGGGCCGCCTGACCGAACGCGGAATGGCGCACTTCATCCCAGCAGTGCCGCGCGAGGTCACGGTAGAACTTCCAGGGCCGGCCTCGTTCCAGCGTCATGATCGCGGCCACGGTCTCCGCGGGCGACATCTCGTGGAAGCGCACCCACATCATCTGCTCAAGGCCCTCGCGCACAGCGTCGCCTCGTTCCGGCACGAAAACGGTGGGCGGCTTGGGTACGCTGGACCGGAAGCGAGCGTCCCGGCCCGACTGCTGCGGCATGCCCCACGGCTGCCCGTCGCTGCGCGCGGTCGGCAGCGTGGCAGCCCCGGTGGCAGACGCGTCGCCGGCGATGCCGCCCGCCGCGTCCAGGTAAGCCTGCAGATGCGCGGACCAGGCTGCAGAACGGGCCTGGTCTGCTGCAGCCGTCCGCGAGGCTAACTCCGCGAGATAACGCTGGCCCAGCGCGGCCTGCTCTTCCTCCTCGGCCAGCAGCAGGCGCAGCGTTCGGCCGGTAGGGTAATCGACCAGGGGATTGATGGCCGCGAGGTGCGCCTTGTAAGCCGCGAGCAGCGCCGGTTTGATGACACCATAGACACCGGTCAACAGCTCAATCGCGTCTTCCGCGCGAATGACTTCGTCCATGAGCGCGGCGAGTCGATCATCCGGCGAGGCATCGGCCGACTTTTCGGAGCGCCGCAACTCGCTGATGCGCGTGCGCAGTGCCTCGTGGTGCTCGGCATCCTCGTAGAGATGGCGGCCCAGCAGATACTTCAATTCCCACTCGGGAACGCTCAACAGGTGACCTGCGGCCGTGCACATGAGCTGCCGCTCGACATAAGCGAAACGGTGCAGCCGCCGCGCGTTCTCTTCCACTCCATAACCGAGCCGCTCAACGTCTTCAATACCAGCAAACCGAAACCCCGGAAAAGGTTCAGCCATTATTTTGCTCCTGTTGGTATCTATCCGATGAACCATGAGCAATTCTCGGCTGAATCCCTCAGCTTTGTCCGATATTGAGAATACTATTCAGCTGCAACTGATCCCCAAAGTGGCAGGCAACGAAATGGCCTGTGCCTCCCAGGTCGGACAGGGCCGGTTCTTCGTGGCGGCAGACATCCTGGGCATAGCGGCAGCGCGGATGGAAGTAGCAGCCGGATGGCGGGTTGGAGGGGTCGGCCACGTCCCCTTCGAGCACGATGCCCTCGTCCATGGTGTTCAGCCGCGGGTCAGGCTTGGGCACGGCGGAGAGGAGCGCCTCGGTATACGGGTGCTTCGGATTGCGGTACAGTTCCTCCGTGTCCGCCAGTTCGACCAGCTTCCCGACATACATGACTGCCACCCGGTCACTGATGTACTCGACGACGCTCAGATCGTGGGCGATGAAGATGTAAGTCAGGTTGAAGTCTTGCTGCAGGTCCTGGAGCAGGTTGAGAATCTGCGCGCGCACCGATACATCGAGCGCCGACACCCCTTCATCGCAGACCACCAGCCGGGGATTCAAGGCCAGCGCGCGGGCGATGCCGATACGCTGTCGTTCGCCGCCGCTGAACGCGTGCGGATACCGCCGCATGTACTCCGGGCGGAGGCCCACCTGCCTCAGGAGGGCGGCCACCCGGTCCTCCAACTCATCGCCGTTCAGCCGATCGTTGACCCGCAGCGACTCGCCCACGATATCCAGCACGTTCATGCGCGGATTGAGCGAGGAGTAAGGGTCCTGGAAAATCATGCGAATCTCGCGGCGGTAGCGCTTGAGCGCGTGGCCGTCGAGCCGAGCCAGGTCGACTGCTGCGCCGGCCCTGTCGCGGTAGAGGATGCGGCCGGCCGTCGGCTCATAGGCGCGCAGGATGCAACGGCCCGTCGTCGTCTTGCCGCAGCCCGATTCGCCCACCAGGCTGAGCGTCTCCCCTTCCTTCACCGCAAAGCTCACGCCGTCCACCGCCCGTACGTGGCCGGCGACGCGGCGGAGGAAGCCCTTCCGGATCGGGAAGTGCATCTTGAGGTCTCTGACTTCCAGCAGATTGCCGTTGTTCGTCGCGGTGGTGTCGGTCATCCTGGCTTGCTCCCAACGTTCGCTCGCACAGCCCCGTCACTTGTGGTTCCCGGTCCATAGAGCAGGCAACTGACCATCCGGCCCGGCCCGAGGACGACCGGCTGCGGCGTCTCGCGGTCGCAGAGGCCCGGCATGAAACGCGTGCAGCGCGGATGGAAGTAACAGCCGCTGGGCCGTGTGAGCGGGTCGGGCACCATGCCCTCGATGGAGTCCAGCCGCTGGCGAATCGTGCCGCCCACCTTGGGAATGGAGCGCAGGAGGGCCTGGGTGTAGGGATGTTTCGGGTCGTGGAAGATGGCGTCTACGTCCGCTGTCTCCACGACGCGGCCCAAGTACATGACGGCCACGTCGTTGCACATGCCGGCCACAACGCCCAGGTCATGGGTAATCAGCATCAGCGACATGCCGAGCCGGCGCTGCATGCTGCGGATGAGCCGGAGGATCTGCGCCTGGGTGGTCACGTCGAGTGCGGTCGTCGGTTCATCTGCGATGAGCAGGCTCGGATTGCAGGCGATCGCCATGGCAATCATCGCGCGCTGGCGCATGCCGCCACTGAACTGGTGCGGGTATTCGTCGACCCGCTGCTCGGGCCGCGCGATGCCGACGAGACGCAGCAGCTCGATGGCTCGGCTGCGCGCCTCGGTTTTGCTCATGTTCTGGTGGAGCAGGAGATTCTCCATGATCTGGTTGCCGATGGTATACAGCCCGCTCAGCGATGTCATCGGCTCCTGAAAGATCATCGAGATTTCCTTGCCCCGGATCGCGCGAATCTCGCGGCCCGTCGCTTTGAGCCGGGCGAGGTTGATCTCCTCGATCTGGGCACCGTTGCCTGGCGTCGGCTGGACGCGGCGGTAAAGGACGTCGCCGGCCACGAGCCGGCCCGGCGAATCCACAATCTGCAGGATGGAGCGGGCGGTGATGCTCTTGCCGCAGCCGCTCTCGCCCACGATGCCCAGCGTACGTCCGCGAAACAGGGTGAGGTCAACGCCGTCGACGGCCTTGACGACGCCCTGGTCCATGAAAAAGTATGTCTTCAGCCCCTTGATATCCAGGAGCCAGTCGTCATTCGACATGCCACTTGTCCTGTCGTTGTCAGCACCCATCTAGCGGCCGTAAGGGTCGGCTGCGTCACGCAGGCCGTCGCCCAGGAAGTTGAGCGCCAGGACCGTGACCATCACGGCCAGCGCGGGTATCAGGAGCCAGGGAGCCGTCGCGACCGCGCGCACGTTCTGGGCTTCCTGCAGGAGCACGCCCCAGCTCACGACGGGCGGCTGGAGCCCGAGGCCGAGGAAGCTCAACGCGGTTTCGGCCAGGATCATGCCAGGAATCGCCAGCGTGATGGAGGCGATGATGTGGCTGGTGAAGGATGGAATCATGTGTCGGAAGATGACACG
>JAKPQT010000663.1 GCA_029555885.1 Chloroflexota bacterium | reverse complement strand
ACCTTCCTGCTCGGCACCGACATCCTGGGCCGCGATGTGCTGAGCCGGACTATCTACGGTGCGCGCGTGTCCATGGTGGTTGGCCTCATCCCGACCATCATCATCCTGATCGTGGGCGTCACGGTGGGCCTCGTCGCCGGCTATGCCGGCGGCTGGGTCGACAACCTGCTGATGCGCCTGGCCGATGTCCTGTATGCCTTCCCGGACCTGCTCTTCTTCATCATCGCGATGGCCGCCCTGCGTGAGACAGCGCTCGGCCAGGCGCTCAACGGCCTGCTGCTGCTGTTCGTCTCGCTGTCCATCATCTCGTGGGTGGGCCTGGCGCGTCTCGTGCGCGGTCAGGTGCTCTCCCTGAAGCAGAAGGAGTTCGTCGAGGCGGGCCGCATGATCGGCGCCAGCGACACGCGCATCATGTTCCGCCACCTGCTGCCCAACTCGCTCGGCCCGATCATCATCGCGACCGCCTTCCGCATCCCCGGCCTGATCATCACCGAGGCTGTGCTGGGCTACCTGGGGCTGGGCCTGCGGCCTGCCACCGATCCCAACGCACCGTTCATCACCAGTTGGGGTGCGCTGTTGCTGGATGGCCAGTCCGCCATCAACGCGCAACCCTGGCTCCTGCTGACGCCTGCCATCTGCGTTGCGGTCGTCGTGCTGGCCTTCAACTATCTGGGCGACGGCCTGCGCGATGCGCTCGACCCGCGGCTGGCCGGTACGGAATAGGCCGGACACCCCTTTTTGAGTACAATAGGGGCGCAGGATAGTCCTGCGCCCTTTTTGTTTGTTTGAAGCTGAGAGCATCCTGAGCGGGTGGGCGGCTCAACGTTGAGTGCGCCGCATCGCCAGTCGAAGGATGCGGGTGGCCGGCATGAGCATCCTTCGGCTGGTGCGAATTCGTCATCTCCGTTGTGTCGATGGGCCGCTCAGGATGCTTGCAGGGCTAATCTACTGTGATTTGAGGCCGAAGATGGAGTCGAGGCTTCAGCCGGTTTGGCAGTGTGATCTCATTCACACCCTAACCGGCTCAAGCCTCCACTCCAGGGTGTCGTGAATCCCGTGAGGTGCGTGTGATCTGGAAGCGTGCATGGAGGGGCATGTGCCTCGCCCTGACCATTTTAGTGGCGGCGGCCTGTTCGCGCGGCGCGCCGGAGTCGGTCGAGGTGGTCGTGACCGTGCCGGTCGTCGAGACGCGCGTGGTCGAAGTGACGGTTGAGGTGGAGAAGACGGTGGTCGTCACGGCGACCCCTGAGCCGACGCCCGCGTACGAGTCGCCCCTCAACGCGCCGGCCGGCACGCTGGTCTATCCCCTGAGCAGCGACCCGGCCACGCTCGACCCGCAGCAGGCGGGCGACGAGACCAGCCAGTTCGTCGTCCAGCAGTTGTACGAAGGGCTCTACAACCTGCGCGGGGACGGCTCGCCCGTGGCCGCGGCGGCAACGGACCTGGTGGCCTCATCCGATGGGACCGTCTACACCGTGACCCTGCGCTCCGGCCTGACCTGGTCCGACGGCAGCCCGCTGACCGCGCAGCACTACGTGGACGGCGTGTGCCGCGTGCTCGCGCCGGAGGTGGGCAACCCGGCTTATTACTTGCTGACCGATGTGGCGCCCGTCGTAAATGCCCGCGGCTATGCGGCTGGCGACCTGGCCGACTGCGCACAGGTGGGCATCCGCGCGGTGGATGACGTGACCCTGGTCATCACGCTGGAACGACCCGCGGCATTCTTCCCCCGGCTCCTGGCCGCGCCGCTCTTCTGGCCTGCGCCGCCGGCCGGCCCGCTGACCAACGGCCCGTACTTGTTGGCCGAGCAGGCGCCGGGCGACCATCTCACGCTGACGCGCAACCCGCGCTACTGGAATGCAGAGCAGGTGAGCATCGAGCGGGTCGAGTTCCGTATCGTGCCCGACCTGGCCGCGCAATTGGCGCTGTATGAACGCGGGGACCTGGCTGTCTCCGGCCTGCCCGCGGCAGAAACCGAGCGCATCCAGGCCGACCCTGCCTGGGCGCGCGAGCTCCAGTTGCTGGTGCAGCCGGGCGTGAGCTACCTCGCGCTGAACACGCAGGCCGCGCCGACGAACGACGCCAACGTCCGTCGCGCGATTGCCAGCGCGATCGACCGGCAATACCTGATCGAGCAGGTGCTTAAGCAGCCGTGGCACCTGCCCGCGTACGCGCTGATCCCGCCCCAGATACCGGGCTACGCAGGCGACGGCGCGGGTGAAGCTTACCGGTTCGACCCCGAAGCCGCGCGGCGTATCCTGGCCGAGGCGGGCTACGGTCCGGCGAACCCGGTGCCGCCGGTCGAGCTGTGGTATAACCGGGAGGGCAACAACGAGGCGTTGTTCAAGGCGGTCGCCGGCATGTTGGAGGCCGTGGGCATCCCCGTTCGCCTCCTGACGAGCGAGTGGAACGTCTACCTGGATGGCCTGGAGAACTGCAACCGGCCCGTGCAGGCCGGTGCGGCGAAATCCCCCGCGGAGTGCAGCTACAACCTGTATCGCATGGGCTGGGTGATGGACTATCCCGACGCAGCGAGCATGCTGGCAACCTTCCAGCCCGGCTCGCGCTTCCAGTACACCGGCTGGGAGTCGGCGGAGTACGCCGACCTGTTGGGCCGTGCGCTGGCCGAGCCGGACGATGCGCTGCGCGCGGACCTGTACGCCCAGGCCGAGCGCGTGATCGTGCAGGAGGCGGTCATCATCCCGCTCCAGTACTATGACCGGACGGTGCTCATCAAGGACGGCATCCGCTACGACTACCCGCCGTTCGGCCCGCCCAATCTGCAGTATTGGGAGCTGCGCAGCCCCTAATCTGTTGCGCTGTGTTTCGTTGCGTCGCGCTGCCGCGCCGCGTCCAGCAGCGCCCTGAACAACTGCGCTTGTGCCTGGGCATCGGCCAGCGCGTGGTGCGTCAGGCTGCACGGCTTGTCGAGGTGCACAGCCACGTGCGCCAGCGTCGTTTGTGACCATCTGACGCCAGTCATGCCCATGTAAAATGCCTTGATGTCGAGCGCATTGTGCCCGAAGGGGTTGTGACCGAGGAAGCGGTGGAAGTAATCGTTGATGAACATCCAGTCGAATGCGGCGTTGAAGCCCACGAACACCGGGCGGCTGTCCTCCGGTGTATGGGCCAGGACCCACGCCTCGAACTGCACCAGGGCTGCGCGCGGGGCAACCCCCGTCTCCGCCAGCGCTGCCAGCGATAAGCCGCCGACGGCCAGCGCACCGGCATCTGCTTCTTCGTTGACCGGCTGAAGCTCGACATAAAAGGTCTCGTCCGGCTCATGCACGAGGCACGCGCCGATGGATAACAGCGAATAGCGGCTTGGGTGCGGCCCCGCAGCCTCGATGTCTACGGAGATGTAGGTTTCACGGGTCATGGGCGGCATCAGTCTTTCCGATCAAGCTCAGACGTTGGCCCCAGCGGGCCGGCAACATCATGATATAATAACCTTTATGAATAATCTCGTAAAGTCGGATGCCGCGTTGCTGGCTCATCCGGATCGCAATCGGTTGGCAGCAGATGATCGGGCCGTACACGACTGGTATCGCTTCATACTCTCTTTCCCACCTCATTTGGTGCGAGAGTATATCTTACGCTTCGGGATCAGGTCGGGTCAGTATGTCCTCGACCCGTTCTGCGGTACGGGCACGACTCTGGTCGAGTGCAAGAAGCTGGGCATTTCATATTACGGAGTCGAGGCCAACCCGCTGGCCTGCTTTGCCAGTCGAACGAAGGTCAAGTGGGATATCGCTCCCCAGGGTTTGTTGGATCATGCGACCGAAGTTGCCCGCACCGCGGTCGCGACCCTCGATGCCGACGGCGTCCCTGACGAGACGCTCCCACTGTTGCAAAGCCAGTCTTATCATGCTAACGGCCGGCTTCGCACGCTGCCGCCAGCCCAGGCGGCGCTCCTCCTCACTAACTCCATCAGTCCCCGGCCCTTACACAAGAC
>JAKPQT010000657.1 GCA_029555885.1 Chloroflexota bacterium | reverse complement strand
GGTGCCGCTGCTGCTGGTCATCTTGCGCGTCAACCGGACGGGATGGCGATGACTCTCCTGGAAGCCCGCTCCATCTCTTATGCCTACATCCCCCAGCAAGCCGTGCTGAGCGATGTCAGCCTGGCCGTCCCCGACCGCGCGGTGATCTACCTGCTGGGGCACAACGGCTGCGGCAAGACCACGCTGCTCGAAATCCTGAGCGGCATCCGCCCGCCGCAAGTGGGTACCGTCCGGCTGAACGGCCACGACCTCTACCACATCCCCTCGGCCAGGCGCGCCCAACGGGTGGGGCTGGTGCCGCAGATGCACCTGCCCGTCTTCGCCTACACCGTCCGCGACGTGGTGATGATGGGCCGCACGCCGCACCTGCGCCTGTTCGGCACGCCGGGCGCGCGCGACCGGGCCATTGTGGACGCGGCCATTGAGCAGGTCGGGCTGGCGGCGCTGCGCGACCGCCCGTACACCGAGCTAAGCGGCGGCGAGCGCCAACTGACCTTGATCGCGCGGGGGCTGGCCCAGCAGACCGAAGTCCTGCTGCTCGACGAGCCGACCGCGCACCTCGACCCGCGCAACCAGCACCGCGTGCTGGAGACGGTCAGCCAGCTCGCCGGGCAGAACGTGTCGTTCGTGATCTCGTCGCACAACCCCAACAGCGCCCTGCTCTATGCGCATCACGTCGTCGTCATGAAGGCGGGGCGCATCGTGGCCGATGGCCCTCCTCTTGAGGTGCTGACCGAGGCGGTGCTCTCCAGCGCCTACGAGATGCCGGTCGAGGTCATCACCAACGAGAAGAATACCGCGCGGGCGATCATCCCCCGCCGCGCAAATGGCGGCTAGCGGCGCACGGTAACACAGTCCAATCCAGTCTTGCAGAATGACCCCCACTGACGATAAGATGGACGCTACTACCGACCTCACAGACAAGGTCGCCTGATCACCGTTCTTTTTGGAATGAGACAATGAGCAAACCCATAGAGACTGTGCGCGCTCCTATGCCCTGGCAGAAACGTGTCGCTGACCTTTGCACGGTGGCTCGTGGCCCGCTTGCGTTGGTGCCCGTCTGGCTCGGACTTACGCGGGGCAA
>JAKPQT010000633.1 GCA_029555885.1 Chloroflexota bacterium | reverse complement strand
GCCCACCTGCGCGGCCAGCGGTGAGTTCACGCCATCCCGCGTGATGGTCGTGTTGGAGATGATGACCCCGTCCATCCCCGCCGCGCAGATGGCAGTCAGAGCCTGGGCCAACGCGTCCTCGTCCAGGTCGGGCGCCAGCTTGACCAGCACCGGGACGGGCCGGGCCAGCCGCCGCGCCTGCGCATCTCGTTCGCTGCCGACCGCCGCAAGCAGCTCCTGGAGCGCGCCGCCGCCCTGCAATGCTCGTAGCCCCGGCGTATTGGGCGAGCTCACATTCACAGTCAGATAGTCCGCCAGGGCTGCAAAGCGGCGCACCAACGCTGCGTAATCCTCTGCCGCATCTTCCAGCGGCGTGTCCTTGTTCTTGCCGATGTTGACGCCGATCACCGGGGTTGCGCCGATGACCGGCGCGTGGGGATCGCGGCTCCGGGCAGCGCGGCTCAACCGCTCCGCCAGCGCGTCCGCGCCCCGGCCGGGGAAGCCCATGCGATTGATCACCGCCTCGTCCTCGACCAGCCGGAAGACCCGCGGCTGCGGATTGCCGGGCTGGGGCCGCGGGGTCACGGTCCCCAGCTCCAGGTGACCGAAGGGGAGCGCGGCCAGCCCGCGCCAGGCCAGCCCGTCCTTGTCGTACCCGGCGGCCAGCCCCACCGCGTTGGGAAACGTCAGCCCGAAGGCGTGCACCGGCCGGATCGTCCCGCGCGGCCTGAACGCGACGCGCAGCAGCGCGGTCACCGGCGGCAGGCTCCCGGCCAGCCGCAGCAACGCCACGGTCAATCCGTGCGCGGTCTCCGGCGGCAGGCGGAAAATCAGCGGTCGCAGCGCACGATACACCGTCCGATCCCTTTCATCCTTCCGCATAGTCCGTCTATTCCCTGGTTGCACTCTGGCGTTCCTGCGCGATAAACGCGCGCGCCGCCGCAATCTGCTCGACGGGCACGGCAGCAGTGGTCTCCCAGTAATCCAGCAGTTCCGTCAACCGCACGACGGCATGGAGCCGGTAACCCGCCGCGGACAACGCCTCGCCCGCGCCGGATTCGCGGTCGACGAGCACGACCACATCCTCCACAACCAGGCCCGCGGCGGTGAGCTTGTCGATCGCCTCGAACTTGCTGCCGCCGGTCGTCGCCAGATCATCGATGACGACGACGCGCTCGCCGATCCGGTACGCGCCCTCGATAGCCGCGCCGGTCCCGTAACCCTTGACCTCCCGGCGGGGATAGATCAGCGGCCAGCCGCCCGCCAGGCTGACGGCCGTGCCGATGGGCAGCGCGGCGTACGGCAAGGCAGCGAGGCGGTCGAAAGTAAGCTGCCGGAG
Source organism: Chloroflexota bacterium (assembly GCA_029555885.1). Next base: position 35,183 of record JAKPQT010000633.1, on the reverse strand, counting down.
AATGGGTAGATAGGCCCGGCCCACGTCGGCCAGCAGCGCCGGATGCGAGACCAGTTGGCGCAGGTCCAGGTAGATGGGCGATTGCAGGCCCGACTTGAGCGTGAACTGGCCGAACTTCACGCAGCCGGCCGCAAGCAGCCCGTCCGCCAGCCATGCGGGAACCGCACCGGCGCCACCCGCCCCTGACTGTGCGCTTCCTGAGTGGAGCACGGCGGCGCCTGCGCCGTGCGGAGTCGAAGGATGCGGCTGCTCGTGTCCCCGTTCCAACAGCAAGGCAGCCCGCAGCGTCTCGATTTCATCCCGCAACGCCGCGGCTGCCCGGCGGGGCGACTCCGCCCGCGCGACCGCCCGGCTGACCGGAATCAACATGCCCAAGCCGTCTGCCCGCAGGCCGGCACGCAGCGCAGCGCGCAGGTCGCCGCCCTGCGCGCCCACGCCCGGTGCGAGAAACCACAGATCAGGCGCGGCTGCCCGGACCCGCGCCAACGCGTCAGGATGGGTCGCGCCGATGACCAGCGCGACATTGTTGTTCGTATTCCACTCCTGCGCCAGCGCGGCGACCCGCTCGTACACCATCTTCCCGCCGATTAGCCGCAGGTCTTGCACGTCGCCCGCGCCAGGATTGGAGGTCTTGCAGAGCAGGAAGACCCCCCGCGCCGGGTCAAGCACGAAAGGCTCCAGGCTATCACGGCCAAGATACGGATTCAACGTAATCGCGGTCGCGCCAAGACGCTCGAAGGCGGACCGGGCATAGGCTTCCGCGGTGGAGGCGATGTCCCCGCGCTTGGCGTCCAGGATGACCGGGATGCCCGCGGGAACGGCAGCGATGACCTCCGCCAGCGCGGCCCAGCCCGCGGGCCCGTAAGCCTCGAAGAAGGCCGCGTTGGGCTTGTAGGCCATCGCCAGCCCCGCCGTCTCCGCTATGAGCCGGAGGCAGAAATCGCGCGCCGCGTCCGCGGTCGGGGCCGGCAGGTCCGCGGGGTGCGGGTCCAGCCCGACGCACAGGAGTGACCCCGTGCGCCGGGCTACGTCGTCGAGGAGGCTGTTGAAGCTCATGGCGCTCATGCCTTGCCCAACACCATCGCTAGCAGCGCCATGCGGATGTAGAGGCCGTATTCCATCTGCCGGAAGTAGGCCGCGCGCGGGTCATCATCCACTTCCATCGCGATTTCGGTGACGCGCGGCAGCGGGTGCATCACGATCATCCGCTCCCTGGCGCGCGCCATCGTCTCCATGTCGATGACATATGCGCCCTTGACCTCGTCGTATTCGGCCTCGCTGGCAAACCGCTCCTTCTGGACGCGGGTCACGTACAACACATCGGTCTCCGCCAGGACCGGCTCAAGTTCACGGTATTCCGCCTGTAGGATGCCCTTCTCCGCAACTTCGGCCATGACCTCGTCGGGCATCCGCAGAATCTCCGGCGAGACGTAGTTGAGGCGCACGTTGTAGAGCGTCAGCAGCCGCGCCAGCGAGTGAACGGTGCGGCCGTACTTGAGGTCGCCGAGCATCGTGACGGTCAGTCCGTCGATGTCGCCCAGTTCCTCGCGGATGGTAAACAGATCGAGCAGCGCCTGGGTCGGGTGCTCCCCGATGCCGTCGCCCGCATTGATGATCGGCTTGCGCGCGTACCTGGCCGCCAGCGCGGCAGAACCCGTCTCCGGGTGGCGCAGGACGATCACGTCTGCATAGGCCTCCAGCGTACGGACGGTGTCGGGGAGCGACTCGCCCTTGGAGACCGATGAGTAGCGCACCTCGTTGATGGGGATGACGCTGCCGCCGAGCCGCTCCATGGCGGAAGTGAACGAGGAGGAAGTGCGGGTGGACGGTTCATAGAACAGGTTAGCGAGAATCTTGCCTTTCAACAGGTCGAAGCTGCCGACGCGGCGGACCATCTCTTCCATCTCGTGCGCGACGCCGAAGATCGTTTCTAGGTCGCGGCGGTCGAACTGCTTGACGCTCAGGATATCGCGACCGTAGAACGGTGCATCCTGCCGGTCACCGAAGGGCAGATGCGGGCTCTGGACGCGAATGGGCGGCATGTGAATCATGGGTATGAACTCCTTATCTCAAAGTGTAGTTTGTGAACGAACGTTGCGGCCGGTGCCCGGCGCTGCGAGCACCCGGCCATCGCGAAAGACATCTTGCTCGCGCAGCACGACCCGCGTGACCCGGCCGCGGACCGGATGACCTTCGAACGGTGTCCAGCCGCAGCGCGAATGCATGCCCTGGCTGCTGAGTTCGTAGGTCGCCTGTTCATCGACCTCGATCCAGGTGTCCTCCTGCAGCGGCAGGCCGAAGATGCGCCGCGGATTCTCCCACATGCGCAAGACGAGATCATCTACAGTGAGCCGGCCCTCGTGGACTGCGGTCAGCAGCAGCGGCAGTGCGGTTTCGAGGCCCGGGAAGCCGGGCGGTGGATTCTCGCCGTCTTTCTCCGCGACCGTGTGAGGCGCGTGGTCCGTGGCGAAGCAATCGATGACATCGAGGTTGTCCCACAGGAACGCGCGGTCGGCAGAAGTGGCGAGGCGAGGTCGCACCTCCCCGCGGCCCGCGCCGAGCCGGGGGATGTCATCTTCAGTCAGGAACAGATGATGGGGCGCCACCTCGCACGTCACCTTGAGGCCCTGCTCTTTGGCCTTGCGGATGAGCAGGATTTCATCGCGCAGCGAGACGTGCGCGAGATGGACCGGCCGGTCATAGAGCGCAGCCATGAGGATCACGGCTGCAAGCGTGCGGTCCTCCGCGTGTGCGACGATGGGCCGATCCGCCGGCCAGCGCGCAAAGTGAGCCTGCCAGTCGGACAGCGCATCCAGCCGGAGCGGGCCGTACGTCTGGTCGAGATACATCTTCAGCCCGGCGACGCCCGACGCCAGGGCCGGCGCGCTTGCGCTGTTGTCTGCCCCCGCGCCGAGAAACTGGGCATAGTCACAGCGGGCCTTCGTGGCGGCGGCATCGAGCGCCAGCCCCAGGGACGCTGCGTCCGTGATCGGAGGTCGGGTATTGGGCATGGCCAGGACGGCGGTGAAGCCCCCCGCGAGGGCCGCGGCCGTCCCCGCGTCCCAGTCCTCCTTGTGCGTGCCGCCCGGCTCGCGCAGGTGGACGTGCGGGTCGATCAGGCCGGGCAACCTCAGCATGGCACTTTACCTCCCGGCGCAGGGCAAAAAAAGAGAGCCTTGCGGCTCTCGAAAGTGGATATGAGGGCGGAAAAAACAAAACGCCCACGGGAGCCCAGGGCTCCGGGGCGCACAGGATCAAGAAAAATGCGTGGTTTCACTCGTTAAGACCTCCCAATTCAGTCAGAATGCCGCTGCTGCGAATGGCAATACCGCTGCCGCCGCTTGCCGGCGCCGATGCACGGGAAGTCAAAGAGGTCGGCCAGTCTGGGTCATAGAAATGCGCGGAATGCCCCCGCGCATGAGTCCATGCTAACAGGGATGCCCTGCAACGTCAAATCTGACGCACTAACTGAAAGGATCGGGCGCGCAGGTGTCGCAGCCTGTGGGGTCATGCTAAAAAACCTCCGTCTGGTTCGCCGCGTCGGTTTCCGGGTCAGCGCCCTGTGCGGGACCGGGCCGGCCACCAAGGTTGACGCTCATTTGCACCGGCGCCGCGAACCGAATGTGGTGCAGCTCGAAACGACGCAGCAGGTCAAGGTTGACCTCGGTAATCACCCGCCAACGTTGCTCGAAATCTGTGATGTGATAGATCACCAGCACTTCCATCGCATAATTACCGATGGTCTCAAATCGCACATTGTGATCGTCTATCTGGGGATGGCAACAGATGCTTTCACGGATGTCTTCCAGCGCCAGTTGCATCTGCGCGTAAGTGGTGTCGGCGGACAGCTTCAAGGTGTACGACCACACATACCCCTTCTCCGCAGACACATTGGCGATGACGCCTCCGGTGAACTTGGAGTTAGGGATGGTGACACGGTAGCCGGTGTTCCAATCCTGCGCCACCGTCGCACGCCAACCAATTTCCTTCACCACGTACTGCTTGCCCTCAAACTCGATCAGGTCCCCGATCAGGAACGGCTTCTGGCCGAACAGAATGATCCCCCCGAACATGTTCCCGACGGTGTCCTGCGCAGCCAGGGCGAACGCGAGGCCGCCGATGCCGAGGCCGGCGATGACGGTGCCGACATCATAACCGGCGTTGTTCAAGCCCACGATGATAGCGAGCACCCACACGATGATGCGGATGCCCTTGCGGATCAGGGGTAACAACTGGTCATCATAGGCCCCGCTGCTCTTGTTGGCGAGCGGCACCAGGTAACGCTGGTGGATGGCGTCGTAGAGCCGCGTAATGAGCCACGCGGCGAGGAGCGCGTAGGCGACGCCCAGTGCGGAGTCCAGGAAGTTCGCCATGCCAGGGGCGAGAGTCAGGCGGTTAAGCGCAGACCGCGAGGCGAGCAGGACTAATATGACCGTAAGCGGCTCTTCGAGCGAGTCGATCACCACATCGTCGAGCTGAACCCGACTTCTGGCCGCCAGCCGCTTGACTGCACGAGCAACGACCATATAAAACAAACGGCCGAGGATTACGATGCCCAGGATGATCAGGAACGTGGTCAACCACTGGAGCACGGTGTTGCCATAATAGGTACGCTCGAACAACTCGGTCATGCGCCCTCCCACGAAGCTACGAATTTGACACAAGCATACCACAAGCGCAACAGGGAGACAAAAGGCACAAAAGCTTGTCGCGGCCCTGGCGACCCGATACCGCTTTGCTACTCTGGCGCGCGACGTTGACAAGCCTGTCGGCCCGTGGTATCCTCCGGCGCACAATCGAGATACTCAACAGCGACGATGGAGAGAGTACGGGGGCACGGCGTTGTTCAGAGAGCGGCTAGCCGGTGTGAAGGCCGCCTGCGTCTCCCCGGAAAGACACTCCGGAGCTGCCGGGTCGAAAGAACGTTTTCGCCACGAATTTCGCGAATCCGCACGAATTGGTTAAAGATCCGTTTACATTCGCTGAGTTCGTGCCATTCGTGGCGGTCTCCTTCGTAGGCCCAGGCCGGCGCCTCCCGTTACGAGGCCAGGTCAACGTTTGACGGACCGCAAGGTGGTCCTACGGCGCGCCATCGCGTATGGTGTTCCGTCAACCAGACCGTTGAGGTCGCGACCGTGAGGCCGCGACAAACCAGGGTGGCACCGCGAGCAGGCTCCTCGTCCTTGGGCGAGGAGCCTTTATATTTCCCTGCAAGAGGTGCACCCATGCAACGGATTTACACGACCGAAGTGGCCGCGCACGTCGGCGAGCGTATCCAGGTGGCCGGCTGGCTCCACGCACTGCGGCGGCTGGGCGGCATCAGCTTCCTGGTGCTGCGCGATGTGCGCGGAACCATCCAGATTGTGCTCGACACGCCGGGGGCGCTGGCCGCGCTGGAGGGCTTGCTGCCGGAAACAGTGCTCACCGCCGCCGGCACAGTCGTCGCAGAGCCCCAGGCACCCGGCGGCATCGAGATTCACGGCCCCACATTCGAGATCCTCTCGCCCGTCCGCGATGCGCTGCCATTCCCGCTGAACAAGCCGGAGGTCAAGGCCACGCTGCCGACCTTCCTCGACCACGCCGTCATCGGCCATCGCCACCCTGCCCGGCGCAGCGTCATGCGGCTGCAGGCGGGCATTATGGCCGGGTTCCGCACCACGCTGACCGCCCTGGGCTTCACCGAAATCCAGACGCCCAAGCTGGTCGGCTCGGCCACCGAAGGCGGCGCGAACGTCTTTACGGTGGACTACTTCGGCCGGCCCGCATACCTGGCGCAAAGCCCCCAGTTCTACAAGCAAATCATGGTCGGCGTGTTCGAGCGCGTTTTCGAGGTCGGGCCGGTCTTCCGCGCCGAGCCGCACGACACGGTCCGCCACATCAACGAGTATGTCAGCATGGACGTCGAGATGGGCTTCATCCGCGACCATCGCGACGTCATGGCCGTGCTGACGCAGGTCGTGCGCGGCATCCTGGGCCATCTGCAGGAACACTACGCGCCGGAGCTGGCGGCGGTCAACGCGGTGCTGCCCGCTGCACCGGAGCAGTTCCCCGCCATCTACTTCCCGGAGGCGCAGGAACTCATCCTCCGGCTCCACGGCGAGGACTGCCGCGGGGAGCCGGACCTTGCGCCGCAGCACGAACGTTGGCTGGGCGAGTGGGCGCGACAGGAATACGGCAGCGACTTCCTGTTTGTGACGGGCTACCCGATGGCGAAGCGGCCCTTCTACACGCATCCCAACCCGGCGGACCCGGCCTACTCGAACTCGTTCGACCTGCTCTTTCGCGGGACGGAGCTTGTCACCGGCGGCCAGCGGCTCCACCTCTACCAGGCCTACCTGGACAGCGCCGCGGCGCGCGGGTACACGGACCTCACCCCGTTCGAGACCTACTTCGAAACGTTCAAGTACGGGATGCCGCCGCACGGCGGGTTCGCCATCGGGCTGGAACGCTTCATCATGCAACTGCTCGGCCTCGATAACGTCCGGCTGGCGACGCTCTTCCCGCGCGACATCAACCGGCTCGCGCCGTGATGGAATGACAAATAGAACGCTGATAAAGTGCGCATCAGCGCCCTGATTGAACTGATTGCCGCTGATTCGGCGTATTAAACTATAATCACTGGGATCAGTCAGATCAGCGTCATCAGCGTTCTATTAAGCCATGATCTTGCACATACTCTACCAGGACAAAGACATCATCGTCGTGGATAAGCCTGCCGGGCTGCCGACCCATGCGGCGGACCCGGCAGACCCTTATCCTGCCAATGCGCTGCGCGTCGTCCAGGCCCAGACGGGGCTACGCTACCTCGGCATGCACCAGCGGCTCGATGCGGATACGTCGGGCGTGCTGCTGTTCAGTGCGCGGCCGGAGGCCAACCGCAACCTCGCAGCCGCGTTCGAGGGCCGTGCGGTGCGCAAGGTCTACCTCGCCCTGGTGATGGGCCGGCCCCGCCAGCCGCAAGGCGTCATCGACGCGCCGATCACGCGCGACTGCGACGGCCGCTATCGCGTGACAACCGCAACTGATCCGCGCGGCCAGTCCGCCCGGACGCGGTATCGGGTCCTCGCACGACCGACGCGGGATGCGCTCACCCTGCTCGAAGTCATCCCCGAGACCGGGCGCAGCCACCAGATTCGCGTCCACCTTGCGCGTATCGGCTGCCCCATCGCCGGTGATCCACTGTATGGCGCGACTGCCCAACAGCCGCTCTTCCCGCGGTTGTGCCTGCACGCCTGGCAGCTCACCCTGCCGCATCCGGCAACCGGCCAGCCTGTCACCTTCACCGCGGCGCCGCCCCGGCCCTTCGCCGGTCTGCTGGCAGGCCGGCCGGAACCGCCCCGCGCACAGCAGACCGCTTCATCCGACCTGGTCAGCCTCGCCCTGGATCGCCGCGCGCCGCTGGCCGCGGATGCGGGCACGACCATCTACCGGCTCGTCAACGGGGCCGCGGACGGGCTGCCGGGCCTGACGCTTGACCGCTACAGGGATGTACTCGTCGCGAGCATCTATGATGATGGAATGATCGCTCCGTTTGCCGAACTGGCCGAAAGCACGGGCGTAACCTCCGTTTACGTCAAGTACCGGCCGCGCCAGGCCAGCCAACTCAGCGATGCGGAGCTGCAGCAGCTTGCGCCCACGGAGCCGGTCAGCGGCCCGCCGCGGCCGGAGATCATCGCGCACGAGGATGGGCTGGCGTATATCATCCGGCCCGGCGAGGGGCTGAGCGTCGGCCTGTTCCCCGATATGCGCGAGGGCCGCGGCCGGGTGCGTGCGTGGGCGCGCGGCGCCCGCGTCCTCAACACCTTCGCCTACACCTGCGGGTTCGGCGTGGCTGCGCTGGCTGGCGGCGCGGCGCGCGTGCTCAATCTGGACCTGTCCAAAGGGGCGTTGGCCTGGGGCCAGGACAACTATCGCGCTAATGGATTTTCCCCGAACCCCTATGACTTCGTCTACGGCGATGTGTTCGATTGGCTGGGCCGGCTGGCGCGGCGCGGGGAGCAGTTCGAGCTGGTGATTCTCGACCCGCCCGGCTTCTCGCGTACCAAGACGCGGCGCTTCGTTGCCGCGCAGGATTACGACGAGCTGGCCGCGCTTGCTGCACGGGTCACCGCGCCGGGGGGATTGCTGTATGCCTGCTGCAACGTTGCAGAGCTGCCGCGCCGCGCGTTCCGCGAGCGGGTGCTGGCGGGACTGGCAGCCGCGGGCCGCAAGGGCGAAATCACCGGAGTCTATCATGAGCCGGCGCTCGATTTCCCCGTGCCTGCCGGCGAGGAACCGTATCTCAAGATGCTGGCCGTGCGCCTGGACTGAAAAGAAGGAGCAAAGAACAGAATGATTAAGAAGGTTCTACTCATCGCCATTGCCATAGTCGTAGTCGCAGGTATTGTGATACAATTCGTGCCGTACGGTCGCGCACACACGAATCCCGCAGTGGTCGCCGAGCCTGTGTGGGACAGCCCACAGACCCAAGCCTACTTCAGCCGCGCCTGCGCCGACTGCCACAGCAACGAGACGAAGTGGCCGTGGTACAGCAACGTTGCACCGATGTCCTGGATGATTCAGCGCCATGTGGATGAAGGCCGCGAGGCCTTCAACGTCTCCGAATGGCGGGAGGACTATTACTCCGCGGAAGAGGCCGCTGAATTGGTGCGGAACGGCGAGATGCCGATTCGCAACTACCTGATGCTGCACCCGGAGGCGCGCTTCTCAGCCACTGAGCGCGAGCAGTTCATCCAGGGACTGATTGCCACATTCGGCGAGGATTGAGGTTCTTTGACCGTTTGGGAACCACCTTACCTGGCACTGCACCGCAGCGGCGAGCTGCGGCGGCGCGCGCGGCACGCGCTGGCATCGCTGGCAACGTGCGAGCTGTGCCCGCGCGCCTGCCGGGTGGACCGGTTGGCCGGGCAGACCGGCGCGTGTCGCAGCGGCGCGGAGGCCGTCATTGCCTCGTGGAACCTGCACCACTGGGAGGAGCCGCCGATCAGCGGGACGCGCGGCTCCGGCACGATTTTCTTCTCCGGCTGCACGGGCAAGTGCGTCTTCTGCCAGAACTACCCGATCAGCCAGTTGGGTCACGGCAACGCGGTCAGCATAGAACGCTTTGCCGCGCTGCTGCTGGAGCTCCAGCGCCGCGGGGCCCACAACATCAACTTCGTCACCCCTACCCACTTCGTGCCGCAGTTGCTGGCCGCGGTGGATGTCGCGGCAGGCTGGGGCCTGCACATTCCGCTGGTCTACAACACCAGCGGCTACGACCGTGTCGAGGTCCTGCGCTGGCTGGAAGGCGTCATCGATATCTGGCTGCCCGATGCGAAGTACACCGACGACGCGGTCGCCCGGCGCATCTCCGGCTTCCCGAACTACGTCACGCATAACCGCGCGGCCCTGCTGGAGATGTACCGGCAGGCCGGCGACGAGCTGGTCACAGACGAGGAGGGCATTGCGCGGCGCGGCATGATCATCCGTCACCTCGTCCTGCCCAACGGGCTGGCTGACACACCGGGCGTGCTCCGCTGGATTGCAACCGCTCTCTCGCCCCACGTCCACCTGAGCGTGATGGATCAGTATTTCCCGGCCTACAAGGCACTGAATGACCCGCTGCTCAACCGCAAGCTCACGCCGGAGGAATACGAGGCTGCGCTCGACGCCTACGAGGCCCTGGGCATGGACCACGGCTGGATGCAGGAGCATGAAGGCTGTGAGTGAATCTACTGACGCCCGGCGCCGCGAGGTCCTAAGCCTGCGCGCGGTCAACCTGGGCTTGTGGTCGAACATCGGGCTGGCCGCGCTCAAGACGGCCATCGGCATCATCGGCGGCAGCTCCGCGCTGCTGGCCGACGGCATCAACTCCACCTCGGACGTAGCCTACTACATCGTCGTGCGCGTCTTCATGCAGATGGCGCGCAAGCCTGCGGACCGTGAGCACCCCTTCGGTCACAGTCAGTTGGAGAGCATCGCGGCGGTCGTCGTCGGCGCCTTCGTTATTACTACTGCGGTCGGCATCTTCTGGGGCGCAGTCAACGAGGTGTTCAACCTGATCACGGGCCAGACGGAGCCGAACAGCGCGGCCCTTATCACGCTGGTCGTCGCCCTGCTGACCATCGTGCTCAAGCTGGCGCTGATGTTCATCACGCTCAACATCAAGCGGCAGACGGGCAATGCGGCTATCGCGGCCCTGGCCTACGACCACCGCAACGATATCTTCTCGGCTTCTGCGGCCGCGATCGGCATCTTTCTCGCCCGCAGTGGGCTGCCCCTGGGCGACCCGGTGGCCGGCGCGTTGGTTGCGCTGCTGATCCTGCGCACGGGCATCAAGATCATCCAGGATGCATCGGCCGACCTGATGGACAACGTGCCGAGCAAAGAACTGGCGGCGCAGGTCAATGACCTGCTCATGTCCCTGCCCGGCATCATTCGGGTCGAGGAGGTCTATGCCCACCGCTTCGGCCCCTACCTCGTCCTCTCCATCACTATCGGCATCGACGGCTCGCTATCGGTGCTGGGCGGCGACCGGATTTCGTCGGAGGCCGAGCGCATCCTCATGGAGAACATCCCGCTGCTGCGCCGCGTGCACATCCATTATCATCCATACGGCATCCAGCAAGTGCCCGATCCATACACACAGCCGCGTTCCGTCACTGACTGGTAGGTGCGATACCTGGAGTCGAGGCTTTAGCCGGTCAGGTGGTCAATGTTCAGTTACACCCAATCCGGCTAAAGCCTCGACTCCGGCGCATTTCGCATTCCTTCAGCAGTTTGAATTTGACTCACTTGGTGTTATACTTCGCCGGTCATACGTTTATTCACATTTTGTACGCGGGAGGGAATCGCCGTGCGCTTATCTGTCCTGCAGGAAAACCTCGCCAAAGGGCTCTCCATCGTCGGGCGGGCCGTCTCCACGCGCAGCACGCTGCCGGTCTTGAGCAACATTCTGCTCAGCACGGATGAAGAACGCCTGAAGCTGGCAGCCACGAACCTCGAAGTCGGCGTGAGCTGCTGGTTGGGCGCGCAGGTGGCGGACGACGGCGCAGTCACGCTTCCCGCCCGCCTGCTCACCGATTGGGTCAATTCCGTCGCGCCCGATCGCATCGACATGGAGCTGAGCGTCCGGTCGATGAGCGTGCACCTCAAGTGCGGGCGCTTCGAATCCAACATCAAGGGCATCGACGCCAGCGAGTTCCCCCTCATCCCGACGGGAGACGGCGAACAGCCGCTCAATCTGCCGCCGCCGGTCCTGCGCAAGATCATCGACCAGGTGGTCTTCGCTGCGGCCGACGCGAAGGACACCAGCCGTCCCGCGCTGACCGGCGTGCTTGCCCGCTTCGAAGGGGACCGCCTGACGCTGGCCGCAACTGATGGCTATCGCCTCTCGCTGCGGCGCACGGTACTGCCGGCGGCCGCGCCCGCGGACATCCGGCCAACCGAAGGTTGGCACGTGATTGTGCCGGCCCGCTCGCTGCAGGAGGTCAGCCGCATCAGCGGCGAGGCCGACCCGGAGCAGCCGGTAGAACTCGCCGTTGCGGCCGCCCGCAACCAGATCTTGTTCCGCCTGTGCGGCAAGGGCGAGGCCGAGAAGGGCGCATTCTACCAGGTCGCGCTCGTCTCGCAGCTCATCGACGCCAAGTTCCCCGATTTCAACGCCATCATCCCGAAGGGCTATAGCACGCGCACGATCCTGGATACTGCGGCGCTCCAGCGCGCGCTCAAGGTAGCCTCGCTGTTCGCCCGCGATGCATCGGATCGGGTAGTCTTCTCCATTACGCCGGGCGCGACTGAAACAGAGGGCCAGTTGACCATCCGGGCGACCTCCGCGGAGGCCGGCGACAATGTCTCGGAGCTGGATGCGGTGGTGGAAGGCGCGGCGGTGGAAATCGCCTTCAATGTGCGTTACATGATGGAGGTGATGGCCGTCATCGACACGCCGGAGGTCGTCCTCGAAACGACCCGCTCCGATCGACCTGGCGTCTTCCGGCCCGTCGGCACCGGCCCCGAAGAATTCACGCACGTCATCATGCCGATGCAGCTTCAACGGTAACGACGATTGAAGATTGAAGATGAAAGATTGAAGATTGAGAACGAAGGGCTACCTGCTTCTGATCTTCGGTCCCCAATCTTCAATCTTCAATTTTCAATCTTCAATCCGTAATGCGCCTCACCCACCTCTCCCTCACCAACTTCCGCAACTATGCCCGGCTGGAGCTGGACCTGCCCGACCGGCTGACCATCTTCCAGGGCGCGAATGCGCAGGGCAAGACCAACCTGCTCGAAGCCATCCATCTGCTGGCGACTGCGCGGTCGCCGCGCGCGGCCGCGGAACGGGAGCTCATCAACTGGCTGGCATTGGAGGGACCGCTGCCCTATGCCCGGCTGGTCGCGGAATTGGGTGAGGGGCCGGCTGCAGAGCGACTGGAACTGGTGTTGGAACTGGGGCGCAACGGCGGCGCGGGCGGGCCGGTCGTGCGCAAGCAGGTACGCATCAACGGCGTCGCGAGGCGCGCGCTGGACCTCATCGGACGGCTGCGCGTTGTGTTGTTCTTGCCGGAAGATGTCAGCCTCGTCGCGGGCAGCCCCTCCGAGCGGCGGCGCTACCTCGATATCGCCCTGTGCCAGATGGACCCGGCCTACTGCCGCGCGCTCGCGGAATATGGCAAGCTGCTCGCGCAGCGCAACGCGCTGCTCAAGCGGCTGCGCGACGAAGGCGGCGACACGGGCCAACTAGCCTTCTGGGACACGGGGCTGGCCGAGCAGGGCGCTCTCCTCCTCATCCGCCGCGCGGCGGCCGTCCGCCGGCTCAGTGAGCTGGCGGCCCTGCGCCATCGCGAATTGACCGGCGGCGCAGAGCGCCTGCGCCTCACCTATCTGCCCAGCCCCGACCCGGCCCGGCTGCGCGTCGCGCACGCGGCAGACGCCGACCATCTGCTCAACTATGCCGAGGCCACGGTCGCGGCCCTGGCCGAGCGTTTGACGGCGCAACTGCGGGCCACCCGCACGCGCGACATCGGCGCGGGCACCTCGCTGACCGGCCCGCACCGCGACGATATGGCCTTCATGGTCGAAGGACACGACCTACGCGCGTTCGGCTCGCGCGGGCAGCAGCGCACGGGCGCGTTGGCGCTCAAGCTGGCCGAAGTCGAGATGATGCGTGAGGAGACGGGCGAGAATCCGCTGCTGCTGCTCGATGACGTGATGTCCGAGCTGGACGCCGTTCGCCGCCACGCGCTGCTCGACGCGCTTGCAGGCGTGGATCAGGCACTCGTCACGACGACCGACTGGGCCGACTTCACGCCCGAGCTGCTGCAGGGCGCCCGCCGGCTGCACGTCGAAGGCGGGCGTGTGAAGGGGGAGGCGGAATAGAACGTTGATAAACGCTGAGGCTCAGGATCTGCAAATGAAGACCTTGTTCAGTCATCCAGTAGATCATGACCATCAGCGTTTATCAGCGTTCTATTTCAGTCTCCGAATCGGTGACCGGCGCGCAGCCGATGGGGTGTTTGCGGGCGAGGCCCCGGCCGCGGGGATAGCCCTCCGGCGTCTGGCGCACCTTGTCGATGACCACCAGGACGCGCGTCTCCGCCAGGCCGGGCACTTCGACAGGGATGAGCTTGCGCAACTGCCCGCCGAGCAGGTGGATAGCCTGCTCGGCGGCCAGGGCCTCCTCGTGCGCGGCGGTCCCCTTGTAGGCCACGACACGCCCGCCCCGCTTTGCCAGTGGCAGCAAATACTCCACCAACGTGGGCAGCGCGGCCACCGCGCGCGCCACGACCAGGTCATACGCGGCCCGGTGCGGCTCGCGCAGCGCCAGCTCTTCCGCGCGACCGTGGACCAGTTGCGCGTCGGTGATGCCCAGCCTGGCGGTCATGTGCTCCATGAAGCGCACTTTTTTGGCCGTCGCCTCTACCAATACGAGCCGCAGCCGCGGCCAGACGATGCGCAACGCCAGCCCGGGGAAGCCTGCCCCGGCCCCGACATCCACCGTGCGCGGATTGCGGGTCAGGAATTGCGGAACGGAAACCCCGTCCAGCGTAGCCAGGGCAGGAATCAACGCCAATGAGTCCAGGTAATGGCGCACCTCGACCTGTTCGGGGTCGGTGATGGCGGTCAGGTTGAACTGCTGATTCCAGGCGAGCAGTTCTTCCGTATAGGTCTCGAAGGCGGCCACCTGCGCGGGCGAGAGGGGGATGCCCAGCCGGGCCGAGCCCACTGTCAGTCGTTCCATGGCGGCATTATACCATAAGGCGCACGCCCAGGTTACGTGCCAGCAGGACGCCGGGCGACCAGGGATCGTCGCCGGTGACGGTCGCGGCGGGGTCAGTCAGCCAGAAGGCCGCAGTGCCAGGGTCAGGGGGCCACGGCTCGCCCGGAGCCGGAAGCACGTATGGTTGGGCTGCGCCGTAGAGCCGGCGGCGCTCTGCGACCGCGGTCTCGGTCTCCGCCTGCCGCCCGCCGTGCCATTCCCCGGTCGCGACCTGCTTGAGCTCTTCCAGTTCGAGGAATACGACATCATCCGACTGCGCAATCAGCCCGGCGGCGCGCGCCTCGGCTGCGGCAGCCACCGACCAGTGCTGCGCGGCGGCCAGGGTCATGACCACACCGTCCCACGCGACGTCTGCCGCCTCCAGGAGCGCCAGCCAGCCCTGCGCCTCGCCTCCCGCGGCCCGGCCAGGCTCCGCCACGCGCGACGCGCCGGAGGGCCCGAAGATTCGCGCGGCCAGTTGCGCGAGCAGGTCCGGCGCATCAGCCCAACGCCGCGCATCCGGCCGCGCTTCGCCCAGCCCGCGGTGCCCGTGCTCCGCCAGCGCGGCCACCCGCGCCGGGTCATCCGGCGGCAGTCCCGCAACTGCCAGCATGGTACGGGCGGCATCCGCGCTCCGCAGATGCGCGGCCCGGCAAGCGTCCTCCGGCACGGTCCTCCCCGCGGCGGGCAGTCCCGCGCGGAGGATGAAATAGGTCTTGAGCGCCTGGGTCGCCTGCGGCTCCAGTTCTTCCATCACTTGCAGCAGGTCGGCCTGGGCCCAACGCTGCCCGCGCACCCACCCCAGCCAGCGCGCCAGCCCGGTGTGCAGGGCGGTCACTTCGCGCACCGCGGCTGCGATGCGCGCCTCCGTGCGGCGGATGGCAGTGCCGGTCTGCAAGCGCGCCAGCAGCCCCGCAGGCGGCTCCGGCCGCACTTCGCCCAGCCAGGCAGCCCCGCGCAGCGCAGCGTCGGCCGCGGCCAGTGCAGCCACGTTGACAAACACCTGCCCATCGGTCTGTAGCTGCCACAGAGGCGCCGCGGGCAGCGCAGGCGCGCCCAGCTCAAGATACGCCTGCCGCAGCGCGTCCTCAACCGGCCTGCGCAGCAGCGTCCAGGCCAGCGGGGAGGTCGTACCGGGGAACAGGTCCGCGGCCAGCCGACGGGTCCACGCGCTCATCGGGCAGGCACCGGATGATCGGCAATGCCCATGAGCAGGAGGTCGAGCATGCCGGTCATCCGCTCGCCCAGGGGATAGGCAGTCTCCGCACTGCACCATCGGACAAGTTGTTGCAGATACAGGGCATTGAGCGCATCGGCCAGCACATCCGGATCCAGCAGCGGGTTAATCTCGCGCAGCTTTTGCGCGCGGCGAATCATCAGCGAAGCCGCGGGCTTGATGCTGAAGCCGCCGGCATTGCCCGTCATCAGCTCCGGCACGGTGATGCCCTTTTCGAAGATGAGCTGGACCAGCGCGCGGTCCGCTTCCAGGCTGCCGGCCAGCGCGGCCATGAAACGCTTGAGGTTGCCGACTGCGGAGGCGCTGCCGCCCAACATGCTGGCCGCACCCAACCGGCCAATCTCCCGCTCGCCCATGTAGCGCAGGATCGCGTCCTTTGTGGCGAAATAGTTGAAGAAGGTGCCCTTAGCCAGGCCCGCGCGGCGGGCAATCTGGTCGACGGTGGTCTGCTCGTAACCTTGTTCGCGAAAAAGCGCCAGCGCGGCCTCGTACAGGCGATCGCGGCGTTCCTGCTTGCCGGCGGCGCGTTTGCCGGCAGACTCGTGTATGGCGCTCGGTTCCTGGCCCATGGCTTACCTCTGGCAGGGGAAAGATGACTCCGGTCAACCGGGGCATTGTACACGCGGGCTGCGGGGCAAACAAAAAGGGGCGGAACGCTTGTTGCGTTCCACCCCTGTCAGATGAGGGGAAGCGGATGCTCCCCGCTGACTGTGAGCTTACTTGCGGGCCTTGGCGTAGTTCTCAGCCACCTGGCTCCAGTTGATCACGCTGTAGAAGTTCGTGATGTACTCGGGCCGGCGGTTTTGATACTTCAAATAATACGCGTGCTCCCAGACATCGATGCCGAGGATCGGCGTGTCACCCGTCATGAGCGGGCTGTCCTGGTTGGCGGTGCTGTAGACTTCCAGGTTGCCGTTGGGCTTGACGACGAGCCACGCCCAGCCGCTGCCGAAGCGCGTCGTGGCTGCGGCGGTGAACTTCTCCTTGAAGGCCTCGAAGCTGCCGAAGGTGCGGTCGATGGCGGCTGCCAGCTCGCCGGTCGGCTGACCGCCCGCGTTCGGGGCCATCAGCTTCCAGAACAAGGAATGATTGGCATGGCCGCCGCCATTGTTGCGCACGGCAGTGCGGATGTTCTCCGGCACACTCTCGATCTTCGCGAGCAGCTCTTCAATCGCCATGTCAGCGAAGGGCGTCCCTTCGATGGCCTTGTTCAGGTTGGTGATATAGGCCTGATGATGCTTGCCATGATGGATCTGCATCGTGGTCGTGTCAATGTACGGTTCCAAGGCGCCGAAATCATACGGCAGAGACGGCAACTGATGTGTCATTCTTTCCCTCCATTACATGCAATAGGTTCGCAAACAATGTATTCACTATACACCCATGCTGCGCATTTGTCAAGTTTATAAATGACTTAGTTTCTAAATTACCCTGTGATGCCGTGCGGGTGCGCAGTAGTTTTGACAGCCGTTTCCATAAGGTCTATAATCATGCAGTCTACAGCTTAGGCGGGAGCCTGCCCGACATGGGTGGGCTTTTATTTATTGTATACAGAGAGGCAGGGGTGTTGCACTGTGTGCAACACTAAGCAGTATGATCAGGCTTGAAGACCGGAATGGCACCGCCATTCAACACCGTACGGCGGGTTATACGCCGCGCCGTTCCTGGCGCACCTGGCTTTTCGGGCGACCTCTACAGACCGCAGACGCACCCGAACAGGCCATCCGCAAGATCGTCGGTCTGGCCGTCTTTTCGTCGGACAACATGTCCTCGATCGCGTATGCACCCCAGGAGCTGCTCTTCGTGTTGGCGGCGGCTGGCACGGACGCGTTCCATCTCGCTTTTCCCATCGCATTGGCAATCGTGGGGCTGCTGGCAATCCTGGTCATGTCGTACGAACAGACCATCCATGCCTATCCCAACGGCGGCGGGGCCTACATCGTCGCGCGGGACAATCTGGGAGAGCTCCCTGCGCAGGTCGCCGGCGCGGCGCTGCTCACCGATTATATCTTGACGGTGGCCGTCTCGATTTCCTCCGGCGTAGCGCAAATCGCTTCGGCCTTCCCCTCCTTGTTTCCGTGGCGTGTGGAAATTGCCATCGCTTTCATCTTGTTTGTGATGGTGATCAACCTGCGAGGGGTCAAAGAAGCAGGCGCCATTTTTGCCATCCCAACTTACTTCTTCATTATCATGCTGTTTGGCACAGTCATTGTCGCCTTCATCCGCTACATCACCGGCAGCCTGGGTACTGTCATCGATCCGCCCGAGATGGAAATGCTCCACGGGGCACAAGCTGTCAGCCTGTTCTTGATTCTGCGCGCGTTCGCCAATGGCACGAGCGCGCTCACCGGTGTTGAGGCCGTCTCGAACGGCATCACGGCGTTCCGCGAGCCGCGCAGCCGCAATGCGGGCATCACACTCATATGGATGGCCGTCATTCTGGGCACGTTGATGCTCTCGATCACCTTCCTGGCAACGCACATTCGCGCCATCCCCTCCGAGGCTGAAACGGTTGTTTCACAACTTGCGAGAACGGTCTTCGGCAGTGAAGGACTGCTCTATCTGGGGGTCATCAGCGCCACGACCTTGATCCTGGTCATGGCCGCCAACACGGCTTTTGCGGGCTTTCCGCGCCTCAGCGCGCTGCTCGCGATCGACGGCTTTCTGCCCCGGCAGCTCGCCTATCGGGGCAGCCGCCTGGTCTACTCGCGGGGTATTGCGGTTCTGGCTCTCACAGCCGCGCTGCTGATCGTCATCTTCGACGCCAGCGTTACCAACCTGATTCCGTTGTACGCCATCGGCGTGTTTCTCTCTTTCACACTGTCCCAGAGCGGCATGGCGCGGCGCTGGTGGAAGATCGGCCATCTTGCGCCAGACGTGGAGATCAAGGAGCGCGGCTCCACCCTCCGCTATGAGCGCAACTGGCAGGTGAAAATGATCATCAACGGCATCGGCGCGGTGTTGACAGCGATCGTTGCCCTGATCTTCGCTGTGACGAAGTTCACCGATGGCGCCTACATCGTCCTGATCCTGATCCCGATCATCGTGTTGGTCCTCTCCAGCATCCATCGCCATTATCGCAGCCTGGCCAAGAGCCTGTCGCTGGATGATTACAGCGAGCCGCCCCTGGTGCCGCGCCATCGCGTCATCCTACCGGTCAGTGGTGTACATCGGGGCACGTTAGCCGCCCTGCGCTATGCCCAAAAGCTGTCCGATGACATCACGGCGGTGCATGTGATGATCGAGCCGGAAGAGGCCGAACGGGTGCGCAAGCGGTGGGAGACCTGGGGCGAGGGCGTGCGCCTGGTGATCCTGGATTCACCCTACCGGCTCCTGGTGGAGCCGATGCTGGAATACATCGAAGAGATTGCCGCTGAACGCCAGCCCAACGAAACGATTACCGTCGTCGTGCCGCGGTTCGTGCCGAAGCACTGGGCGGCAAACGCCCTACATACCCAGGCGGCCACCTGGCTCCAGTTGGCGCTGCTGGGCAAGCCCGGCATCGTCATCACGGATGTGCCCTACCAGGTCGAATAGCCGGCCAGGCAGAAAGTAGAGTTACCATGAATGTCATTGTCGTTGGGTGTGGCCGTATCGGCGCGGAGCTGGCCTATGGCCTGTTCAAGCGCGGCCACAAGGTCGTCGTCGTGGACCTCAACTCGGACGCGTTCCGCAACCTGCCTGCGGATTTCCGCGGGCGGACGCTGGAGGGCGACGTTCTGTCGCCGGATGTCTTGCTGCGGGCGGGCATCCAGCATGCGGATGCGCTGGCGGCTACAACGCCGTCCGACTCGATCAACGCGGTCGTCGCGCACACCGCGCACACGGCCTTTGGCATCGAGCAGGTCGTGGTGCGCAACTTCGACCCACACAAACGGGCGCTGCATGAGATTTTCGGCCTGCAGATTGTCAGCCCCAGCGTGTGGGGCGCGCAGCGCATCGGTGAGCTATTGAGCGACGAGCCCTTGCACACTGTCTTCTCCGCAGGCAATGGCGAGGTCGAGGTCTACGAGTTCAGTGTGCCGGCCGCGTGGCGCGACCGCAAAATCAAGGACCTCATCTTAAATGCGAAGTGCCAGCTCGTCGCGGTAACGCGCGCCGGTCGCGCGCAGTTGCCAGACCCGGACACGGTCGTGCAGCCTGATGATGTAGTCCACGTGAGCGCCACGCAGGATGGCATCGAAGACCTGCGTCAACGGTTGGCTGCGGTAAAGGGGGCATAGGATGTTCGTTTTGATTGCCGGCGGCGGCCGGACCGGCGCGCAACTGGGCACGCTGCTCGTCGCGCAGGGACACAAGGTTCACCTGATCGAGAACCGGCTCGATGTGCTGGCGCGCATCCACCACGAGCTACCTACAGAAGTTATCTACGAGGGGAATCCCACCCATCCCGCCATGCTGGAGCAGGCGGGCATCCAACAGGCCCAGGTATTGGCGGCTTGTACGACCGATGACGCCGACAACCTGACGCTGTGTTACCTGGCGCGTAAGAAGTACAATGTGCCGCGCACCATCGGGCGCATCAACAACCCGCGCAGCCAATGGCTCTTTAACCAGATGTTCTGCGTGGATGTTGCCATCAACCAGGCGGACCTGATGGCCAAGCTCATCGCGGAGGAAATGTCGCTGGGCGACATGATCACCCTACTGAAGCTGCGCAAGGGCGAATATATGGTGGTCGAGGAAAAGATTCCTCAAGGTGCCCGCGCGGTCGGGATGGCGATCAAGGACCTGACACTGCCGGAGAAGGTGGTCATCGCCGCCATCCTACGGAAGGGTGAAATGGTAGTGCCCCGCGGCCCGACGACGCTGCAAGTCAACGACGAGATTATCGCCGTGACCGACTCGCAGGGCGCGGAGCAACTGGCACAGCTTTTCGCGCGGCAGAAGTAGTGCTCACTCCTGATAACGGGTTTTGGGGCCGCAATGCGGCCCCAAAACCCCGTTTGACTATCAACCGCGATACAACCCCCGCTCGCACACATACTCCCGCACCGGCTCAGGCACGTAATAGCGGATGCTTCGGCCCGCAGCCACGCGGCTGCGCAGGTCGTTCGACGCGATCTCCAGCTCCGGCATGTCCAGCAGCGTCACGCGCGCGCGGATGCCCGGCAGCCGCGCCTCCAGGTCTGCCCAGTCCAGGTCGACGTTGGGCCGCGTCAACGCCACGAGATGACAGGAGGCCAGCAGTTCTGCCGGGTGATACCACTTGGGCAGGTCGACCAGGCTGTCATACCCCATGAGGAAGTAGAGTTCGACCGTGGGCGGCAATTGTGCCTTGAGGATGCGGATCAGGTCCACCGTATAGTGGGGACCGGGGCGGTCAGCATCCACCCGCGAGACCTCGAAGGCCCGGTTCCCGGCAATCGCCAGCCGGGTCATGTGGACGCGATCTTCGACGGGCGCAAGCCGGCGGTCGCGCTTATGAGGCGGCTCACCGGCAGGAACGAAATACACGCACACCAGCCCCAACTGGTCGCGCGCCTCCTCTGCCAGCACCAGATGGCCGATGTGGATGGGGTCAAACGACCCCCCCAGGACGCCGACGCGCGCCCCGTCCGGCCATGCGCTGCCCGCTGCGGCGTCGGCCATCTTACTCACTCCACTCCAGCTCGCGCTCGCCGATACGCACCGTCTCGCCCTCGGTGACGCCCGCCTCGCGCAGCGCCTCGGTGATGCCGAGCGCCTCGAGGATCCGCTGGAACCGCATGACCGCGTCGTAGTACTCCCAGCGCGTCATCTTGACGATGCGCTCGATCCGCCTGCCATACACGCGCCACGCGCCATCCGGCTCGCGCTCGATCGTGAAGCTCATGTCCTCGGCCTCGCTGATGGGCGCGAGCGGCTGCACATCGGCCAGGCGCGGAGGCGGCGGCAGCTCGGCCAGCAGCGCGGCGACGCGCTGGGTGAGCACATCCACGCCTTCACCGGTCGCGGCGGAGATGGCGAGCGGCTCGACCACACCGCGCTCGCGCAGGCTGCGCGCCACGGCTGTCCAACCCGCCTGCACCTCCGGCAGGTCCATCTTGTTGTAGACCACGACCTGCGGCTTGTCGCTCAAGAGCGGATTGAACAGCTCCAGCTCTTGGATGATGGCCTCGTAATCACCGAGGGGATCGGGGCTCAGGCCGTTGAGCAGGTGGATGAGCAGGCGCGTGCGCTCGATATGGCGCAGGAAGGTATGGCCCAGGCCCGCACCGCTGTGCGCGCCTTCGATGAGGCCGGGGATGTCGGCCCAGACCATGTCGCGGTTGCCGGACACGACCACGCCCAACTGGGGTTCGAGCGTGGTGAAGGGGTAGTCGGCCACTTTGGGCCGCGCCGCGCTGACGCGGCTCAACAGGGTGGACTTGCCCGCATTCGGCGCGCCGACGATGCCGACATCGGCCAGCAGCTTGAGCTCCAGGTGCAGCCACCGCTCTTCGCCCGGCTCGCCATTCTCCGCGATGCGCGGGGCCTGGTTGATGGCCGAGCGAAAGGACCGGTTGCCGCGGCCGCCCCGCCCCGCCCGCGCCACCAGTACCCGTTCGCCCGGCGCAGTCAGGTCCGCGAGCAGAAAGCCTGTCTCAACATCGCGCGCTACAGTGCCCACTGGCACACGGATAACAAGATCCTCTCCCTGTGCGCCGGTCTGGTTCTTGCCCCGGCCAGCTTCGCCGCTCGCCGCGCGAAAATGCACCTGCTTATGAAACGCCAGCAGGGTATTGATCTGGGGGTCCGCCTCCAGGTACACATCGCCGCCCCGGCCGCCGTTGCCGCCGCTCGGTCCGCCGCGGGGGACATGCGCCTCGCGCCGAAACGCCACCACGCCATTGCCGCCATCACCGGCCTTGATAAAAATCCTGGCCTCATCCAAAAACATGCCTTGCCTCCAGAGCCGGATACCCCGGCCATCTGAGCCAGAATACACGCATTGGCAGGCCTTGTCAAAGCCTCTGGGCCATCTGGCTTTGCTTACACATCTCTAACGTTCGTCCAACATGCTTCTAACGCAGCCGCGTTAGGATGAAGCCGTAAGTTGCGATAGTGACCGCAACGCTCTAACAACGATTAACTATCAACGACGATCAATACTGACTCAGGAGGATTGAGATGGCTAACCTGGTTCGTATGGATCCGGCGCGCGAGATGATATCTCTGCGTGAGGCGATGGATCGCCTGTTCGAGGAGAGTTTCCTGCGGCCTGGTCTGCTGGGCAACGGCGAGTCGGCCGCGGGGATGCTGCCGCTTGACGTATACGAAACCGAGAATGCGGTCTTCGTCAAGGCGGCTGTGCCGGGCATCAAGCCCGAAGACATCGACGTGACCCTGACCGGTGACCTGCTGACCATCAAGGGCGAGTTCAAGGCCGAGCAGCGGGAAGAGAAGCGCAACTACCTGCGCCAGGAGCGGCGCTACGGCAGCTTCTCCCGCCAGTTGACCTTGCCGGTCGGCGTCAATGCCGAGGAGTGCAAGGCGTCATTCGAGAACGGCCTGCTGACCCTGGAACTGCCGAAGGTGGAACAGGCGAAGGCCAAGAGCATCAAAGTAGTGGCAAAGTAATGACGAGGAGGATTGAAATGGCTGACATGTTGACCCGTTGGGATCCCTTCCGCGAGGCTGTAACGCTGCGGGAAGCGATGGACCGGCTCTTCGAAGATTCGTTTGTGCCCTCACGGCGGGGCAACGGCCAGGCAGGCGAGCGCGAGCGGGTTTGGCGCCTGCCGCTGGATGCCTATGTGACGACGGATGATATCGTGGTGGTGGCGAATGTGCCCGGTGTCAAGCCGGAAGAGGTAGAGATTACCATTGAAGGCGACACCCTGACCATCAAGGGCGAGCGGCCTGCACCGCTGGGCAACGTGGACTACGTCATGCAGGAGCGGCCCTTCGGCAAGTTCCAGCGCACGCTGTCGATCAACATTCCGGTCGACGCCGATAAGGCGGAGGCCCGTTACGAGAACGGTATGTTGCTGCTGACCATCCCGAAGGCCGAGGCTATCAAGCCCCGCACCATCCAGATTTCGACCCGCCAGCCGGAACTCGAACAGCCGGCGAAGTAAGCAGTACGCGAGCGTAAACTAACTATCGAAGACCTCGAAGGTCTCACGCCAATCGCAAGTTGGCACGACCTTCGAGGTCTTTTTGTGTGTATCAAGGGGTCATAAAAAGACCTCGGCGGTCGTGCTAACCTACGTTAGCCTTTGACCGCCGAGGTCTGCTTGTTGTGCTTAGGAGTCGTTACGGCTGCGCAGGCCGCTCGCCCAGCGTCACCGTCACATCGGACTGCTCGCCATCGCGCAGGATGGTCAGCGTCAGCTTGTCGCCAGGCTCCTTGCCGGCCACCAGGGCCACAAGGTTCTCCATGGTGGTCATGTCCTTACCATCCACGGCCACGATAACATCACCGCCGATCGGCATCCGCTCGCCGTTCAGGTTCAGCGCCCGGAATCCGCCGCGCAGGCCCGCCTCATCAGCCGGGCTGCCGTTGACCACGCTCAGGATCAGGACGCCTTTCTGCGTGGCATCCAGGTCCATCGCCTCGGCCAGGTCAGACGTCAGTGTGGTGCCATTGATGCCGAGCCACGCGCGGGCCGTCATCGGCTGGCGAGGTTGTTCGGTCGTTGCCCGCTGCGTGGAGGGACGTGCCGCCAACGTCACGGTCACGGTCGTTTCCTCACCTTCACGCAGCACGGTCAGGGTGATATCCTGGCCGACGCGGCCGTTACGCGCCAGATAGGTCGTGACGTCCTCGAAATCGCGTACGGGCTGACCGTCCACCGCGATGATGACATCGCCGCCGACCGGAACCTGCTGGCCGTCGAGCTCCACCTGCTTGGCGCTGCCGCGCAGGCCGGCCTTGTCCGCCGGGCCGTTGTTCGTGACATCTACTACCAATGCACCGCGCTGGGTTGCGGGCAGGTCCATCGCGGCCGCCAGCTCAGAGGTCAGGGTCGTGCCGGAGACACCCAGGAACGGGTGTGCGAAGCTGCCATTGCTGATGAGCTCAGGCACCACCTTCTGCACGATGACTGAAGGCACTGCGAAACCCACGCCCGCAGAGCTGCGCGTGGAAGATTCGATGGCCGTCGGTACGCCGATCAGGCGACCCTGCAGATCGAGCAACGCGCCGCCGGAGTTGCCGGGGTTGACGGGCGCATCGGTCTGGATGATATCAGGAATGGTGTAGCGTGTAGTCGACATCATGGCGCCGTCGCTGACCGGCAGCGTGCGGCCCAGTGCGCTGACGATGCCGAAGGTCATGGTCGTGTCCAGGCCAAACGGGTTGCCGATGGCCACCGCGAACTGGCCGACACGCACGGCAGTCGAATCCCCGACGTTGACCGGCTTGAGGTCGATGCCGGTCGGGTCAACCTTGACAACCGCCAGGTCGCTCTCGGGGTCACGGCCCACAACCTCAGCCGGCAGGCTCAACCCGTCGGAGAAGATCACCGTGAGGCGTTCTGCGCCGTCCACCACATGATTGTTGGTGACAATATGACCCTGGGTATCCCACACGAAGCCGGAGCCCAAGCCCTCAGCGTACTGGGGCGTGTCCTGTTCCGGCAGGGTGCCGAAGCCGCCGAACTGCTGCGCAGCCAGCGTACGGGTGCGGATGCTGACCACAGATGGGCTGGCCTGCACATAGACGTTTTCCAGCGCAGCCTGCAAGTCGAGCACGCTTGCGGGCGCCGCAGCCACGGCCGGCTCAACCGTTGCAGCCGCAGATGCTGGGGTTGGTGTCGCGGTACTGGTCTGGAGCGCCGAGACGGCAGGAGCGGCGGCCAAAGCCAGCACGCTCACCAGGCCAGCCAGAAGCAAAGCAGTCAAAACATAGCGGGAAGTCTTCATACTCAATCCCTCCCATCCTTTCTAGAATCCAAAGCGGAGTGCGCGTCACTTGGCGGGCTACCCCCTTTTGTGTGATCATTATAGAGAAGAGCCGCGCAGATTGCTTTAAATGAGCCTAAGACCTGGCTAAAAATATCATTAAGTAAGGGGTAACCCACTACACTCGACGCGTGAGGCTTAACGCGCGAGCGTCGGGGCTGCCCTTACCCCGACGCTCAAAAAGGAGGAGAAGGAGAGAATTCTTTTCCGCATCTCTCACGTGCCAGTGTACCATGCCTGATACTGGAGTGCTCGACGCCAACCCCATCTAAAGACTACATCTTTCTGACGATCAAACTACGTTTAACATACGCATGCCAGATGAAAGAGGATACCATGCAAGACATTGAAGATCATGAAACGATACTGTATGACCTCGGCCTGCACGATTACGAGCCGCTAGTCGCGCTCTGGCAGCAGGCCGGCCTGTCCATCCGGCAGACGGGCCGCGATGGCCCCGCGGCGTTTGCCCGCCAGCTCACCCTGGGCACGCAGCGCGTGATCGGCTTGCGCGCCGCCGATCGGCTCGTCGCGGCTGCGGTGCTGACGCACGATGGCCGCAAAGGATGGATCAATCGCCTGGCCGTCCATCCCGACTGGCAGCGGCAGGGGCTGGCATCCCGGCTCGTGACAGAAGCCGAGCGTTGGTTCACGGATGACCTGGGGCTCGAAGTCTGGGCGGCGCTCATCGAAGAGGAGAATGCCCCGTCGCTGGCCCTCTTCGACCGCCTCGGCTTCCAGCGCCATGCGATCGTCTATGTCAGCAAGCGCCGGCGGGCCGAAGCATGAGTACACTGATGGGCATCGTCATCCGGCCTTTCACACCGTCTGACCAGCAAGCCGTGCGCGACCTCATTCTGGCCGGGCTGGGTGAACACTTCCCCGATCTGGACCCGGCGTACAACCCCGATCTGGACGATATCTGGCAGTTCTATGTCACCCAAGGGCATGTTTTCGTGGTAGCAGAAGAAGACGGCAGGCTGGTGGGCACGGGCGGTCTGCTCGTGCAGGCCACCGAAGGCCAACTCGTGCGCGTTTCCGTGGCTCAAGACTGCCGCCAGCGGGGCATCGGTCGCGCCCTCGTCGAACACCTGGTCGCTGCAGCGGAAGACCGCGGGCTGGCGCGCGCCTGGATGGAGACGAACGATGACTGGCACGCGGCGCAGGCGTTGTACCGTGCATGTGGCTTCCGCGAGTTCGACCAGCGCGAAGGCTGCGTGTTCATGCACCGGACCCTGGGCGGCGCGTAGATGATTGCAACCTTCCGGCGGAAGCTGCGTAGAGTAGGGTGGAAGGCGGAAATGGGCCGCGGGCAAACCGGCCTGCTGCTGCCATCTACAATGCAGTGAATGTTTGTGGGAGGACAACTGTGGAAACGAAGAAGCTTTATCGCAGCCGGACAGACCGGATGATTTCGGGCGTCTGCGGCGGTCTGGGCAAGTATCTCGGCATCGACCCGACGTTGATTCGTCTGGTCTTCGTGTTGTTGCTGCTGTTCGGCGTCGGCTCCGGCCTCATCCTGTACATCATTCTGATGTTCATTGTGCCTGAGGAGCCGGAGACGACGAGCGTGCTCGACGCCATCAAGGACACGCTGGACGACACGAAGTAAACCCTGAAAACCGGTGCGCCGTCGCAGGTGGCACATCTGGAGGATTGATTATGCGAACCGGTGTCTTCTGGGCCGTAGTACTGATCCTGGCCGGCGTGCTGCTCCTGCTGGGCAATCTCGGCGTGTTCGACCGCTGGGAAATCAGTGTCTGGAACTTACTCTGGCCGGCCTTCCTGATCATCCTCGGCGGCTGGCTGATTCTCGGCTACTTCGTGCGCCCCGCCCCGCTGCCTGCGGAAACCGCCTCGCTGCCGCTGGAAGGCGCCACGCAGGCGCACATCGAGATTGCCCACGGCGCGGGCGTGTTGACCGTGGGCGGCGGCGCGCGCGCGGACGAGCTGGTCGCGGGCACGTTCGGCGGCGGGCTGAACCGCCGCGTGCGGCAGAGCGGCAGCACGCTCGATGTCAAATTGAGCGTCCCGGCCAACCGGGGCTGGATCACGCCCTGGAACTGGACGGCCGGCGGGCTGGACTGGGATGTGCGGCTGAACGAGACGCTGCCGCTCGAACTTGAATTCGAGACCGGCGCGAGCCGCTCGCAGATCGATCTCAGCGACCTGCTGGTGCGGGAGCTGAAGCTGGAGACGGGCGCCAGCGATACCGACGTAACGCTGCCCGCGCACGCCGGGTTGACCCGGGTCAAGATTGAGGCGGGCGCTGCACGCGTGATCGTGCGCGTGCCGGGCAGGGTTGCGGCCACGATTCGAACCGAATCCGGGCTGGCGAGCGTGGATATCGACCGGACCCGCTTCGTGCAGACCGGCGACCATCGCTACGAGTCGCCGGATTATGCCACAGCGGCGAATAAGGCGGATATCCGCATCGAGACAGGCGTTGGCTCAGTCAGCGTCATGTGACGCCCGGTGATCCCACAGAACCCCGGTTTCTGGTCGAAACCGGGGTTTTGCGTTATCATGCGCATAGTCGTACTTCGTAATGAGGAGCATTCCCATGCCGGACAAAATCCTGGTCTGTGTCGCCTGGCCCTATAGCAACGGCGACATGCACATCGGCCATATCGCAGGCGCCTATCTGCCCTCGGACATCTTCGCGCGCTATCACCGGCTGCGCGGCAACGATGTGCTGATGGTTTCCGGCTCCGACACGCACGGCACGCCGATTACCGTGCGCGCGGAGGAGGAGGGCATTTCCCCGCGCGCGGTGGTGGACCGCTACCACCCGCGCAACGTCGATATGATGCGCCGGTTGGGAATCAGCTTCGACCTGTTCACCGAGACCGACACGGAGAACCACTGGGCCGTCACCCAGGAGATTTTCCTACGCCATATCGATAACGAGGTCGTGTACCTGGACAAGATGGACCAGTTGTACTGCGTGGATTGCGAGAAGTGGCTGGCCGACCGCTACGTGGAAGGCACCTGCCCGTACTGCGGAGCCGAAGGTGCGCGCGGTGACCAGTGCGACAACTGCGGTAAGACCTACGACGCAACCGCTCTCATCCGGCCGCGCTGTAAGTTCTGCGGGGGCACGCACATCGAGATCCGCCAGGCAGAACACTTCTTCCTGGACCTGGCCGCGCTCAACGAGCCGCTGCTTGATTGGCTCAACGACGGCCATAAGGAACACTGGCGGCCCAACGTCATGAACTTCACGCGCGCACGGCTGGAAAGCCGCGAGCTGCGGGGGCGGCCGATCACGCGCGATATCCAGTGGGGCGTGACCATTCCGCTCCCCGGCTATGAGAGCAAGCGCATTTATGTCTGGTACGATGCCGTCATCGGTTACCTGGCCGCCAGCAAGGAATGGGCGCACGTAACCGGCGACGCCGAGGCGTGGCGCGCCTGGTGGCAGGACCCAGCCGCACGCACGTACTACTTCATCGGCAAGGACAACATCGAGTTTCACTCGATCATCTGGCCGGCCATCCTGGTGGGCTACGACCGCAGCCTGAACCTGCCCTATGATGTGCCGGCGAACGAGTATCTCAACGTCGAAGGCCGCAAGCTCAGCAAGAGCCGCCGCTGGATGATCGAGATGGCGGACGCGCTGGAGCGCTACGACCCGGACCCGTGGCGCTATGCACTGACCGCCAGTGCGCCGGAGAGCCAGGATGTGAACTTCACCTGGGAAGAGTTCGTCCGCCGCAACAACGAGGAACTGGTGGCGACCTGGGGCAACCTCGCCAACCGGGTGCTGGGCTTCGCCTACAAGCGGTTCGACGGCAAGGTGCCGGAGCCGGGGCCGCTGGATGCCGTCGACCAGGCGCTCCTGGACCAGATGGCCCCGACCTTCGAGCGCGTCACCGCGCTGCTCGATGCGGTCAAGCTCAAGCAGGCGCTGGCCGAAACGATGGCCCTGGCCCACGAGGCCAACCGCTATCTGAATCAGAAGGAGCCCTGGCAGCAGATCAAGAGCGACCCGGCCGCGGCGGCGACCACCATCTATGTGGCTTTGCAGGTCATCGACACGCTGAAGACGCTGTTCGCACCGTTCCTGCCGTTCACCTGCCAGCAGCTCCACCACTACCTGGGCTACGAGGGCGACCTGTTCGGGTCGCTCTATACCGCGGAGCTGACGGAAACCGAACGGACACACTACGCGCTCCGCTACGATGGGCGCAGCGCGACGGGCCGCTGGGCGCTGGGCACTCTCCCGCCGGGTCAACCGCTGCGGGAGCCGCGGGCCCTGTTCGTCAAGCTGGAGCCGAGCGTCGTCGACGCGGAAGTCGAGCGGATGACCGGAGCCGCGGGGCAGTAATCCGGGCCATTCCTCGGCACAAACAGAGACCGGTGCAGTATTGGCACCGGTCTCTGTTGATTTGACGCCAACTCCGATGGCTACTAAATCCCATCAAAGTTGCACACAGTTATCCACCATTTCGCGCGAGTTATCCACAGTTGACATGTCGGTTCACACAAAAAAGTGAGTTGGCGCCGGGTCCAGCGGCCAACCAATATATATTGCTTACAATTTCTCATGAGATTCCCGACGGCGCCTCGGGGCAAGCCGATCAAATCGACAGATAAATATGCTTTATTTGCAATCCAGACACCAATCACGCGCGCCAGCCGCAGAGTGATCGCCCACAAATTATGCATATATTACTGGCCGACAAGAGTGAGTGTGCCGAAAACGTCACAGGGACCCCTGATCCCTGCACCCTGTTTTCAACTCCAATAATAAGACGCTGCGAGAGGCGATTAGATACGGGGCAATATCTATGACTAAAATCAGAGTAATTGACAGGGCCGGGCTTGTGTGTTATCATCCCTACTGCCGTCGAAACAACGAGACGGCAATTCCGGCATGATGGAGCGTAGAAGTGCAGCCGGTCAGGCGCCGCATCACCGAAATCCTGAGAGAAACCGGCTCTGCCACGGTGGCTGAGCTGGCGGTTCTGCTTGGCATGGCTCCGGTCTCCGTGCGGCACCATCTCGATATTCTCACCAGCGAAGGCCTTGTGGAGCTGAACGGACTGCGCCGCCGGGACGGCGCGGGCCGGCCCAGCCAGGTCTACGCGCTGACCGAGGGCGCTTACAGGCTGTTTCCGCAGCGGCACGATGTTCTGGCAGATCATCTGCTGGCGGAACTGAAGGCCGCGCTGCCGGAAGCGGTGGTGCGCGGCGTGCTGCAGCGGGTGGCCCAGCGCACCGCGCAGGAAGCGCCTGTGGAAGAGCAGGGCCAGACCGTCGAAGACCGGCTCGACCAGGTTGCCGATTTTCTGTCCAACCGCGGCTATGAGGCCCGGTGGGTTTCCTGCGACGACCACTACGAGCTACACGCGTGCAACTGTCCATACGCCGGCGTGTCAGAACGACATCCGGAAATCTGCTTGATGGATCAGGCGATCCTGCAGCAGCTTATCCCGGGAACGATCCGGCTGGAGACCCGAGTGCTCAATGGGGCCGCGCATTGCCGCTATCTGATTCCCGCCCAGGAAGACGTGGAGCCACAACCCGCCAGCAACCCGGACAGCAACGCCTAGCGGGATCATGAACAATATCACCCTGTACGACGTCCCAGGGACGATGAGCGACTCGTATGGTCGCCGGCTGAGCTATCTGCGCGTCTCACTGACCGATGCGTGCAACCTCCGCTGCGTATACTGCATGCCGGAGGATATCCGCTTCCGCCCCGCGGCGACGCTGCTGCAGGACGACGAGATTCTGACGCTGGTGCGCGTCGCGGCCAGCCTGGGGGTCAACAAGATCCGGCTGACGGGCGGCGAGCCCACGGTGCGGCATGGCGTGGTGAATCTTGTGCGTAACATCGTCGCCATTCCGGGCATCGAACGCGTTGTGATGACCACGAACGGGATCAAGCTGGCCGAACTGGCGGGCCCGCTGGCCGCGGCCGGCCTGGCGCAGGTCAATATCAGCATCGACTCGCTTGACCCGGCCAAGTTCCGGCGCATCACGCGGCGCGGTGATCTGGCGGATGTATGGCAGGGCATTGCGGCGGCTGAGGCGGCGGGGCTGCGGCCCGTCAAGCTGAACTGCGTCGTGACACGCGGGTTCAACGATGACGAGGTGGTGGAACTGGCCCGGCTGTCGCTGGACAACCCATGGGAAGTCCGCTTTATCGAGCTGATGCCGCTGGGCAGCGTGTCGGACTTTCAGCAGGACCAGGTCGTGTCATCGGCGGAGACGCGCAGCCGGATCGAGACCGCGCTGGGACCGCTGGAGGTTGTGCCCGGCCACAACGGCCACGACCCGTCCCGGCCGTATCGCCTGCGCAACGCGCGCGGGCAGCTCGGTTTCATCAGCAGCGTGACCGAGCCGTTTTGTGAAGGCTGCAACCGGCTGCGCCTGACCGCGGATGGCAAGCTGCGCCTCTGCCTGCTGCGCGATGACGAAGCAGATTTGTTGACCCCGCTGCGTGCGGGCGCCGATTTCGCGGAGCTGCGCCGGCTGATGGCCGAGGCGGCCTACCGTAAGCCGTGGGGCCACCGACTGGAACAGCACGACATCGCGAAATCGAGGGAAATGAGCCAGATTGGCGGCTGACAACTACCGGGGCCACCGGAACCGACCGGCGGCCACCTGATTATCTACGGAGGACATCATGTCTGTCGATACCATGGAAGAGACCATCGTAACGTTGACGGCAGCGGCGGCGGAAAAGCTCGACACCATCATGAAGGAAAAGGGCGTCCGCGAGACCCACGGCCTGCGCGTATTCGTGAGCGGCGGCGGCTGCAGCGGGCTGCAGTACGGCATGACCTTTGACGACAACCCGCGGCCGGCGGACAGCGTCTTCGAGCAGCACGGCATGCGCATCATCATCGACCCGCAGAGCCGCCAGTACATGGAAGGCGCGAGCATCGATTACGTGGACAGCCTGATGGGCGGCGGGTTCCACATCGAGAACCCCAACGCCGTTTCGAGCTGCGGCTGCGGCCATTCGTTCCGCTCGAAGGACGGGGCTGAAGGCGGCGGCGGCTGCAGCAGCTGTCACTAACAGTCACGCCAATTTTACCGTAGAGACGTCCCGGCGGGACGTCTCTACGGTAAAGAAGGACCCCCGGCCATGAAACCCGTCATGCGGCACGACCTCACATCCATCGGCGACCAGCTCTATGAGATTTCACAGTCGTTCCGACCGGATATGCGCGTCCCCGCGCGGTTCTATGCCGACCAGGACATCCTGACCAAAGCGCTCGAAGACCGTTCGCTGGAGCAACTGGTCAACACCGCCACCCTGCCCGGCGTGACGGGCCACGCCCTGGCGATGCCCGACATCCACCAGGGCTACGGCTTCCCCATCGGCGGCGTCGCGGCGACCCTGCTGCCGCACGGGATTGTGTCACCTGGAGGCGTTGGCTACGATATTAATTGCGGAGTCCGCCTGATCGCCTCCCATCTGGACGCCGAGGAAGTCAAGCCGCACATGGACGCGCTCGCGGACGCGCTTTACCGGCACGTGCCGAGCGGGGTCGGCGTCAAGGGCCAGCTCCACATCAACAAGGCTGAGCTGGACCACATCCTGGCCGATGGCAGCCAGTGGGCGCAACGCGAGGGCTACGCGACGCGCGCCGACGTGGAGCACACCGAACACCGGGGCCGCGTGCCGGGCGCGAATCCCGACAAGGTCAGCCTCGAAGCCAAAAAACGCGGGCTGGAACAGGTGGGCACGCTCGGCTCCGGCAACCATTTCGCCGAGATCGACGTCGTCAGCGCCATCTATGACCCTGCGGTCGCGGACGTCTTGGGCCTGCGCCAGGGCCAGATTGCCGTGCAGATTCACTGCGGCAGCCGCGGGTTGGGCCATCAGGTCGCGACGGACTATATTGCGAACTTCCAGCGGGCCAGCCGC
Organism: Chloroflexota bacterium; assembly: GCA_029555885.1. The sequence continues at coordinate 1,952 of JAKPQT010000633.1, read as the reverse complement.
CGCTTCGGCTTCGAACTGCCCGACAAGCAACTGGTCTGCGCGCCGCTCGACTCACCGGAGGGCCAGGATTACCTCGCGGCCATGAACTGCGCGGCCAACTACGCCTGGGCCAACCGCCAGGTGCTCACCTACCGCGTGCGCGAGGCGTTTGAGGATGTACTGGCCGGCCGCGTGCGCGACTGGAGCCTGGCGCTGGTCTACGACGTCGCGCACAACATGGCGAAGATCGAGACGCACCAGGTCGGCGGGCGCAGGGAGCAGGTGTGCGTGCATCGTAAGGGCGCTACCCGCGCGTTCGGGCCGGGCCATCCCGACGTGCCGGAAGATTATCGCGCCATCGGCCAGCCCGTGCTCGTCCCAGGCAGCATGGGCACCGCATCATATGTGCTGGTCGGCGCAGAGGGCGCCATGGCGCAGACGTTTGGCTCGTGCTGTCACGGCGCGGGGCGGGTGCTCAGCCGGGCGGAGGCCAAGCGCCAGGTGCGCGGGGAACAACTGCGGGGCGAGCTGGCGCGTGACGGCATCGTCGTGCGCGCGGGCAGCCTGGGCGGCCTGGCCGAAGAGGCCCCGCAGGCCTATAAGGATGTAGACCAGGTGGTCGCGGTAGTAGAGGCCGCGGGCCTCGCCCGGATTGTGGCCCGCCTGGAACCACTGGCTGTTATCAAGGGTTGATTACAGATTACAAACTACAGATTACAGATTGAAGATTGAAGATTTTCTGCCATCCAACACCACCGGCTACTGCCTAACCATCGTAACCGGCTTGAGTGTAATCTGCAATCTGCAATCTGCAATCTTCAATCTCGTCTCGGAGGAATGAGTTGCGCGTTCTGTTTGTCGCTACGGAACTCAGCTATGAGCCGCAAGGCATCATGTCCATGTCCGCCGTCCTGAAGCAGGGCGGGCACGACGTTGCCCTGACGGTCGCAGATATCGAAGACCCGGTGGCCTATGCGCTGGACTTCCAGCCCGACATCCTGGGCTACAGCGTGATGACCGGCTCGCAACGCGGCTACTTCGAGCTGAACCGGCGCCTGCGGGACGAACTTAACCCCCGGCGCGCCGCGGCAGGCCAGAAGCCGGTCTTCTCGGTATTCGGCGGGCCGCACCCCACTTTCTTCCCGGACATGATTACCGAGCCGGGCGTGGACGGGATCTGCGTCGGTGAGGGCGAAGGCGCCATGCTCGACCTGGCGGACGCGCTCGCCCGGCGCAACGGCACGTATGACACGAACCTGCCCAACTGGTGGTTCAACGTGGACGGCGAGATCGTCAAGAACCTGCCGCGGCCGCTCATCCACGATTTGTCCGCCCTGCCCCACCCGGACCGCGCGCTGGTCTACGACAAGTACCCTGACCTGGCGGCCAGCAAGATCAAGCACTTCATCAGCTCGCGCGGCTGTCCGTACGCATGCACCTACTGTTTCAACCACGCGTACTACCAGATTTACAAGGGCGAGCGTCGCGGGCAGCAGCGGTCGGTGGACGATGTGATCGCGGAGGTCAAGGCCGTGCGGGCGCGCTGGCCGCTGGAGCAAGCCGTGTTTATCGATGACCTGTTCGTCATCTACAACGACTGGCTGGAAGAGTTCGCGGAGAAGTGGCCGCGCGAGGTGGGCCTGCCGTTCTTCGCCAACGTGCGCGCCAATCTGCTTGTCAAGGACCCCTACAAGGTCGAGCTGCTCAAGAAGGCGGGCTGCGGGACGGTCAGCATGGGCATCGAGGCCGCGAACGACCGTATCCGCGTCGAGCTGCTCAAGCGGCGCATGAGCCGGCAGGACATGATCGACGCAGGGCGCATGGTGCGCGCGGCGGGTATTCACATCACTGCGACCAACATTCTCGGCCTGCCCACGAGCACGCTGGAGGACGACCTGGACACGATGCGGCTGAACGGCGAGGCGCGCATCAGCTACCCATATGCCTTCCTGTTCCAACCCTACCCCGGCACC
>JAKPQT010000629.1 GCA_029555885.1 Chloroflexota bacterium | reverse complement strand
CGCGCCGCAGCCGCCGCCTGATGATCTTCTACCACATCATCTTCTTCCGGAACCTCTTACAGGTGCTCGTCTCGCGCGATACCCGTTATGGCCGGGCGTACTCTTATGGCATCGCCAAGGAGATGCTGCGCGGCCTGCTGCGCCACGGCTACCGACTCGACCAGCCGCGGCCCGTCACCGTACTCTGCATCAGCGGCGGCGGGCAGACATCGCAGGCCGCCGCGCCGTATCTGCGCGCGTGGCTCGGCGCGCCCATCCGCATCATCTCCGTGGGCAGCGTGCTGGGCGACGACGAAGGCACCCTTGACGTGGAGCACATCTACCACCTCTCAGGCAGTCAGGATGCCACTCAATACCTGGGGCGGCTGCTCACGCCCGGCTTCTGGCCGGTCTTTCCCAATTCAGCCTGGCATCGCTTCGTGCGGGCAGGTCGCTACACGGAGATTCCGATCGGGCCGATGCACCATATGGGCTACGGCGACTATTTCAGCCGCTCGGTCAAGCTGGCCGACGGCACGCCATTCGTGCGCAAGACGGCCGATGTCGTGATCCACTTGCTCAAGGAAAATGCCCGGCTGCGCCCCGGCCTCGCTGGCGAGCGTAGCACAGCGGGCCCGCGTCTGAGCTTCAACACAGGGCACGGCTTTGCGGAGCAGCCGGAGCAGGCCAACATTGCCCCTGCAAACGGTTGCCGTTCACATGCAGGGGAGGGGTAAGCTGTGAGCCATCCCTATGTCATCCTGGGTCTGGCTGCACTCTCCTTCGCCCTGGGACAGAGCGGGCCACTAATCATGCGCCGGCCCGGCATTCTCCGCTTTGCCTGGGGGCTGCTGCTCCAAGCTGCGCTGTTCGTCGGCGAACGCGCAACTTGGGCGCTCTTCGCTTGGCTGCTCGGCACCGCGGCCACGGACTTTGTGGCCTCATTCGGGGATCTGTTCACCATTATCTGCCTGGGCAGCCTGCCGTTATTGTTCGCCGGCATCAGCTTTGCTCCGCACCTGGGACCGCCCTTCATGGGCATCTTTTATGTCATCTCCCTCTTCGATGTCGCGGGCCGAGCCAGCGCGACGTTTGCCGTCCGGCCCCTCCCCGTGATTCTGTGGTTAGGGGTGAGTTGGCTGGCTGCGCTGCTCGCAGTGTGGGCAGCCCGGCGGGTTGCGCGCGAGTTGAGCGCGCGCAGTAGGCTCGACCCGCTGCGAGACGTCCGGCCCTACACGACCGCCGAGATTCTGGCCACCATGCCGGGCGTGCCGGGCCGGAAGGTTCCCACCCAACAATGAAACTCGGCATCCACAGCTACCTGTTCACTGCTAGCTGGTCGGATACCGACCTCCCTGTGCTGATCGCCTGCCGCGACCTGGGCGCGACCTGCTTCGAAATCGCCATCGGCGACGATGTGGACTTCACCATCCACCGCACGCGCCAGGCCGCAGAGGCGTTGGGATTGGAGTTGATTGCCAGTCCGGGCGGACTGTGGCCGAGCGAGTGCGACCTGTCCGCCGATGAACCGGCCGACCGCGCGCGCGGCCTGGCCTGGCACTGTCGCCAGGTGGATGTCGCGCGCGAATTGGGCGCGACCGCATATACCGGCGCGCTGTACGGGCATCCGGGCACAGTCAAGCGCCGGCAACCACCAGCCGGCGAACTCGCCTGGACGGCCGAGGGATTGCACCGACTCGCAGAGTACGCTGCACATCGCGGCATCACAGTCGTGCTGGAGCCGATGAGCCGGTTCCGGACGCATCTCGCCAACACACCGCAGCAAGTCATGGCCCTGATTGCCCTGGCCGGGCACCCGAACCTGCGTGTTCTCCTCGATACCTTCCACGCCGCCACAGAACTGCGCGACTACGGCGAGGCAGTCCGCGCCTGTGCAGACCGCCTATGGGGGCTGCACACCTGCGAGAATGATCGCGGCGCGCCAGGGGGCGGCCTCGTGCCGTGGGCCGATGTCTTTACTGCCCTGCGCGATATCAGCTTCGACGGCTACCTGATCCTCGAAACCTACAATACCTCGCTGGGCGACTTCGCTGTGCGCCGCGGGGTCTTCCGCGACCTCTGCCCCGACGGTGCAGCCTTCGCGCGCGCCGGCTTTGCATTTCTCCGCGCGCAGTTGGCGAGCTACGGCCTGCCTGCTCCGGAAAGGGCTCCCGGATAATGTGGGCGAAACATCCTGAGCAGAGGCCGCCACCGGCAGCGGATGCAGTCGAAGGATGCCCCACTGGCAGCGACTCATGGAATTCCTCGCGATGCACGCACAACGCTGCATTCTTCACGATGTAGTGGTATACTGCGCCCGACACCTGTCGCACGCGTGAGGAGGGACATGGAGTATGGCCGAAAAGTCGTTGGGGTATGTCGAGCTGGAATGGACCTGTCCCAGTTGTAACACCCGCAACCCGGGCACCGCGCAGAAGTGTAAGCAGTGCGGCACGCCGATGCCGGAGGACGTCAAATTCGAGCAGGCCGCCGAAGAAAAGATCACCACCGAAGAAGCTGTGGTCGAGGCGGTCAAGGCTGGGCCTGATATCTACTGCGCCTACTGCGGCACGCGCAATGCATCGACAGCCAAATCCTGCCGCCAGTGCGGTGCGCTACTGGCCGAAGGCACCGCCCGCTCAGCCGGCGGCGTGCTCGGCGGACTGCGCGACCGGCCGGCGCCGCCGCAGAAGTGTCCCTCGTGCGGCACCGAGAATGCCGCGACCGCGCTCAAGTGCAGCAACTGCGGCTCGCCCCTCGGCAAGGCGGTTCCGGCAACCCCACCGCCGCCGGTGACAGCTGCACGCCCCGCTGGCATGGGCATCCTGCCCCTGATCCTCCTGGGTATTCTCGTGCTGCTGGGCGTCTTCTTCTTCATGGGCCAGCGCAGCACGGACACCGTCGGGCAGGTTGTCGACTTCGGCTGGCGCCGCGTCATCAACATTGAGGCGCTCGTCCCCGTCACGCGCGAAGCCTGGCTGGATGACATCCCCGCAGGTGTGCAGATCGGCAACTGCCGCCAGCGGGTCTACCAGGTTGTCAGCCAGCCCGTGCCGAACTCGCGCGAGGTTTGCGGTACGCCCTATGTTGTGGACACCGGCACGGGTTACGGGGAGGTCAAGCAAGACTGCCAGTATGAGGTGCTGGCGGACTACTGCCAGTACCGGACGGTAGCCTGGACGACCGCGCCGGCCCTGATCCTGGAAGGGAGAGACCTCAACCCACAGTGGCCCGTTGTCAACGCCCTGGGAGAAAATCAGCGTCCCGCGGGCCGCAGCGAAGAATATATCATCACCTTCCGCGCCGATGACCGCGACTACACTTACACGACCAGAAACCTGGATGAATATCTGGCGCTGGCACAGGGCGGTCAGTACGTGCTGACCATTAACGGCTTCGGGCAAATCACCAGTATCGCGCAACGATAGACTACCAGGAGCAACGATGTCTCACCGCGGCCTTATCCTACTGGTCTTACTGCTCTGCTGGCAGCTTTCGGGCTCCGAAGCCGCGGCTGTGCTTCAGGCGCCGGCCGCGGACAGCGCCCCCGCAGCGCCCGCGCTCGTGCTCGTCAGCGCATCTGACAGCACGGCGATTGCGCGCTTCGTGCGGACTGGCCTGCCCGCCTATGCCCACTTCTACTCCGCGAATGGCGGGTACCTGCTCACCGCAGCGGACGATGCAGGGCGGATGGCGCTGACCGACGCAGACCTGCCTGCCCGCCGGCTGCCTGCCCGCCTGACCGATGGGCCCTTCTATCTGGCCTACCCTGCCCCAGGCTCTGCGTCGCTCGCCTGGGAGCGCTCCGGCCACCCGCTGTTTGCCGATGGCCGCGTGGCCCTGCTTGCGGCCAGCGCGCAACAGGCGGAGGCCCTGGCCGCGACTGGCACGGATATCGTCCACATCTCGCTTGCCCCGATGATCTTCCCGTCCGAGTCCAGCTCGATGATGGCCTTCCCGCCAGTGACCGCGCCGGATCTTGTCATCGACGGGATGATCGCCGCAGTTCAGCAGGTCACCCTCCGCCAGTACACCGGCGACTTGACGGGCGAATGGCCCGTCACCATCCGCGGCAACGCCTACACCATCACCACGCGCAACTCCAAGAGCGGAACGCCGGTCCGCCAGGCAACCTACTACGTGGGCGACCATCTGGCCGCGCGCGGCCTGTCGGTCGAGTATCATGAGTGGAACATTAACCGTCCGCCGAATGTCATCGGCCAGTTGACCGGTCAGTCGCGCCCCGCCGACATCTACATGGTGACCGCGCACCTTGACGACATGCCCGATGGCCTGCTGGCTCCGGGCGCGGACGACAATGCCAGCGGCTCGGCCGCCGTCCTTGTCGCAGCAGATATCCTCAGCCAGTATCGCTGGGATTGCATGCTGCGCTTCGCCCTGTGGACGGGCGAGGAACAAGGCTTACTCGGCAGCAATGCCTACGCGGAACGGGCCGCCGCGCAGAGCGAAAACATCCTGGGCGTGCTCAACTTCGACATGATTGCCTGGAACACGCTCGGCAGCGCTCCTGACATCGACCTGCACGCCACTGCCGTCCGGCCTGCCACTGTCGAGCTCGCCAACCAGTTTGCCAGCGTCATCTCTGCTTATGGCCTGAACCTGATTCCGGAAGTACGCACGGATGGCACGGGCGCCAGCGACCACGCTTCTTTCTGGGATTCGGGCTACACCGCCATTCTCGGTATCGAGGACTTCTACCCCAACTATCACGATTTCAGCCCTTACTATCACAAGACATCTGATCGGCTCGCCACGCTGGACATGGCCTACTTTACCGAGTATGTCCGGGCCAGCGTTGCCGCGGCTGCGCATATGAGCAACTGCCTGGACAAGACGCCCTCACCCCCTGCGGCCAGCATTGGATTAGGCTCAGAGGGTGTTGAGCTAACCTGGCAGCACGTGCACCCCAATACAGCCTATGCCATCCACCGCGGAAAGACCCCGTGGTTCACGCCGGAGCCCGACACTCTGGTCACAACGATCGGTTGGCCCTTTCCGCAGGCGTTGAGCTACGAGGACAGTGCCAGTGCCATCGGGAACGCGGAGGTGAACCACTACTACGCAGTGCTCGGCCTGAACGAGGCAGGCGAGAGTGCCGTCTCGAACCGGACGGGCGAATTCGACTTCGCGCTGGTAACACCGTAACCTGTCTCGTGGCTCACGCATCTGACTACTTGATGACCTGTGATTCTGCTGGCATCTACGCTGATGAAATGGATGGATGAAGAGATGGCAAAACGAAGTTTCGTACTCACTGTGCTACTCGTACTGGGGGGGCTCCTTTTGGCCGCGTGTGGTGCGAGCCCCGCGGCTGTCGATACGGCGCCTGTAAGTTCGGCCGGGGCAAGCGCGACATCCGTACAAGCGCTTCCGGCAACGGTCGATGTTGCGGCTGTCAAGGCCCTGCAAGGAAATCCTGACGTCGTCATCCTCGACGTCCGCGAGCCTTACGAATATGAAGCCGGCCATATCCCAGGGGTTACGTTGATTCCCCTCGGTGAACTCCCGAACCGGCTGGCCGAAGTTCCAACAGACAAGCCGGTCATCGTCACCTGCCGCAGCGGCAACCGTAGCGGTCAGGCAGTAAACTTCCTGCGCCAGCAGGGCTACACCAACGTCCATAACATGAGCGGCGGCTTCATCGCCTGGGAGCGAGCCGGCTATCCGGTGGAGAAACAGTGCGCCAACTGCTGAGTCGCAACGGACCATCACTGCGATGACTTTGCTTGCCTACGTACTTTTGGGGACCGGCTATGGGACTGCTGCAGCGGCCCAGCCGGGCCCCTTCCAGGCCTACCTGATTGCCCAGGCCCTGGCGTACGGTTGGCGACGCACCCTCCCGGCGATTATGGCGCCTCTGCTGAGCGACGCCCCCATCATCGCGGTCGTTCTGATCTTCCTCACCCGCATCCCTGGCAGCCTGCGGATTGCCTTGCACTTTCTCAGCGGTGCGTTTATCCTGTATCTGGCATGGAGCGCTTACCGCCAATGGCGCAGCACCGTCATGAGTCTGCCTGGGTCATCAACTGCGCGAACGCTCTCGCCACAGCATCGTGGCACCCGGCGCAGCATCCGGCAGGCGACCCTGATGAACCTCCTGGGACCTGGCCCTTATCTCTTCTGGAGCCTCGTCGCGGGGCCGGTCATCCTCCAGGCCTGGGCCGCCTCCCCTGATCGCGCCATCGGCTTCCTTGCCGGCTTCTACGCGGCTATGCTCGCAGTCCTGGCCGGCATCGTCCTGGCATTTGGTTCTGCCGAGCGGCTCGGTCCGCGGGTTGCGCGCAGCCTGCTCGGCCTGTCCATCGTTGCGCTTGCGGGCTTCGGCATCTGGCAGCTCTGGCAAGGGACCGCACACCTTATGGCAGCAGTTGGATGACACGCATGGCTGAAGTGACTCGCAGCGAGTCAACCTCCGGCATGACAAGGGCCACCGGTTACTATCTGGCGTTCATCACGCTGGGCCTCGCCAGTGCATCGATCGGGCCGGTCCTGCCGCGCCTTGCAGAGCAGGTGTCCGTCGGCGTCAGCGCAGTCAGTGTCATCTTTACTGCGCGCTCGCTCGGCTACCTCCTCGGTTCCTTGATTGCTGGTCGGGCCTATGACGGCCTTCCATCACATCGGGTGATGGTCGCCGGTCTATCCATGATGGTTCTCGCGCTCTTTGCCATTCCCGTCATGCCGGTACTGCTGCTGCTCGCGCCGGTGGGCCTGGCCCTGGGGTTGGGCCAGGGCGTGGTGGACGTCGGCGGCAATGTCTCGCTGGTCTGGGTCTTCGGCAACCGGGTCGCACCCTACATGAACGGCCTGCATTTCTTCTTCGGAGGCGGCGCCTTCATCTCTCCACTCCTGATTGCACAGGCCATCCTCCTGACCGGCAGCCATGCCTGGGCCTTCCGCCTCATCGCCCTGCTGATCCTACCGGTCGCTGCCTACATATTTGCTCTGCCGAGTCCCGCACCGCACCGGCAGCCGACTCAAGCCACCAGCAGCCGTTCTGAACCTCCGCTCTTACCGCTCATCGTGGCCTTTATGCTCGTCTATGTGGCAGCAGAGGTCAGCTACGGCGGCTGGAGCTTCACCTACGCGACGACGACCGGCCTGGCGGACGAGGCTGCCGCAGCGCTCCTGACTTCGCTCTTCTGGGGCGCAATCACACTGGGCCGCCTGTTATCCATCCCGCTGGCGATGCGCATGTCGCCGGCCGCGCTCCTGGGCGGCAGTGTCGCCGGTGCAGTGCTCGGCCTCGCGCTGATCAATCTGGCAGCCGGTTCCACCGTCGCGCTCTGGGCGGGCACACTCGTCACTGGGCTGTCGATGGCCGCCATCTTCCCGACGGTCATCATCCTGGCTCGGTCACTCATGACGGTCACCGGTCGTGTTACCGGGTGGATCCTCGTCGGTTCGAGCGTAGGCGCCATGCTGATGCCGTGGCTGGTCGGTCAATTGTTCGGCGCGTTCGGCCCCCGCGCGGTCATGCTGGCGATTCTGGCTGACCTGCTGGTACTGGCCGGGCTCTTCGGTGTGCTCATGTGGCGCGTTCGTGCCCACACATCGCGACGCCCAACGCCGGTGACGGAATCCGGCGCATCGACATCGCATTGAGGGCAACCTGCATTCATTCAAGGAGGGAGATCCATGAAAGGCACTGTCCGTCAAATCGTCGTCATCCTGGCCGCGCTCGCTACGATCGTCGTCAATGTCCTTGCCAACGCGCTGCCCATCAACGGGCAGAACACCGGCGAAATCTCCGACCGCTTCGCCATCTATTTCGTCCCTGCCGGCTATGTCTTTTCCATCTGGGGCCTGATCTACATCGGCATCATCGCCTACCTCATCTATCAGGCTCTGCCTGCACAGCGCAACGACGCACGGATGGAAGCCGTCGCCGGGCCGTTCGTTCTCAGCAGCGTAGCAAACATCGTGTGGATTTTCCTGTGGCACTATAACGCTTTCCCGGCCACGCTCCTGGCCATGCTCGTGCTGCTCGCCAGCCTGATCGTGATTTACCTGCGGTTGGGCACGGGCCGCACGCGCGTCAGCACGGCTGAGACGTGGGCCGTGCGCGTCCCCTTCAGCATCTACCTGGGCTGGATCACCGTCGCAACCATCGCGAACGTCACGCAGGTGCTCTACTACCTGGGCTGGAACGGCTTCGGCATCAGCCCGGAGACCTGGCTGATGATCATGCTGGCCGTGGCAGTCGTCGTGGCCGGGCTGATGGCCTGGACGCGGCGTGATGCGGCCTACCTGCTCGTGCTGGTCTGGGCCTTCATCGGCATCGCGCTGAAGCACGCCGCCGTTCCGCCGGTTGCCATCGCAGCCTGGGTGGCAACCGCAGCGGTCGCGGTGTTGGTCGTCTGGTCAGGCCTCACGGCACGCCGGGGCGTTCCCAGCACCGGGCTTCGCGCCTAGCACTCTGCCCCGCGATGCTCGCGTTCAACACGCTCGTCCCACTGCTCGCCATTGTGCTCCTGGGGGCCGTGCTGCGGCGAACGCGCTTTGCATCTGCGGGCCTGTTTCGCGAGACGAACCGGCTGCTCTACTGGATCGCGCTGCCTGCGCTCCTGTTCGAGGAGACGGCCACCGCCGAGCTCGGCGGTGATGCTGCGCTGCGCGTGGCGGGCGTCATCCTGGCCGCCACGGCCGCGTGCATCGGTGTGGGCTATCTCGTGGCGTGGTTGCTGCGTGTGCCACGCCACGGGACCGGCGCGTTCGTGCAGGGCGGTTTTCGCGGGAATCTCGCTTATGTCGGCCTGCCCGCGATCACACTTGCGCTCACGGGCGCAGATGGCGCCATCGACCCTGCGGTGCGCACGCTGGCTGTGCTGGCGCTGGCGCTGATTGTCCCCATCTACAACATCGTTGCCGTCGTCGTACTCGTCGCGAGCGGCGGCGCTGCGGCAGGCCAGCCGCCAGAGGCTCGCACGGCCTACCTCCGCAAGCTGGGTGTCGCCCTGGTTACGAACCCCTTCATCGTGGCTTGCCTGGCAGGACTGCTGTTCGCGGTGAGCGGATGGGAATTGCCGGCTATCGTGGCACGTACCTGCGCAACATTGGGGCAGATGACGACGCCCCTCGCACTGCTGGGCGTGGGTGCGACGTTGTCGCTGACAGCCCTGAGGGGCCGCTGGGCGCAGGCTGCGGGTGCAGCGCTGGTCAAGGTCGGCGTGGCGCCGTTGGTGGGGTATCTCCTGGTGACCGTGTTCGGGCTATCCCCGATCGAGCTGCGCATCGCGATGATCTACCTGGCAACGCCCACTGCAACCGCATCCTACGTGATGGCCGGCCAGCTCGGCTCCGATGAACAACTGGCCGGCGCGATCATCGTCCTCTCCACCATCCTCTCGCTGCCCGCGCTCGCGATCAGCCTCAGTGTATAGCGTGAAGCCCGGCTACCATGCCTCCAGCAGGCGGTTGAGCCACTGCCAGCCCAGCGCGAGCACCGTTTCGGTGAGCAGCCACCAAACACCGCCGCCTATGACGTAGCGCAGCCAGCCCGCCGGCCACACCCGCGACAGCAAGGCGAATATGAGCACGAAGGTGCCCCCGTACATCACAAGCCATCCGACAGTTCGCAGTAGCGCGAGCTTCAGCGCTTTACCGGTGAAGTACCGGTACTCATAGCCAGTGTAGGACAGCCAGAAGACCAACACGCTCGCGACAACCAGGACACCTGCGATGACGAACCGGTCCCAAGGCGGCGATACGAGCCACGCCGTTGACATACAGCCCCTTCACAGTACGACTGAGCGGCGCCGCGTTCAGGTCAGCCGTTCTCCCCCATCGACCGGCAGCACCGCGCCCGTCACGTACTCCGCCTCTACCAGGTAGCGCACCGCGCGCGCCACGTCCGCCGGCGTACCCCATCGCTTGAGCAGTGTCCGCTTCGCGCTCACTGCCAACTGCTGTTCCGTATACTCCGGCGGCGGCAGCACCGGGCCGGGCGCGATGGCATTGACGCGCACTGCGGGCGCCAGCTCCATGGCGAGCGAGTAGGTCATGTTGAGCAGCCCGGCCTTCGCGACCGAATGCGGCAGGAAGTTGGGGAACGGCGTGAAGGCCGAGAGGTCCACGATGTTGACGATTGCGCCGTCGCCGTGCGCAGCCAGGTGCGGCGCGGCTGCCCGCGCGCAGAGGAAAGGCCCCTTGAGGTCCACCGCGATTTGCCGGTCCCACTCGGCCTCGTCCAGCTCGGCCCACGGCGTGCGGCGCCAGACGGATGCACTGTTGACGAGCACATCCAGCCGCCCCAGCTCACTGACCGCCCGATCAATCAGCCGCTGCACCTGGTCCCCCTGCGAGACATCCGCCTGCTGCGCGATGGCCCGCCGCCCCAATTCCTGGATTTCGGCAACCGTCTCCTCCGCCGGGCCGGCGGAGGAGTTGTAGTTCACCACGATGTCCGCGCCGGCGTGTGCCAGCTCCAGGCTGATGGCCTTGCCGACCCGGATGGCCCCCCCCGTGACCAACGCAACTTTACCCTGCAGATCCATCAGTGCATCCTCCTCTTCCACTTCATGTCGCGTGCTTTGGCTCGCATGATTATACTCTACCCATCCTCGGCCCGTCATCTCCGCAGCATCCATATTTTTGATATTTTACACATACGTATTTGACAAAAATGCCCGGCCATGATATGCTGCCTCCTGTGAATCGTAGGGCGTGTGAGGAGATGAGATGCTACAGAAGCAGCTAACCGGCAGTCCTGCGGGCGAGTTATTGACCGCCCTGCAGCGCAGGGGCACTGCCACGGTGAAGGACCTGGAAGACCTGCTGGGCGTGACCGCGAACGCGATTCGCCAGCAGCTGACCGGCCTGCTCGCCGAGGGTTACATCGAGCACCGGACCGAGAACATCGGTCGCGGGCGGCCCAAGCATGTCTACAGCCTGACAGCGAAAGGCCGCGCGCTGTTCCCGCACCACTACGACGAATTCACCAACTCCCTGCTGCGCGAGATTCTGCTGACCGAAGGACCGCAAAAGGTCCAGGAGCTGCTGGCCCGCCTGAGCAAGCGCATGGCCGACCAGTATGCCCGCCAGATCGGCAGCGAAGCGCCCGCCGAGCGCATGGTGGCATTGAGCGAGCTGCTCAACGCGAAGGGCATCATGTCGGAAGTCCACTTCGAGGCGGACGGCATCGTCTTCAGGGAATACACTTGCCCGTACTACGAACTGGCACGCGAGTACCGGGCCATCTGCGACATGGAACAAGGCATGATTGCCCAGGTAGTCAACCAGCCGGTCGAGCTGGTGTCGTGCACCCTGGACGGGCATCATGGCTGCAAGTTCAAGATCGACACGGGCGACGAGCAGGTAATCAGTAATGAGTAACGAGTAACAAGAAAACGTACTCGCTTCTCATTTCTAATTACTCATTACTAATTTCTTATTATCTAAGGAGCCACTGAGCATGAGCGAAGAACTGGTTGTCAAGGATCTCCAGGTGAACGTCGAGGGCAAGCCGATTCTGAAGGGTGTGAACCTGACGATCCGGCCTGGAGAGGTCCATGCCTTGATGGGGCCGAATGGCTCCGGCAAGAGCACCCTGGCTTATACCATTGCCGGCCACCCGCATTACGAGGTGGTAGGCGGCGATATCCTGATGAACGGGCAGAGCCTGCTGGAGATGGAGCCGGATGAGCGGGCGAAGGCCGGCGTCTTCCTGGCGTTCCAATACCCCACGGCCATTCCGGGCGTCAGCATGGCGAACTTCCTGCGCCAGGCCGTCAGCGCGGTGCGCGGGTACACCGAGAAGGCCAAGCAGGCCGTGGCTGAAGGCGGCGCAGCCAAGCCCATCGGCTCCGAGCTGATGCCGATGCGCGAGTTCCGCAAGGAACTCACTGAGAAGATGGACCGGCTGCACATTGACCCGGCGTTCGCGCGCCGCTATCTTAACGAAGGCTTCTCCGGCGGCGAGAAGAAGCGCGCAGAGATCCTGCAGATGGCGATGCTGGAGCCGAAGTTTGCCGTCCTCGACGAGACCGACTCCGGGCTGGACATCGACGCGCTGCGCGTGGTGTCCGAGGGCGTCAACAGCGTGCTCGGCCCCAATCTCGGCGTCCTGCTGATTACGCACTACCAGCGGCTCCTGAACTACATCAAGCCGCACTTCGTCCATGTCTTCTACAACGGCCGCATCGTCATGTCAGGCGGGCCGGAGTTAGCCCATGAGCTCGAGGAGAAGGGCTACCAGTGGATTCGCGAGCAGTTCGGTGAACCGATGAACGGGCAGGAACTGGCCTGAGCGGGCCGGATTATTGGATCGAGGAGAGCATTATGTCGGCAACCAATTCCGATCATCAGATTCTCGGTGATCTCAAGACTGAATATCAATACGGCTGGAGCCAGCCGGAGAACTACGCCTTCAAGTCGCGTAAGGGCCTGGACCACGAAATCGTGGACCAGATCAGCACGATGAAAGGCGAGCCGGAGTGGATGCGCAAGTTGCGCCATGAAGCGCTCGACATCTTCGTGTCCAAGTCCATCCCCACGTGGGGCGCGGACCTCAGCGGTATCGACTACCAGGATATCTACTACTATATCAAGCCGACCGAGGCCCAAGGCAAGAGCTGGGACGATGTCCCTGCGGACATCAAGGAGACGTTCGACAAGCTGGGCATCCCGGAGGCGGAGCGCAAGTTCTTGGCTGGCGTGGGCGCGCAGTATGAGAGCGAAGCCATCTACCACTCACTCAAGGAAGAGTGGGAGAAGATGGGCGTCATCTTCATGGACTCGGACAGTGGCCTGCGCGAGCACGAGGACATCTACCGCGAGTACTTCGGCACGGTCGTCCCCTCGACGGATAACGTCTTTGCCGCGCTGAACACGGCCTTCTGGTCGGGCGGCTCGTTCGTGTACGTGCCGAAGGGCGTCCACCTCGACATCCCCCTGCAGGCGTACTTCCGCATCAACGCGCAGAGCATGGGGCAGTTCGAGCGCACCCTCATCATCGTAGACGAGGGCGCCACGGTGCATTATGTCGAGGGCTGTACCGCACCCACCTACTCCGAGGACTCGCTGCACAGCGGCGTCATCGAGATCATCGTGCGCAAGAACGCGCGCTGTCGCTATACGACCATCCAGAACTGGTCCACCAACGTCTACAACCTGGTGACCCAGCGCTCGCTCGTCTACGACGGCGGCACGATGGAGTGGGTCGATGCAAACCTCGGCTCGAAGGTCACGATGAAGTACCCGTCGGTCTACATGCTTGGACCGGGCGCAAGAGGGCAGATTCTCTCGATGGCCTTTGCCGGCCCGGGGCAGCACCTGGACGCGGGCGGCAAGCTCGTCCATGCGGCGCCGAACACGACCAGCCAGTTGATTTCGAAGTCCATCAGCAAGGGCGGCGGCCGGGCATCGTACCGGGGCCTGCTCAAGGTGAGCAAGGGCGCGGCGGGCGCGAAGTCCAACGTCGTCTGCGATGCGCTGCTGCTGGATGCACAGAGCCGGTCGGACACCTACCCTTACATCGAGATCGACGAAGAGGATGTGACGGTCGGCCACGAGGCGTCGGTCAGCAAGATCGGCGAGGAACAGCTCTTCTACCTGATGAGCCGCGGGCTGAGCGAAGATGAGGCGAGCGCCATGATCGTTTCCGGCTTCATCGAGCCGATGGTCAAGGAACTGCCGATGGAATACGCCGTCGAAATGAACCGGCTGATCCAGTTGCAGATGGAAGGCTCGATTGGTTGAGGGAGTGGTGACGAACATGACGACGAGTCCAAACCTGGCAGTAGCAGAAAACATCTCCGCGGCAACCGTAGAAGCCCTTTCGCAGATGCACGGGGAACCGGCCTGGCTGCTCGAAGCGCGGCTCAAGGCCTGGCGCTTCTTCGAGGAAATTCCCTGGCCCACGGGCGCAGAGGAAACCTGGCGGCGCACCAAGCTGACCGGCTTCAAGCTGGAAGACTATCGGCCCCTGCCCGGCACGACGGCCGGTGACAGCCTGCCCGAAGAGGCCGACAAGAGCCTGCGCGAGGTGGAAGCGGTTGCCGATATGGCGATCGTGGATGGCGTGCGGCGCCATTACCGGATGAACGACGAGCTGGAGCGTCGCGGGGTCATCTTTACCGACCTCGCATCGGCCGTCCGGCAGCATCCGGAGCTGGTGCAGCGGGCGCTCGGCAGCGTGGTCGCGACCGACGAGAACAAGTTCAGCGCGCTCCACTATGCGCTGTGGAACAGCGGGACCTTCGTCTATGTCCCGCGCAACGTGGTGATCGACCAGCCTCTGCAGACGGTGGTCTACCAGTCCGAAGGCAAGCAGGCCGGCTTCCATCACACGCTGGTGCTCACCGAAGAGAGCGCCGTTGTTACGCTCGTGGAGGATTACCTGGGTGCGGCAAGCGGCATGAGCAACAGCGCGGTGGAGTTGGCCGCAGGCCCGAACAGCCAGCTACATTACCTGCACTTGCAGAACCTGGCCGAGAGCGCATGGAACTTCAGCACACAGCGCATGCAGCTCCAGCCGGACAGCCTGGTGCGCTATTTCATCGGCTCGTGGGGCAGCCGCCTGAGCAAGGCATGGATCAACATGGAGCTTAACGGCCGCGGCGCGCACGGTGAGCTGCTGGGGCTGTACTTCCCCGGTGGCCGCCAGCACCTGGACCATCACACGAACCAGTTGCACGTTGCGCAGAACACGACCAGCGACCTGCTCATCAAGGGTGCGCTCAAGGATCGTTCGCGCTCGGTGTATCAGGGGTACATTAAGGTCTACCCTGGCGCGCAGAAGACCAACGCCTACCAGGCGAACCGCAACCTGATGCTGAGCAAGACGGCGCGCGCCGACAGCATCCCGGGGCTGGAAATCGAAGCGGACGATGTGCGCTGCACGCACGGCGCGACCGCGGGCCAGGTGCCCGCCGAATACATCTTCTACCTGATGTCGCGCGGCATCGACCGCACCAACGCCGAACGCATGATCGTGCAGGGCTTCTTCGAAGAAGTCCTGAACCGCATCCCGGTCGAAGGCGTGCGCAACAAGCTTGAGACCGAGATCGCGCGGAAGTTGGGACTCTAGCGATTGAAGATTGAAGATTACAGATTGAGGATTTCCCGTTAAGGCACGCGGAAGTCCATATCCGCAATCTTCAATCTGCAATCTTGAATCGTGATGGAGGTACACACATGACCCAGGGCTACGCCCATCCGGAAAAGCTCGTCACGACGCAATGGGTCGCAGATCATCTGAATGATCCGGGCGTCCGCATCGTCGAATCCAACGAGGACCTGCTGCTCTACTCGCGCGGCCACATTCCCGGCGCAGTTCAGATCGACTGGGTTGCCGACCTCAACGACCCGATCACGCGGGACTACCTCAACCGCGCGCAGTTCGAAGACTTGATGCGGCGCAACGGTATCACCAATGACACCCTCGTCGTCTTCTATGGCGACAAGAATAACTGGTGGGCCTGCTATGCGCTTTGGATCTTCGAGCTGTTCGGCCACACGCGCACTGCCGTGATGGACGGCGGGCGACTCAAGTGGGAGCAGGAAGGCCGGCCCATGACCAAAGAGGTGCCCAGCGTGCCGCAGACTGAATACCATGCGCAGGATCGGGCCGACTACAAGATTCGGGCCTTCCGCGAGGACGTGTTGTCCCACATCGCGGCCAACCGTCCCCTGGTGGATGTGCGCAGCGCCGGCGAATACACGGGCCAGCTCTATCACATGGAAGGGTATCCGCAGGAAGGTGCACTCCGCGCCGGCCACATCAGAGGCGCTGTCAACGTGCCCTGGGCCCGCGCGGCTAACCCGACCGATGGGAGCTTCAAGACGGCGGATCAGCTACGCGCCATCTACGAGGGCGAGCAGGGCCTGAAGCCGGACGATAACATCATCGCCTATTGCCGCATCGGAGAGCGGTCGAGCCATACCTGGTTCGTGCTCAAGTACCTGCTCGGCTACCCCAATGTGCGCAATTATGATGGCAGTTGGACGGAGTGGGGCAACCTGGTCGGCGTGCCGATCGAGCGATGACGACTGATCTTCCTTTTTGAGCCCGACCGCGCTATACTATGCGTTCGTGGAGGGATTTGCCAGCGTGGACCGACAGGCACAGATAGATTTCATTCTCGACCATTATGAGAACCCGCGACACTACGGCGCATTGCCGGCAGCCTCTGTAGTACAGAAGGGCGGCAATCCCGGCTGCGGCGATATCGTCACCTTCTATCTGAAGGTGGATGGCGACGGGCGCATCGAGGATATCTCGTTCGAGGGCGAGGGCTGCACCATCAGTCAGGCGGCATCCTCCATCGTGACCGAGATGTTCCACGGCAAGACGCTGGCCGACGTCGAGGCCACACCGAGCGATGTAATCCTCGACGTGCTGGGCCGTGAGATTGCCGCGACGCGGCTCAAGTGTGCGACGCTGGGCCTGAACACGACCAAGGAAGCCGTGCGCGTCGTGCGACGACGGAGCCAGGAGGGATAGCATGATTCAAACTGAAGCGACGCTGCCAGCCATGCGCCAGAACGGCCGCGGACTCGACGTCGAGCATATCCGCGCGGACTTCCCGATTCTGCAGCGACAGATCCGAGGGAAGCCGCTCGTCTACCTGGACAACGCCGCCAGCTCGCAAAAGCCGCTCGCCGTGCTGGATGCCATGGATCGCTACTACCGCGAGACCAACGCCAATGTCCACCGCGGAGTGCATACGCTGAGCGAGGAAGCGACCGCCCAGTATGAAGCCGCGCGCGGCAAGCTCACCGCGTTCATCGGCTCCTGTTGTCCGAAAGAAGTCGTCTGGACGCGCAACGCGACGGAAGCCCTCAACTTGGTGGCCTACTCCTGGGGTCGGGCCAACATCAAGCGCGGGGATCGCATTCTCCTGACCGAGATGGAACACCACTCCAACCTGGTGCCCTGGCAGATTCTCGCGGCGGAGCGCGGCGCGGAGCTCGATTTCGTGCCGGTGACCGACACCGGACTCCTGCGGCTGGAGCTGCTCAACAAGCTGCTCAGGCCCCGTACGAAGCTATTTGCGTTCACGGCTGCATCCAACGTGCTCGGCACGATCAATCCGGTCAAGGAGATGACGGCGGCGGCCCACAAAGTCGGCGCACTGGTTCTCGTGGATGCATGTCAGGCTGTGCCGCATATGCCCGTCAATGTGCAGGACCTGGACATCGACTTCATGGCCTTTTCGGGCCATAAGATGCTGGGGCCGACCAGCATCGGCGCGCTGTGGGGCCGCCGCGAGCTGCTCAACGCCATGCCGCCGTTCATGGGCGGGGGCGACATGATTCGCGAGGTCCATCTCCGCGAGTCGCGCTGGAACGAGATCCCGTGGAAGTTCGAGGCCGGCACGCCGGCAATTGCCGAGGTAATCGGCCTGGGTGCCGCCGTGGACTACCTGAAGGAAATCGGCATGGATGCGGTGCAGGCGATGGAACGCGAGCTAACCCGCTATGCGTATGAGCGGATGTCCGCGATCGAGGGCCTCAAGATTCTGGGGCCAGGACCCGATGAGCGCGGCGGGCTGGTCAGCTTCATCCTCGGCAGCGCACACCCGCACGACATTGCAGCCGCGCTGGATAGCATGGGAATTGCAATTCGCGCGGGCCATCACTGCGCACAACCGCTGCACGAACGCTACGGCATCCCGGCAAGCGCACGCGCAAGTTTCTACCTGTACAACACAAAGGCTGAGGTGGACGCACTGGTGGACGGCTTGCAGCAAGTTGCGGAATATTTCGGGGTCTGACAGGCAGACCCCATCAAGAGGAAGAATCATGGACCTGTACGCAGAGGAGATCCTCGATCATTATAAGCACCCGCGGCACTTCGGTCATCTGGACGACCCGACGCTGACGTACCACGACAGCAATCCGTTCTGCGGCGACGAGATTACGCTGGAGCTCAAGATCGAGAATGACAAGGTCGTGGATGTGGCCTTCTCCGGTCATGGCTGTGCCATCAGCCGGGCGGCTGCCTCGATGATGACTGAGGAGATCATCGGCAAGCCGCTGGCTGAGCTTAAGGAGTGGTCGAAGGACGAAGTTCTCGACTTGCTCGGCATCGAGGTCGGCCCCGTACGTATGAAGTGCGCACTTCTTCCGCTCAAGGCCATGAAGGCTGCGGTCTGGGGCCTCGCAGACGAGGTTGAGGAGTAACCGTGGCGAATTTCGTAAAGGTTGCCCGCGTCGAGGACATTCATCCGGGCGAGAAGAGAATCTACGAGGTCGACGGTATACTGGTCGTGCTGGTCAACCTGGACGGCGAGTTTTACGCCGTCGAAGACACCTGCACGCACGACGGTGGACCGTTGGGCGAGGGCGAGATGCAGAACGGGCACCTTATCTGCCCGCGACACGGCGCGCGCTTCGACATCCGCACGGGCGCAGCCCTTTCGCTGCCCGCCGTGGACCCGACGCCCACCTACGCAGTCCGCATACAAGACGGCGATATCTACGTCGAGTCGTATTGAGAGGAAAGAGTCATGGCAACACCTACCGAAGATGACGTCAAGGAAGTAATCCGGCAGAACGTCTTTGACCCGGAGATCGGTATCAACATCGTCGACCTGGGCCTGGTCTACGATGTGAAGGTGCCGGAAGGCAAGAGCGTGGATGTTAAGATGACGCTCACCAGCCCGGGCTGTCCGGTGGGCCCGCAGATTATCGCGGGCGTGCAGACCTACATCCACCAGAAGTATCCGGACCTGGAAGCCATCAATGTCCATGTCGTCTGGAGTCCGCTCTGGAATCCGGACATGATGACGCAGGAAGCCAAAGACCAGTTAGGGTTCTTCTAGTGGCTGCATCGCTCTTCCTCGGCACGCAGGGGTGGACCTATCCCTCGTGGATAGGTCCATTCTACGCGCCCGGGACCAAAAGCGCCGCCTATCTGCCTCACTACGCGACGCAGTTCCGCACGGTGGAGCTGGACACGACCTTCTACGCCATCCCCCGCCTGAGCACAATCGAGGGTTGGCGCGAGAAGACGCCTGCAGGCTTCCAGTTTGCCGCCAAGTTTCCCAAGGTTATCACGCACGAAAAGCTGCTTGTAGACGCACGCGAGGAGACGACCGCATTCCTCAACGCGATGGCCGGGCTGGGCGAAAGACTCGGCCCATTGCTGCTGCAGATGCCTCCTTCGTGGACATCGAGCGGCCTGGACGTCTTGACCACCTTCCTTGCCAACCTGCCCACCGGCGCGATGCGTTTCGCGCTGGAAGTGCGCCACAAATCGTGGCTGGCAACCGAGACCTTCCCCCGCCTCCTTGACCTGCTGCAGCGGCACGGCGTTGCACTCTGTCTCGTCCAGCACGCGTGGATGCCCGCCCTTGAGAATCTCACCGCGCCCTTTACCTACGTGCGCTGGCTCGGTCGCCGCGAGGACATCCCCGATGACGACTTCTCGAAAGTCCGCATCAACCGCGATATCCAGCTCGACCGCTGGGCCGCGCTGGTCAGCGACTTCCTGCGCAACAACGTGACCGTGTACGGCTACTTCAACAATCATTATCAGGGCCATTCGCCCGCATCGGTCCGTGCCTTGCAGATGCGCCTTCAGCTATTGGACCCCGAAGCCGCTGAGGACCAACCCGCCAGCGCGCCGCCTCTCTCCGACGAACCCAGTCTGTTCGACCTTCGCTGAGAGCGCGCCAGACACTTCCTGCTACCCGAACACCGGGCAGTTCTCGTTCTCAAGGATCAATGCCACGCGATGCGGCTGCGCCTGTTGGAACTTCCGCCCAGCGACCACGCAGCATTGTAATGCCCCCGTCTGATGATCCTGCTAAGACCAGCTACACTGTTGGTGCAAATTGCGCGCTCCGGGAAAGCAGCATATCATCCTGTAACGAGTGAAGGTCAGACCGGAAAGGAGCAGATGGCGTGTTTGAATCATTCCTTCGGCGCAAACTGCCCGTTGTCACTCTCGCGTGGCTCATCCTGGCCCTGGTGCTGCGCCCTGTTGGCGCAATTCAGGCGGAAACAGTGCCGCCTACCACTGACGAGCCCTTGACAAGCGTGCCCATGTGGTTCACGCCCATGCCTGCCATCTTCGCATCCGGACCGCAATTCGAGGCGCTCGGCGCGGCGGGTCGCTTCACCTTCGATAACACCGGTTATACCTTCGCAAACGCAGACCCCGACAGCGGCGCTTTCGTGACCGTAAGGATGCAGTTCGAGTTGGGCCGTGCCCAGTCCCTGCTGGTCGCAGACCGACTCACCGGCGTCGTCAATGACTTGCGCGGCACGAGCCCGGCAGCATGGCGCCGCAACCTGCCCACTTACGGCCGATTGGTGTACCAGGGCCTATACCCAGGCATCGATTTGATGTACGAGGGGCGGCCCGGCCGCCTGAAAGGTCTTTTCACCGTCGCCGCGGGCGCAAACCCGGCGAACATCCAGTGGCGCTATGCCGGCGCGGAGAAGGTCGAGGTGACCCAGCCAAACGGCGAGCTATGGATCAAGCTGCCGCGCGATGGACACTATCTTGTCAGCGGCGCACCCATCGCATGGCAGGAATACGGCCAACGCAAAGTGCCCGTCAGCGCGAGGTATCAGGTGAGCCCGGATGGGCGGGTAAGCTTTGCATTGGGTGAGTACGACAACTCGCAGCCCCTGATCATTGACCCCTACCTCAACTATGCTGTGGTAGTGGGCGGCAGCGCAGCATCTGAAGACTAGCTCCAGCCTCACGCGCATTTACCTGAAGCTGCAGCGACGTTAGCACGACACGGCGTTACAACACACAAAGGCCGGGTTTCTGGTAGAAACTCGGCCTTTGTTCTAAAATACCACCTCGTCAAACCTCCATACAGGAGACACCCCATGTCCATGAATGAATACTGGGACACCTACCTGGGCGTCGATCTCGGTGCAGTCGACCCGGACATCGACACGATAATCGGCTTCGAGGAGGAGCGCCAGGCCCGCAAGCTGATCATGATACCGTCGGAGTCCATGGCGCCGCGCGCGGTGCGCCAGGCGCAGGGCTCCGCTTTCAACAACGTCTATGCCGAGGGCTACCCTCCCCTGCGGATGACCCGCGACGCCGAGGAACGCCTGCTCGACTACCCGCACCAACTCGCCTACTACCGCCGGTACGCCGACCGGCGCTTCTACAAGGGAGTTGATTACGTCCACTTCATTGAGACGTTGGCCCAGCGCCGAGCCGCCGTCATCTTTGCTAATGAGCACGTCTATGATAGACAGATTTATGTCAACGTTCAGCCACTCTCAGGCGCGGCCGCCAATCTTGCCGTCTACGATACCTTCTGCGCGACCGGCGACACTGTGATGGGCATGGACCTGTACCAGGGCGGCCATCTGACCCACGGCAGCGAGTTCAACTTCTCCGGCAAGCGCTTCCGGGTGATCAGCTATGGCGTCAGCAAGACCACGGGCCGGCTCGACTACGATGAGATACGCGACCTCGCGCGGAAGCACCGGCCCCGGCTCATCATTGCCGGCTTTACCTCCTACACCTGGGCGCCCGACTGGCAGCTCTTTGCGGATATCGCGCACGAATGTGGTGCGGCGCTCCTGGCCGACATCAGCCATCCGGCAGGCATGGCGACGGCGGGCGCCTATCCGAATCCCGTGGGCATTGCCGATGTGGTCACCTGCACGACGCACAAGACCCTCATGGGGCCGCGCGGGGCCATCATCATGACCACGGATGAGGACCTGGCCCAGCGCATCGACATGGCGGTCTTTCCCGGCGAGCAGGGCGGACCGCATACGCAGAAATTCGCGGCGATGGCCGTGGCGTTCAAGATTGCCGCGAGCGACGCATACCGGCGGCTGATGTGGCGCATCAAGGAAAATGCAGCCGCGCTGGCCGACGGACTCACGCGGCGCGGATTGAGGCTGGCCTATGGCGGTACCGATACCCACTTCTGCATGCTCGACCTGAACAGCGTCAGGAGCAAAGCCGGCGCACCCCTGCGCGGCGAGCCCGCCGCCCGCATCCTTGACATGGCCGGCATTGTCGCCAACAAAAACACCATCCCCGGCGACACACAGACCTCGCTGGCGATGGGCATCCGGCTCGGCACGCCCTGGCTCACGCAGCGCGGCTACGGCCCGAAGGACATGGACGAGATCGCCCGCCTCATCCACAAGACGGTGACGGGCATCCGGCCCTTCTCCTACACGGGCCTGTCGGGTGAACTGCCGCGCGGCAAGATCGACCTCGACCTGTTCGAAGAGATCAAGGCGGAGGTCGCGGCACTGGCCGCGCGCGGCGCATCGGAGACCGCGGACCGCGGAACACAGTACCCGCACTACTCTATCGAAGCGCCGGCCAGGGCGCCCCTGGTGACGAGCGAGGCAGCAGGCGCGCCCATCCCGGAGGCTGAATTGACTGCCGCACGCTCTGGCGCCGCGCTGCTCGATATCTCGGCCTGCGGCCTGCTGCTCGTCTCGGGTGAACGCGCCGAGGCGGGGCTGAACCAGATCGTGACGTGCGATGTGCCCTGCATGGCGCCGGGCCAGTGCGTGCCGGGCTTCATCCTCGAGCCTGATGGACGTGTGATGGACGACATCTTCGTCATGCGCCTGCCCGCGGATGAGTTTGACCGCCAGCGCTTCATCCTGCGCACCCAGCCGGACAACCACGAGCGCGTCAAGGCATGGCTGCGCGGCCTGGCCGATGGCTACATCCTGTTTGACCCGGACGACCTCTACGCCAAGGTCGAGGGGCCGCTGGTCGTGGAAGACCTCCGCTACGAGGAGGGACCGCGCTTCACCGCGCTGGCGCTGCACGGACCGGAGTCCCAGGCCGTGATCCAGCGTGCGCTGCCGGAGTTGCAGGAGCCGTCGGCAGCCGCAGACCTGCCGGCAGTCGCCGCCTTTCTGCTCGGACCGGGCCATGCAGAGCTCGTAGTCCGGGGCGACAGTGCTGCGCTGCGCGAACGGCTGACTGCTGCGGGTGCCCTGCCGATCGGCCCGGCCGCACTCGCTGCCTTGCGGGCCGCCTCCGGCCTGGCCGACTACGCTCAACACCGTCCGCTGGCGAGCGAAATCCTGCCGCACAGCGGACCTTTGCGCTTCGAGCTGCGCAAGCCCTACTTCGTCGGTCAACAGAGCCTCGCAGCCTTCCGGCAGAAACCGGACCTGCCGGTCTTCGCCTGGCAGGAGCCGCAGGACGCGGCGCTCAAGCGTACGCCGCTGTACGAGTGGCATCGGGCGCACACCCGTCACATCGTCCCCTTTGCCGGCTGGGAGATGCCCGTGTGGTACACGGGCGTGCTGGACGAGCACAACGCGGTGCGCCGGGCCGCCGGGCTGTTCGACGTTTCGCACATGGGCGTGTTCGAGGCCAGCGGCCCGCATGCTGAGGAGTTCCTCGATCTGGTGCTGACGAACTACGTCCGCT
>JAKPQT010000626.1 GCA_029555885.1 Chloroflexota bacterium | reverse complement strand
ACCAGCTTCATCACCTGGATCACCAAAATAGCCAGCAAGACGCCGATGATGATCGATTCGAGTGCCAATACAATGATAGCGATGTCACGCGCAATTCCCATTCTCCACCTCCGTCAGCAACAGTTTAACATATGCGAGCTTATTCGTAAAGACCCCCGCAACAACACACGAGCGCGCACCAATTGCGCGCTCAGCGCCTGGTTGCGCCGGATTTTGGCTTGGCGGCTGCAGCCCGTGGCCTGAGCAGCCGCCGGCCTACCAGCAGAGAGAACACGCTCGCGAGCGAACCCCACAGCAGGTGCACCTCGCCCACCTTCACCGCGGGGAGCCGCAGGACAGTAGCAAGTAGCTGGCCGGCTGCGAATCCGAGCACCCCAACAACCGCGTCGCGCGCCAGCTGGACCCAGCCACTCCCGCGCCACAGCGTGAAGAGGACCCCGTACACTAACCCGAAGACGACGCACAACCACAACGTGGGTGACAGGGCGATATCGAGGATAACGTCCTCCAAGGAGCTCACTTCTTTCTCCTCCCAGCTCGTTCATTCCCGCAGGATCAGGCCGTTGCCGAGGCAGTTCTCCCCCTGGTAGAAGACCGCGGCCTGCCCCGGGGTCACATCGCGCAGCGGAGCGCTCAACAGGACGCGTGCGCCGCCGCTCTCAGGCTCGACCGTGACCACGGCGGCCGCGGGTTGGGCGCGATAACGGATCTGCACATCGACCTCCAGCGGGTCTTGCGGCGCGAGCTCCCCTACCCAGTGGACCGGCCCCGTCCGAAACGCGGCTTTTCCCAGCTCATCCCGCGTGCCTACCACCAGTGCATTGCGCTCGACATCGAGCGAAAGCACGAAGAGCGGCTGAGCGGCTGCCAGGCCGAGGCCGCTGCGCTGGCCCACTGTGTAGAAAGGCAGGCCGCGGTGCTCGCCCAGCACGCGGCCAGCGGAATCTACGATCGGACCGGGCCGCAGCGCACCGGCCGCGTGCTCGGCCAGGAAGCGGCGGTAATCACCGTCTGCAACGAAACATAAGTCCTGGCTGTCTGCGCGCGACGCGGTCGGCAGTCCCCGTGCCGCGGCCAGGCTGCGCACCTGCGCCTTCGTGTATTCGCCCACGGGGAACAGCGCTGCCTGCAGTTCCGCCTGGCCGAGCACACTCAAGACATAGGATTGGTCCTTGGTGCGATCGATTCCCCGCCACAACTGCAGCCGGCCATCCTCGCCCCGGCGGATGCGCGCGTAGTGCCCGGTCGCCAGGCAGCACGCGCCGAGCGAACGAGCGTAGTCGAGCAAGAAGCCGAACCGGATGTGCCGGTTGCACGACAGGCAGGGGTTGGGCGTCAGCCCAGCCGCGTAGTCCGCAATCCAGCCATCCACCACCTGCTGCTTGAACGGCGCCTGGGCGTCGATCACGTAGA
>JAKPQT010000610.1 GCA_029555885.1 Chloroflexota bacterium | reverse complement strand
GCAGCAGTCGTCATCTACTTACCAACCGCCCGCGGCCAAGACAGCCGTGGAGCCTGAAGCCGAGTATGCTGACGAGGAGTTCGAGGAGGCCCCGCGGCGCAGTCCCTGGTGGCTGCTCATTGCGCTGGTCGTCATCCCCTTGTTGATTGCGGGCATTGTCCTCGCGATGCTGTATGGCCGCAGCAACGCGATCGACGCGCAGGTCCAGGAGAAGCTGGACGGCGCATCCAACATCATCACCCAGGCCGAAGCGATGACCGACGAGGCAGCAGCGATCCAGCACCTGGCCGGCGCACGGGATTTCCTCGACCAGGTCGTTGAGCTGCGCCCGAACGACGAGCGGCTGGAGCCGGTCGAGACGCGCTACATCGACCTGCTCAACAAGCTGGAGCGCGTGACGCCGCTCTATGGCGTTGTGCCGCTCTGGGAGTTCCAGGAGGAGACGCGCCAGCTCGACCGCGTCCTGGTGAGTGGTGATGCGATGTTCGTCTTGGATCGTGGCCCTATGCGCGTGTATCGGTTCACCCGGTCTTCGCTCGGCGACAGCGTCACGCCTGCGGAGAAGCCTCTCATCAGCAAGGGCGAGCAGGTGGGCGATCTGGCGGTGGGCGACCTCGTGGACATGGCCTGGGTCGACTCGGCCACCGCGGGCCAGCGGAGCAAGCTGGTCGTGCTGGATAATGCCGGCGGATTGGTCGGGTATGATGTCACCTGGGGTCCTGAGCGCCTGGCGCTGCCCGGCCGCGACCGGTGGGGCGAACCGCGCTTCACATTGGGGTACGGCGGCAATCTGTATGTGGTGGATGTCGGTGCCAATCAAATCTGGCGCTATCGTCCGGCGGCCAACGGGTTCAGCGACCCGGAGCCTTACTTCGCTGAGGGGACGCAGGTCAACCTGTCCGGCCTGCAGGCGGTAGCCATTGACGGCAACATCTGGCTGCTCTACAGCGACGGCCGGCTGCTCAAGTTCTTCGGCGGGCAGGGGCGGTCTTTCGTGTGGCAGGGGCTGCCCGGCGACCTGTCGGCGCCGACAGCCGTCGTGGTGCCCATCGAAGGTGACCGGCTGTACGTGGCCGATGCGGGCAACGGGCGCATCGTCGAGGCGACCAAAGAGGGCGTGTTCCTGCGCCAGTTCCGTGCCCGCGAGGGTGACATCATCCGCAATCTGCGCAGCCTGTACCTCGACGAGGCAGGTTCGATGTTTTACGTCCTGACCCAGGATCAACTGTACAAGATCGACATTCCTGCTCCGGGCAGCACACCGGCAGGTCTCTCTGAGACACCCACCGCCACGCCCTGATCTCACATCCCGGAACTCCCAAGCCGCCGGCGTCGTCTGTTACGATAGGCGGCGCCAGATGTGGCGCGTGTCCCACGCGGCGTAGCACGCGTTTTTTTGAAATTCGCCCGTGAAGGATATAATTTATCGTTATGAGCTTGTCAGAACACAAAGATGAGGCCCGCACGGGGCGCACATCCCTCTGGTCAGGGCTGCTGCTCGGCGGCTTGTTGATGGTTTTCGTGGCCGCGTTCCTGTACGTGGCCTATATGTTCCTCTCCTGGGGTCAGTCTGCCGCCGCGCAGGCGCCGGAGATGGCGCCGTTGTCGCTGCCCAAGCTGGT
>JAKPQT010000348.1 GCA_029555885.1 Chloroflexota bacterium | reverse complement strand
CCGACGAGCGACGACCGCGCCAGACCGGTCTGTGTCACCGCGTAACCGCCCGCCTCCAGCCATTCGTGCAGCAGCGCGACCTGGGTCGAGCGGCCCACGCCGTCCGTCCCTTCCAGCACGATCAGCCGGCCCGGCAGCTCGGTCGCGTCGAAGCCCGGGATGTTGCCCGAACCGTAGTAGCGGATACGCGTCATACGTCGCTCCTGATCGCGGCGGCCCCGCGGTTGAACTCAAGATAGCGGCCGTACAGCCCTTCCTTCGCCAGCACCTCACGCCACGGCAGCAGGTTGGCCTTCGGCACCCCGCGCAGATGGGGCATCACCAGTGCCCGCACCTGCTGCTGCTGGTGCACGAGCGGCTGCGTCGCGTCGATCACGGTCAGCCCGAACTCCTCGACCATCCCCTGATACTGGCCCAGGATGCGCTTCTGGAACAGCCGGAAGCACTCGTAAGGATCCGGACTGAGGCCCAGGTCCATGCCCGCCTCGTACCACTTCAGCATGGGGCGACCGACCAGGATACGGCGCAAGGCCTCTTCGAGCGGAACCTGAAAGTAGAACGCCACCGTGGGCTTGACCGCGAAGTTGTAGACCTTGCGCACCCACTTGGGGTGGATGCCGCGCGCGCCGTCGCGTGCAAAGGCCGTGTAAATGTAGCGGTCGGCCAGGACGACGGCCCCGGCCTTGAGCGCAGGGATGACCTGGCGCTCCATCCGGTCGGCCAGGTCCGCGGCATGGATGAGGCTGAACGTCAGCGGAGTAAGGAGCTGTTCCTTCTTGCCGCGGCCGGTCGTCCGCCGGACGAGGGGCGACGAGTTCCACTCGGTGAAGACGACCAGGTAGCCCTCGCTGCGCAGCCACTTGTGCAGCAGGTCAAGCTGCGTGCTCTTGCCTGAGCCGTCGATGCCCTCGACGATGAACAGGCGACCCGGCAGCTGCGTGCCATCAGGTAGGGTTGCCATGCATCACTCCTGTTTGGGGACGGGCAGTGCTATAATGCCAGTCACCGGCGTAGCTGCACGCAGTGTAGCATCGCGGCGGCTTGCGCGCAACCTTCTCAACGTGAGGATCACGCATGACTATCGAGCAAGAACTGCTGGACCTGTTGAACC
>JAKPQT010000575.1 GCA_029555885.1 Chloroflexota bacterium | reverse complement strand
GGGCATGTAGTAAATGTGAACCTGCAAGCGTCGCGTGTCTAACGCGTTACCTGTGCGGGCTTCATTCCCCCGAAGTAAGTGGGTTCCCCACGTAAATAGTTGACAGGAGCGAGCATGGACCGACAGCAGGGTGAGAAGGCGAGGGCGGTGTGAGCGAGGTCGTGACCATCGGCAACGCCACGCTGTACCTGGGCGACTGCCGCGACGTGCTGCCGACGCTGGGCAAGGTGGATGCGGTCATCACAGACCCGCCGTACAGCGAGCGCACGCATACCGGGCACGACACCGGGTCGTGCCCTGCTGATGACGGGGCGGCGCGGTCTGCCCTGGGGTATGGAGCCCTGACGGCTGACGACGTGCAGGGGCTTTCGGCGGCATACGTGCGGTGCTGTGACGGTTGGATCGTGTGGATGACAGACCACACGCTGGCCCCGAGCATTGGCCGGGAGTTGCAGGCGGTGGGCCGCTACGTGTTTGCCCCGCTGCCGTTCTTCCAAGCCGGCCGCAGTGTTCGGCTGAGCGGCGATGGTCCGTCCAGCTGGACCGACTGGATCGTGGTGGCGCGCACACCGGCGCAGCACCGCTGGGGCACGCTCCCGGGCGGCTACGTGGCAGGGCCGGGTTGGAACGACAAGGCCCGCATGGGCGGCAAGCCCACGCTGCTGATGGACGCCTTAGTTTCCGACTACTCGCGCCCCGGGCAGACCGTGTTGGATTCGCACATGGGCGCTGGCACCACGGGCGTGTCGTGCATCAAGGCCGGCCGCAACTTCATTGGCATAGAGGTTGACCGGGCGGCTTTCGACATCGCGTGTGAGCGCATCGCCCGCGCACAGGCTCAGGGCTCACTTCTGCCGCCCGAGCAGCCCGCCCTGCAGCAGCAGGAGATCGACGCATGAGCCACGCCGAGCATCTGATCCGCGCCATCCGCCGCAGCCGCACCGGGATGACGTATGGAGACCTTGAGGCGCTGCGGGCGCCAGCTTCAGAAATCCTCTTCCAGGGGCAAGAACTCACCCGCAGCGCCTCAAGATCGCCATACGTCATCCCGGTGCGGCTGCGGCGGATGGCGCGGATCAGTTGCTCGGCGTGGCTCATGCTTCCTCCGCAAAAGTGAAAAGCCCGAACTGGTCAGGGTTGTGGGCGATCACATGCGGGCTGCACCACAGCGTCTCGCTCGCGCTGTTTCCGACCGCCTCGTCTGTCACGGCATAGCCCTTGCGGGCGGTCCATGTGCGGATGTGCCAGCCGTGCTGCAGGAGTTCGTCGTGTTCGCCCGCATGGCCGCACAGGACGATGCGCAGCAGCTTGTTGTCGCCGTTCTCCCGACACCATGCGCGCACCTCGTCGGCCAAAGCGCCACCCACGCCGCCTGCGGCATAGTCCATCGCCCCCTTCGTATAGGGCGGGTCCAGAAAAACGCCTGTGAGCCCGTGGCGGGTGGTCACTGAGTCCTTTAGCACGCGAGACCAGTCTCCGCATGCAACACGCACGTTGCGCAAGCGCGCCTGCAGCATGTCAAACCACTCACGGATGAAAGCCGAACGCAAAGCGGAGGCGCCCCGCCCGGCATCGCCAAGGTGCGGGAGTTTCCGGTTGATGCCCTGCCCGGCATTGCCAAGGTGCGGGAGTTGCCGGTTGATGCCCTGCCCGGCTGAAAGGTGCGGGAGTTGCCGGCCATCAACAATCGTCTCTCCGTCATGCACCCATGGGCCGGTGCCGCTACACCAACCGCTGCCGATCCAGTTGCAAGCGCCCCAGCACCACCAGCCCGCAACCTTGGCGTCGTACCAATCCGGCGCGGAGTGCAAGCCATCCAGCAGCGTCTCGCGCTGGCGCACTAGCCATGAGTGACGAGCAAACAGGTCGGCCTCATTGCACGGCCAGTCGGCATGCAGCGCCACGGCCTCGGCGTCAAGCGACACGGCCCGCCAGAAGTTCGCCACAAACCCATCGGCGTCGTTGATCGTCTCGGTGTGGCCGATGCTCGGGCGCCCTAAGAGCATCGCTGCGGAACCCGCAAAAGGCTCGATGTAGTTTTCCGGGTCGCCAAGC
>JAKPQT010000559.1 GCA_029555885.1 Chloroflexota bacterium | reverse complement strand
GCGAACCATGAAGCCTGACCGAGTGGTGCGATCGACCTGCCCCTACTGCGGCGTGGGCTGCCAGGTGCTGCTCAACATCAAGGACGAACATATCTTCCGAGTTGACGCGCCCTTCGATGCCGCGCCCAACTGCGGCCGGCTGTGCGTCAAGGGACGGTTCGGCGCGGACTTCGTCCACCACCCCACCCGCCTGACCCGGCCGCTGGTCCGCCGCGACCCGCAGACGCCGGGCCAGCGCACGGCCGCGCACGGCCCCGATGACTGGCAGGCGGTGAGTTGGGACGAGGCGCTGGAACTCGTGGCAGCCCACCTGCTGGACCTGCGCCGGCGCTACGGCCCGGACAGCATCACGGCCAACGCGTGCGCCAAGGCCACCAACGAGGACAATTATCTTCTGCAGAAATACCTCCGCGCGCTGATCGGCACGAACAACGTCGACCATTGCGCGCGGCTGTGCCATGCCGGGAGCGTCGCGGGGCTGCAGCTCGCCATCGGGTCGAGTGCGATGAGCAACTCCATCGCGGAGATGGCTCACCTCGAGTGCTTCATGGTCGTCGGCTCGAACACCGCCGAGACCCACCCGGTCATCGCTACGTTCCTCAAGCAGGCAGTGCAGCGGAATGGCGCGCGGCTCGTCGTCGTGGACCCGCGGCAGACCGAGATGACGCAGTTCGCGGAACTGTGGCTGCGCCACCGCCCGGGCACGGACATCGCGCTGTTCAACGCAATGGCGCACGTCATCGTCGCCGAGGGGCTTTACAACCGGGAGTTCATTGCCGCGCGCACCGAGGGCTTTGACGAATACCGGGGGAGCCTGGCCGACAAGACGCCCGAATGGGCTGCAGAACTCACCGGCGTGCCCGCGGACGACATCCGCGCGGCTGCGCGCATCTATGCATCGGCGGGCGCGGCGGCCATCTACTGGGGCATGGGCATCAGCCAGAGCACCCACGGCACGGCCAACACCCTCACGCTGACCAACCTGGCGCTGCTCTGCGGCCACATCGGACGGCCCGGCACCGGGCTGAACCCGCTGCGCGGGCAGAACAACGTCCAGGGCTGCTCGGACTCCGGCGGGCTGCCGAACGTCTACACAGCCTATCAGCCGGTGGTCGATCCCGCCGTGCGGGGCAAGTTCGAGACTGCGTGGGGCGTGCCCCTGCCCGCCGCGCCTGGCCTGACCGTCACCGAAATGGTGGACGGCATCCTGACCGGCCGCGTCCGGGGCTGGTACGTGATGGGCGAGAACCCGCTGATGAGCGAGCCCAACCTGCACCACGCGCAGCACGCGCTGGAGCAGCTCGAGTTCTTCGTCGCCCAGGACATCTTCTTCAATGAGACGAACGTCTATGCGGATGTCGTCCTGCCCGCAGCCAGCTTCGCCGAGAAGGACGGTACCTTCACCAACTCGGACCGTCGGGTCCAGCTCGTGCGCCGGGCGGTCGCTGCCCCTGGGGAGGCGCGGCCGGACTGGGATATCATTTCTGAACTGGCCCGCCGCACCATCCGCCTGATGGCGGCAGGAACGCCGAAGCCCGGTTCGGCAGCCGCAGATGATGCACGAACGGCCGGGCTGGTGGCCGGATGGTCGTATGCCGGCCCGGACGAAATCTGGGAGGAAATGCGCCGCGTCACGCCCGACTTCGGCGGCATCACGTACGCGCGACTGGCGGCAGAAGGCGGCGTCCACTGGCCCTGCCCCGCGGCCGAGCACCCCGGCACGCCATATCTCTTTGCCGAAACATTTCCGAGCGGCCGCGGCAAGCTCTGGCCCGTCCCCTACGAGACCGAGAGCGAGCTGCCGGACGTGGACTACCCCTTCGTGCTCAGCACCGGCCGCGTGCTCTATCACTGGCACGGCGGCACGATGACCCGTGTCTCCGCGCTAGATGCAGCCTGGCCCGAATGCACCGTCGAACTGCACCCCCACGATGCTGCGCGCCTGGGGCTGGAGACCGGCGACTGGGTTGAGGTCGCCAGCCGCCGCGGGGCCATCACGGCCCGACTGCTGGTCACCGGACGCTCACCCGAGGGCGCTATCTTCATCCCATTCCATTTTGCCGAGGCCGCGGCCAATGTCCTGACCGACAACCGGCTCGACCGCCGCGCGAAGATCCCCGATTACAAAGTCTGCGCAGTGACCATCACGCGGGCTGCCGCGCCCAACCGCATCGGCAGCAACATGCCTCTCACCGACCGCGGGGCCATCAAGGACCCGACCGGCTGACAGGAACTGGCCGGCCGTGCCCAACGCTTGAGCCGACCGGCCAGAACAAGTTCGAGTTCTGCATCAACTCAGGGGTGCAGCACGACCTTTGTATACCCGTCGATGCGCTTGTCGAACTTCTCGTAGGCATCCGGTGCATCTGCCAGCGGCAGCTCGTGTGAGACCACGAAGCTGGGTTTCGCGCGGCCGGCAATGATGAGATCGCGCAACTGCGCGTTGTAGCGCTTGACATTGCACTGCCCGGTGCCGAGGCGCAGGCCCTTCTCGAAGAGCTTGCCGAACGCGATGCTGAGGTTGCCCTGCTTCGCCTGCGCATCGACCCCGCCGGGATCGGACGGGACGTAGAGGCCGGGGATGCCCAGTGCACCGGTCGCGCGCACCGTCTGGATGAGCGCGTTCAGCACCAGCGCCGGCTGCTCGCTCGACCCATCCTTGGTCACCGCCTGGTAACCCACTGCATCCACGCCTTTGTCCGTGCCCAGCCCATCGGTCTGCGCCTTGATCTGCTCGACCGGGTCTGCCACATCGAAGTTGATAGGGATCGCGCCGATCTCCTGCGCCTTCGCCAGCCGCTCAGGGACACGATCCACCACGAAGACCTGCGACGCGCCGCGCAACAGGGCCGAAT
>JAKPQT010000550.1 GCA_029555885.1 Chloroflexota bacterium | reverse complement strand
GATATCATAACAGACCCCGAACTCTGGAGGCAAGGCACTCGCAGAGATATTCGCTCATTCGTTCCAGCGCCGCAGCGCCGTTGACGGCGCCCCCCGCGTTGCCCAATCGCCCCTGCGATGATAAAATCAACCCCATCCCGCTCGAAGGAACGTACGCCCATGCCCGATTCACCCCGAACTTACGTCATCGCCGTCATGTCGCGCGACCGCATCGGCATCATTGCGGAGGTCGCGGGTGCGCTCAGCGCGCTGGGCGGCGACATCGCCGACTCCCGCCAGAGCGTCCTCTGCGGCTACTTCACCATGCTGCTGCTTGCCCGCTTCCCGGCCGGCGTAACCGGCGCGGCCATCGAGCAGGCCATCCAGGCTGCCAGCCACGCCAGCCCGTACGGCCGCGGCGCGCCGCGGCTGGAGGTCATTGTCCGCCAGGCTGATCCCGCCGCACTGGCTGAGGCAGCAGCGTCCGGCACTATGCCAACCGGCACTATGCCAACTGGCACTATGCCAACTGGCACAGGCCATCGCTACCTCCTGACCGCGCGCGGGCCGGACCGGGTCGGGTTCGTCGCAGCCGTCTCGGCCTTCTGCTCGGCCAATGGGCTCAACATCCTCGACCTGTCCACGACGGTGTTCGGGGGCGACTACATCATGATGCTGCTGGTGGATGTCAGCCGCTGCGGCGACCTCGACGACCTGCGCCGCCGGCTGAAGGCGTTCGGGGAACAGGCAGGATTGAGCGCGGTGCTCCAGCACGAGGCCATCTTCCGCGCGACGAACGAGGTGGACGCATGATTCGCACCGAACAGATCCTCCGCACGGTCACCATGATCCAGGAACAGCACCTCGATGTGCGCGCGGTCACCCTCGGCCTGGACCTGCTGGACTGCCACACGGGCAGCGTGGACACCACCTGCACTGCAATCCGCGACAAGGTGCGCCGCCACGCCGAGCGGCTCGTCGCCGCGTGCCAGGCCGTGAGCGACGAATACGGCCTGCCCGTGGTCAACAAGCGCCTCGCGGTCACTCCCATCGCGCACGTCGGCGCGGGGTTCGACCGGGACGGCTTCGCCGCGCTCGGCCACGCGCTCGACGAGGCCGCGGCTGAGGTGGGCGTGGACTTCGTCGGCGGTTTCTCGGCCAACGTGGAGAGCGGGCTGGGCGGCGGGGACGTGGAACTCATCGCCGCGATCCCTCAGACGCTCGTCAGCACGCAGAAGGTGTGCGCGTCGGTCAACGTCGGCTCGACGCGCTACGGCGTCAACATGGACGCAGTCCGGCTCATGGGCCAGGTCGTCCACGACCTCGGCTGGCAGAGCGCAGACCGGGGCGGGTTCGCCGCGGCCAAGCTCGTCGTCTTCACCAACCAGCCGGAAGACAATCCTTTCATGGCGGGCGCGATCCACGGCGTCGGCCAGCCGGAAGCCGTCATCAACGTCGGCGTCAGCGGGCCGGGCGTGGTCGCGCGCGCGCTGGAGCGGCTGATCTCTGAGCGTGGTCCGCAGCTCGGCCTCCACCACCTTGCAGACGAGATCAAGCGGACCGCGTTCCGCGTGACGCGCAGCGGCGAGCTCATCGGCCAGCGCGTCGCAGCCCTCCTCGGCGTGCCGTTCGGCATCGTGGACCTCTCGCTCGCGCCGACGCCCGACGTGGGCGACAGCGTGGGCGAGATCCTGCGCATCCTCGGCGTGGACGAGATCGGAGCACCCGGCTCGACGGCCATCCTCGCGCTGCTCAACGACGCGGTCAAGAAGGGCGGCGCGTTCGCCTCGGGCAGCGTCGGCGGGCTGAGCGGCGCGTTCATCCCCGTGTCGGAGGATGCGGAGCTCTCGGCCGCGGCGCGCAGCGGCAGCCTGACGCTGGAGAAGCTGGAGGCCATGACGAGCGTCTGCTCGGTCGGGCTGGACATGATCCCGATCCCCGGCTCGGTGGACCCGGAGACCATCGCCGCGATCATCGCGGACGAGATGGCCATCGGCATGGTCAACGGCAAGACCACCGCGGTGCGGCTCATCCCCGTGCCGGGCCGGGAGGCGGGCGAGCTGGTGAGCTTTGGCGGCCTGTTCGGCGAGAGCGTCGTCATGCCCGTCCGCAGCGCGGGCAAGTCCTCCCGTCTCATCCGCTTCGGCGGCCGCATCCCCGCGCCCATCCACAGCCTGCGGAACTGACGGGAATAGAACGCTGATGACGCTGATGCGACGCTGATTGAACTGATTTCTTTATTTTCTCGTTCTCAATCCCTCTACAAGGACCAAAGAGGAGAAATCAGCGCAGATCATGATCGTCAGGGCCAACCGCAGTTGGCACATCAGCGTTCTATACACACCAAAAAGAGAAAATCATCAGCGTGTATCATGACCATCAGAGTCAATCAGCGTTCTATTAAGCCCCTCACCCCGCGCGAGCGCGTGCGCCGCGCGCTGGCCCACCAGGAAGTCGACCGGCCGCCCATCGACCTGGGCGGCACGCAGAACAGCACCATGTGCGCGGGCGCGTACGCGGCCTTCACCCGCCACCTCGGCATCGCCACCCCCGTCCGCCTGCTGAGCCGGGTGTTCAACACCGTGCAGATGGACGAGGCGGTGCTGGCCCGCCTGCCGGCGGACACGCGCGGGATCTATGCCCGGCCCCCTGCCACGGGCGGCGCGCGCGTGCTCGATGAGTGGACGTTGGTGGACGAGTGGGGCGTGACGTACCGCCGGCCGCCGGGCGGGGCGCAGTATGACCCCATCATGCATCCCCTGGCGGAGGCCACCATCGGTGACCTCGACCGGTATGGCTGGCCCGACGTGGAGGACCCGTCGCGCTACGCGGGCCTGGCCAACCTCGCCGCGGACCTCCGCACGAACACGGACTATGCGCTCTGCGGCAGCACGAACGACACGGTCATCTTCGATAAGGCGTGGCAGTTGCGCGGGATGCAGCGGTTTCTCGAAGACCTGCTGGCCGACCCCGACTTTGCGCTCGCGCTGCTGGAGCGCGTCGCGGACGTCCAGTGCCGGCGGCAGGAGGCATTTCTACGCGCGGTGGGCCCTTACGTGGACGTGGTGCTCTTTGCAGACGACATGGGCACGCAGCGCGGCCCGCTCCTCCGCCCCGCGTTGTACCGGCGGATGGTTAAGCCCTTCCACCGCCGCTGCGTCGAGGCCATCCGCCGCCATACGGACGCGGCCATCCTCGTCCACGCGTGCGGCAGCATCGCGGACCTGGTGGAGGACTACATCGAGATCGGGGTGGCCGCGCTCAACCCCATGCAGGTGGCTGCAGCCGGGATGGCGCCGGAGACCCTTCGCGCGCGCTTCCGCGGGCGCATGGCCTTCTGGGGCGGGATCGATACCCAGTGGCTCCTCCCGCACGGCACGCCCGATGAAGTCGCTGCGGGCGTCCGCCGCATGCGCGAGGTCATGGGCTGCGACGGCGGGTACGTTCTCGGCGCGGTCCACAACATCCAGGACGATGTGCCGCCGGAGAACGTCCTCGCGCTGCTGGAGACTGCAGCGGAACAACCCGTAGCGTAGGGCCTTGTGCCCGTCCCCACGCCCACAAGGCTCCGGATAGACACGCAGACCTTCGAGGCTTCGAGCCAACCCACAGGTCCCTGGTTGCCCCACAGCCTCGAGGGTCTGGCCGGTCGCGAGGCGTCAACTCTGGTTACTTACACTCGAAGCCGAACTCGTCGATGTCCACTGTCAGTGTGCCATTCGCGTTGATCGTGGTGTGCAGCCGCTGCCAGAATACATCGTTGTTCTTCGCGCCTGGGGTAACCACCCGGGAGCGGATAACACTCGTGTAGGTGTCCGGCGCGTAATCGAAGTCCCATCTAGTGTGATCGTTTGCGGCTACGATGGCCTGGTATGGCATTCCTGAAGACTCACCCACGCCGGTCGCGTGCCCGTTCATGTGGCCCTGTACGGTGCCGGCCCCGTTCTCGTGCTCGACGAGTGTATAGACAAAGTGCAGGTAGCCTCTGAGTTCCACCCATTCATCCGTGCACGGGTTCAAGGTCCCGCCCGAAAACTCGATCCAATAGTTGTCGCCTTCTGGCTCGACTGCGGCTGACGCAGGGACGACAGCAGCTGCCAGCATGATCAGTATGAGGGCAGCTGCGAGCACATGACGTCTCTCCATCTTCTGTTTCCTTTCTCTTACACACAAGCCAATCCAAACACAATCACCGGTTTTCCTCGCGACTGCATAAACAATTACGATTTTTTCAAGGGCAGAACTGTAAGATTTGTTACGATTTAACAATCACCGGCTCGATCCAACGTATCCCCCAGCCGCCGGGTCGTTCAGGCAGGGCGCCCCATGCCCAGGGTGTCATTGGTCTCGGCAACCCTGAGTCGCACAACAGCGCCCCCCAGGCCGCTCTATCCCTCGATTGGCAGGGTGTAGCGTTTTGCCCCCTCAGCTCCTGCCGGTTGTGACTGCGCCCGCATGCTCGTAATTCACCACAATGACGCCCTTCGGGGTGACCTCGCCTTCCGTCACCTTGAACGCCGCCGGGATCGTGCCCCCGGCAAACAGCCGCTTGCCACTGCCCAGCGTCACCGGATAGATCATCAGCCAGAACACATCGACCAGGTCATGCCGGATGAGCGTCTGCAGGAGATCGCCGCTGCCCCAGACGTGCAAATCCGGCCCCGGCTGCTGCTTGAGCCGGGTGACCTTCCCCGCAACATCGCCGCTCAGGAAGACGGACGGCTGCCACTCGTGAGATGTCAGCGTATTCGAAGCGACGTACTTGGTCGCCGTGATGACGCCCGGCCAGGCGTCCGCATGCTGCGGCCAGTAGGGCGCCCAGATATCAAACGTCTTGCGCCCGAGCAGCAGGTCGAACGGCATATTCATCTGCCGTCTCAGGAGCCTTCCGAGGACTGCGTCGGAATAGGGCGCGATCCACCCGCCATGCGCAAAGCCGCCGCTGGTATCTTCCTCCGGCCCACCCGGTGCCTGGATGACGCCATCCAGGGAGATGTGTTCGAGCACAGTGATTCTTCTCATGGTGAGTTCCTCCATTTCATAAGCCAATCCAAACATCCGCGCCTGCAGTGGAGCTCGTCCGGCAGCGGTGGATCGTGGCAGAACCGGCCGGCCGGCGTGTCGCAGAGAGCACCGTCTGTCTGTCTGGTAATTCTACCAGATAGGCAGTCGGTCGCGCGGTCGTGCCGGACAGGACTTACGGATGCAGTCTCCCTGTGGCTGGCCAACCATTTCAAATGTACGCGAGAGTGCGGGCATGCTGAGCGGAGGGCGTTGCGGAGCAACGCACGTAGTCGAAGAA
This sequence comes from Chloroflexota bacterium, assembly GCA_029555885.1. The sequence goes on along the minus strand of JAKPQT010000550.1, from coordinate 37 downwards.
CGCCGGCACGGCCTACATCCTTCGACTACGCCCGCCG
>JAKPQT010000547.1 GCA_029555885.1 Chloroflexota bacterium | reverse complement strand
GCTTGGCGTCGAGCCGTACAGGTAGCCGGTGACGAGGCCGTCCTCGCCCGGCACTACTTTGACGTACTGCGCCATGAGCGGATAGATGGCCGTCGGCACCGACCGCGCGGCAACACCCGCGCCGCCTATGCTCTCCCGCTCCATATACCAGTATGCGTTCCCGGTAAGCTCGAGGTAGCTCCAGGTCAACTCGAACAACTCCGGCCCTGTCATGTCAGGGTTAGCCTTGTCGAGCAGCAGGCAAAGCGGATGGTCCTCAAGCTCGACCGCGTCGTCTGCCTTGACGCGCGGCCTGTGCCAGCCAGCGGCCAGCGCCCGGCGGTCCGTCTGCGTAAGCGCCCGTGTCCGGTAGCGTGCGGCGCCCGCGCCCTCCCGCGCATAGACGTTGAGGTCACAGCCTGCGGCGGTGGTCGCGTTGCGCAAGGCGCAGGCGTAGACCCAGCTGTGATTGAGGCCCACGAGCGCCGCGTGTGACGTGTCCGGCCTTAGCCCGTGCCGTTTGGCGAACTGCAGCTCGAACGACTGCATGACCGGCTGCAGGCCGGCCCACGCCTTAATCTGTTGGAGTAGTCTCAAATCATAGCCTCAAGGTCGTCAAGCCTGTAGATGGCGGGTTCGGCCCCTCCGCAATGCTCGTAGGCAATGCTGACCGCGTCCACCTGGTCGTCGTGCGCCGCGAACGGGAAGCTGACGCACTCACGGATGAAATCCTGCACCCACGGACCGCGCACGAGAAACACTTTGCCAGCCTCGGCGCGGCTAATCCACGGTAGCGCCCGGCTGACCTTGTCGCGCTCGGCCCGCACCTCGCGGATGGCGATGCCATAGAACGCCGGGTCGCGCTGTAGCTCCTGGACTGCCGACAGCTGGAAGCCCTGCGACTCGACTGCGTAGGTGTCGCCCTGTTCATCAGCCGCCAGCGCGGCCATGCGCTTACGTGTGTCCGGCCACTCCCAGCGGCCTCTCGTCACGTCCGCGATGTAGAAGTTGCCCTCAGAGTCCATGGCGCACCGCGCGCCCACGGTGTAGTCCGCGCTCGTTTTGGTGCTGACGGCCAAGTCCCAGCCGCGCACCCAGGTCAGGTCGCGCGGCGCGGCGTCTATGACCTGCAGCCAGTTGCCCTTGATCAGCGCTCCCTCCGGCGCGGTCGGTCGGCCCTGGTATAGCGCCTCCCAGTCGTATGCGCCGATGTTGGCGCGTATCTGCTGCAGGCGTTTCAGCGGGTAACGCTCAGGCCAGAGCGCGTTGCCGTCGTCGTCTATGGCGGGCAGCCTCAGAAGGTCCCAGGTGTCCGCGTCAGGGTCGGTGTCCTGCGCGGCCAGAAGCCTGCCGGTCAGGTCGTCCTCGTGCCAGCGTGTATGCGTCACCACCACCGCGCCGTTCGGCTCCAGCCGGGTGTAGGCGTCCGCGCCGTACCAGTCGGCGACCTTGTTGCGCATGACCTCAGACTCCGCCTCGGCGCGTCCACGTAGCGGGTCGTCGATGAGCAGCACGCCCGCGCCGTGGCCCGTGATGGACCCACCGACACCGACCGCCCTCAGCCCGCCCTCGTGGCCCTGCAGGTGCCATGCGTCTATGGCCTGACTGTCCTCGGCTAACGTGATGCCGGGGAACACGTTTTGAAAGCGTTCGCTCTTGACGTAAGAGCGAACGGCGCGGCTGATGGCGTATGCCATGGACGCGCTGTAGCTGCTGACGATGATGGGCCTGTCCGGGTTGCGCCCGAGACACCAGGCCGCGAAAAGTTTACTGCCGAGCAGCGTCTTTCCGTGTCGCGGAGGCATGTTCGTGATGACCCGCAGGGAGCGCCCGGCCTCGGCGTCCTGAAGCCGCGCCGCAAGTTGCTGCAGGTGTGGCGCGATGATGAAGCCACGATGGACGTAGCTTGCAAACGCGAGCAGGTCATTCTGTAGCGTCCGCCAGACCAGCGGCCAGTGTTGCGGCTCTAAGCGCGTCTGCGGCGGCTGTGATGGCGTCTGCGTCGGGTTCAATGATTGTCAGTTCTTGCCGGATCGGCGCGCCGTCTTTGCCTGTATGCTCCTGTTTAAGCGGCGCGTACAGCCCGAGCAGGGATGCACGCTCCTTCTCGGCCGCCAGCGCTCCGCGCACGTCCTTGAGGCTATGCGCCTCGAAAAACAGCATCTCGAATCGGGCGGCGGCCTTACCCAGTTCACGCGGACGATTGATGGCGGCCTCGGCCTCAAGCTGTTTATGCGCGCGCTGCAGGTAGAAATCCACCGTCCGCTCACTCACGCCCCACGTAGTCTTGTCGGCAATATATCGCAGAACGTCCCGGCGCTTTGCGCCGCTCACAATGAGCTTGTAAACGGTCGCGACGCGCTCGGTTACCTCGCCGCTTGTTGCTTTTCGGTAGCCAGACATAAATCCTGAATCCATGCCGCGTGAAACTCGGCCAGTTCACGATCGGCATAGAGGGTAAAGTTCTCAATCCTCGGGTTCGAGCAGAAGTTTGCGCTGCTCTCGATGGCTATGGCGTCGGTGTCGTTCTTGATGACCGCGATCTTTGCGTGCGTGTCCACGGCGGCGCAGTGCTGGCCGCGACCACGGATGGCGCTTTCCAAAATCTGGTAAGTGTAGGGGTCGCGCTGGCGCATGTAGGTGCCGGTGAGAAAGTAAACCTCGCGCAATGACGAATCGTCCAGTAGCTCCCCGATGTCCAGCGCGACGTTGCGGAACAGCGTCCATGTGCTGATGTGGAGTGTGCTGCCCGGCATCCACGGTATCAGGCGGCGCACGATGCTGTAAAAGTTGAACGTGCCGTTTGACACTACATGCCAGGACTCGCCCGGTGCTGGCAGGCGTGTGATGATGGCGTCCGCGCTCTCCTGCGCTAGAGCGTCAATCAGTTTGCGCTTGGCGTCCGACCGGATGCGCAAGCGCACGTTTGGCAGACCAGTCGGCGTATCATCTGGCGGCTCTAGCTCGAAGTCCGGGCTGAACTCTGGCGGTTGAACGTCGAAGGCGTCTAGTTCTATGGCACGATCGGGCATGTCCTACGGCCTGTACGTCTCCACGTTGAGGCTGCCGCTCACGTCTTTCTCTATCTTTGCTAAGAGCCACATCAGGCC
>JAKPQT010000546.1 GCA_029555885.1 Chloroflexota bacterium | reverse complement strand
TAATCACGACGATATCAGCGTCCTCCCACCCGCGGCGCACGGCGCGATCGAGCGCTTCCTGCTCGTCCGGCACAATAGGATAGTTGATCGGGATGCCGCCGGCGCGGCGCACCAGCGCGGCGAGCGTGTAACTGTTGATGTCGCGCACCTGTCCCGGCCCGGGTTCGAGCTCGGGGGGCACGACCTCGTCGCCCTGGCTGACGATGGCAACCCGCGGCTGGCGGATGACCGGCACGCGTGTCACGCCGAGCGCGGCGAGCCCGCCGATATCCTGCGGTCGGAGGACCTGCCCCGCGCGCAGAACGACCTCGCCCGCCGCCACATCCTCGCCCGGCTGGATGACCGCCTCACCTTCCGCTGCGGACCGGTAGACCTCGACGGCGAAGGCTGCAAACCCGGCCTGGCGCGGCCGGCTGCCGAACATTGGCGCGGCCAGCCGATTCGTATTCTCGAGCATCACCACAGCATCCGCGCCCGGCGGGATCATGCCGCCGGTATGCACCAGCGCGGCCTCACCCGAGCTGAGCGCAAAGTCGGCGGCGGCTCCCATCGCAACCTCGGCCACCACATCCAGGTAGGCCGGTGCGCCCGCCGATGCGCCGTGGGTGTCCGCGGCGAGCACCGCGTAACCATCCACGGTGCTGCGGCTGAACACCGGCAGCGGATGGGGTGCGGTCACGTCCTCCGCCAGCACCCGATCCAGTGCGTCGGCCAGCCCGCATGTCTCACGCATGAGCGCCGGCTGAAAGTGGCGCATGAAGATGCTCCACGCCTCTTCCGCGGTCCGCAGTTTCAAGAACTCAGGCATTCGACTCCCATCCAATACAACAATGACGCTGCCGCGTGTCTGTCTGTTGCGCGGTTACAGCTAACTGCGCAGCCAGGCGATACCGGACAGCACGGAGAGCACGCCCGCGATGACCAGCGCAGCCAGTGCCAGCGGCGCCAGGACTGCGATCAGCGCGCGTTCGAACGACAGGCTGTGGCTGGCCTGCGTGGCCTTGATGTAGATAACCACGCCCCAGACGTAGGCGATCGTGCCGATGAGCGCGCCCACGAACGGCAGCCAGCGCAGGATGTCCAGCACGTGGGGGACGGCGTACAGCGCGGTCGCGCCGAAGAAACCATGCAGCGAGCCGCGGCCGCCGAGCATCCTGGCGGCGAGCATGACCCAAATGCCGTAACCCAGCCACGCGCCGAGGCTGGCAACGGCCAACGGCAGGTGCGCGGCGCTGAACGGCTCTGACAGCCAGTTGCCCAGGGCCTCCAGCACCCGGCCCACCGGTCGCGGCAACCTCGTCGGCAGTTGGTCCACCTCCTGCCGCATCTGCAGGGCCAGGTCGAAGGCGTTGGCAATTTCATCCACGACCGCGGCGCGGGTGGCCGTTGACAAGCCCAGGCGGACCATCCACGGGCCGGCGGCCTCGAGCGTCTCACGCAGCGCGGCGCTCGTCTCGGCGGTCTCGGCCGCGGACGCAGGCTGAAGCCCGGCCATGATTTCACCGACGAAGCCTGGCACACCGGCCAGGAGGCTGACGACCAGCACGATCAGAAAACCCTGCAGAAAAGCATCATACCGGCCGGCCAACCCGGTGTAAGCCGGGGTGTGCAGCCGCGCCGCATCCCAGAGGCTGCGGAACCAGTCTTGCAGCGGCCACCGCCGCGGGGCCGGAGCAGCAGCTGGTTGGCTGGCCGCGGGCTGCGGGTTGACGGGTGTTTGCGGAGTTTCAGGGACGCTCATCGCTCACCTCCCTGCCAGCAGCGCGGTCAAAAGCGCCATCAAGGGTGCAGAGAACGCAATCACCAGCGCCCACAGCAGCAGGTATACCAGGTAGGGCAGGGCAGTCGCAGCCACGGCGCGGCCCCAGGGCAGCACGTGCGCGGTGCGCACCGCCTTGTAGCGCAGGATGAGCTGCCAGATACTGACGGCGCTCCCGATGGCAACATAGGGGATGAACTCCAGCCCGTGGAACACCCACGGGGTCAATGCGAGCGCAGTCGTGCCGAGCATCTGGTTCAGCGTGCCGCGGCCGCCCAGGAGCCGGCCAAACAGGTACGCTAGCGTGCCATACACCAGCCAGCTCAGCACGCCCGTAAAAGGCCAGAGCACGACGTTGAGCGCGGCTCTGAGCGGGTCGGGCGCGCCGAGCAGGGCCGGAATGTAGCGCCAGCCGAGGTCCCAGTTATCGGTAAAGGATTGGATAGCTGCCGGGTTGTTGGCAATGGAGGGCCACCAGGCTTGCTGCTGCAGGCCGCGCAGCACAATCGCCTCGATGGACGCCAGGCTGGGAATGCTGGCCCAACGCAATACCTGGCCGATCAGGTTGAGCAGGGCGGTGGCTACGCCGAGCAGGGCCACGAGATACAGCCCCTCTACGAACGGATTGTCATCGTCACGCAGATCCTCATAGGCGTCCGCGTCGAGGAAGAGCGCCCGCCATATGAGGGCAAGCGACAGGGTGCGGTGACCCATGTGTGTCTCCTTTCCCACCTACGTCAGCGAGACGAGTATAGCACAACGGTGGCGAAAGATGAAGGACAAAGGACTGGCCGCCCAAACAAAAAAGCTCCGCAGACCGGACACCGGCCTGCGGAGCTTTACTCCCTATCGAATCACTGCCGCTTCTTCAGACAGCTTTGTCCTGCGGGGTTTTGGTTACGGCACAATCGGCCCCATGCCCAGGCGCACGCGAATGAGGCTGGCGACGACCACCCCGTCGGCGCGCTTCACGCCCTCGTAACGGGCAGTCTTGCCGACTTCGATGCGCTGTCCGAATACGCTCGTGTTGTCATTCACGAGCACCTTGACCCCGGATATGGTCCAAATGCCATCGTGAATGTCCGCGGGCAGCGTCTCGATCACGCCGTTCCCGATAACGTACTCGCCGCCCTGTTCGGGGCTGCTGATGACCGTGATCTCGGTCGCAAGCAGCTTGCCGCCGAGCGTCCAGCCAACCACATGCACGGTCGCGCCGACGACGGCCAGCCCCTTCTCCTGATGGATGCGGGTGTTGGCGAGAACGATCACCTCTTGACCATCGACCGTCCAGATGCCGCGCAGCCCCACCTGGGGCAGGGCCTCGATTTCGCCGACAAAGTCGGCCACCGGCGGCATGGTGCGATCGATCCAGGCCACCCGCAGGACTTTCGCGACGAGCGTGCCATCATCCTGCAGGTCAGCGGCCGCGTGGCCGATCAGCCCCACAACCGGAGTGCCGGAAATCAGGGTGTCCGGCGTGATGCTGAGCGGAATGCCGCTGATGACCCATTCTGTGTCGTTAAACTGCTGAATTTCGCCGGAGACCATGACGGCATCCTGGTCGCCGATCCCGACGATATGGGTGGCCGTCAGCACGCCTTTATCCTCAGTCATCACCGCCTCAACCCACTGGCCTTCGACGACTTTGCCGCTGCGTTCGCTGATACGGGTGTCCTCGGTCACATTGACCGTCACACCTGCGATCACCCAGGCGCCCGTGATGGTCTCCGGGATGTCTGTTACGATACCGCGCAACCGCACCTGCTCAGGCCGCACGGTAATCTGCTTTGCCAGCAGAGACCCATCATCCAGCTTCGCTGCGGCGACCTCGGCCCACTGGCCCGGCGTCGCGGGGCTGACTGTCAACACTACATTAGTTGCTGCATCGGTAGCCACGGTCTGGCCGCCGATGACCCAGGTCTCGCCTGCCGCGCCGACGGTGGTGATTACACCGCTGAAGCGCACATCAAAGCCCACCTCCACCGCGGCATCGGCAAAGGCCGGCGCCACTCCCACTGCGCCCAGGAGGACGATCAGGGCCAACATACCGAGCGTCCGAAGCGTCCACATAGATTTCATGGTTACCTCCCTTATCTGTGACGTAACACAAGTACAGAGTCTCGATTTGACTATGGCGCTGCTCGCCAGACCAACGGCAGGTACACCCGCTGCCGCGCACAGCCTTGAACGCTGACATCGTCCACAAAGAACCGGGTCGGCTTACTGTCGTCCGTGCTGGCCGTGAAGCGCAGCAGCAACGTCTGCCCTCGATACGATGTCAGGTTAATGCTCGCCCTGTTCCAGACCCACGACTCGGCTACGGTGTTATCGACGGTGAGCAGGGTGGCCACCCGCGTCATACCATTGAGCTGGTACAGCTCCACGCTCAACCGGTCAAACGCCGCGCCTGTGCTGGCTTCTTCGGTCTGCAGCGCCCACCAATACGCGAGCGTGATCTCATTCACATCGGCAGGCAGGGCAATGACCTGAGTCAATCGGTCAGTCGCGCTATTCACCCCGCCCAGGTCGGCGGCATACTGCCCGCTCTTCCAGTAGAAGTTCGTAACGAGCGCACGGCCGGCCGGATTGGGCGCCTGTGTCCAGCTCTGCCCCGCCTGCTCAAACCCGCCGTTGACTACCAGCTCGCGGCAGCCGGCTGCCGCGCGATACGGCGCAGCATGCTCCATCCCCTGCACTGCGCTCGGCGGGATCAGCGCCAGCGCGACTATCGCGCAGAGCAGCAGGAACGCAATCGGCCAGTCAACTATGCGCGCCCCGTTCACCGCAGCACCCCTATGGCCGCTTGCGGCGCGGCTCCGGCGTGCCAGTGCGGTCCGGCCGGGCCGTCGCGATGGCGGTCAGGGCTGCTCCGGGCGTATGCCGCGGATCCGGGCCGATAATCGGCGGGAGCCCCGGTGTCAGCGCAGCCAGGGTTGCCAGCGGCGGCAGCATCGTCAGTTCCGGCACACTCGGCGTCGGCGCCTGCATCGTCGCAGTTATAGTCGTCGCCGGCTGTATCGTCTCCGAAGGTGTCGCAGTCGGGGTCGGCAGGCCGGAAACGCTGGACGTGACGGTCGCGGCAAGGGTCGCGCGCAAGGGCCGGGTCGGCAGCACGACTGTCGGAACCTCAATCGTCGGGACGATGACGGTAGGCATCACGACTGTCGGCACAGCCGCGGTGGGCTGCTTCCCCGGCGGCAGGGCCGTCGCTTGCAGCGTCAGCCTCGGCTCAAGAGTCCGGGTGCGCCTGGGCCGCGGCGTCGCGGACGGCTCGACCACGGGCGGCGATGTCGGGCTTGCGCTCGGCACCACAATCGGCTCGTGTGTCGGGTGAACCGCAACTGTTGGCGCCGCAATCCTCACCCGGGTCGGCAGCGCCGTTGGACTGGCCGGCGGTTCTACGCTCGGCGTCGGGCAGGTCGATGGCGTACAGGTCGGCGCAGCAATCTGGGCCGGCACGGGCGTCTCTGTGGGCGCCACCGTAGCAACTGCGCTCACCGGCGATACCGTCAGGCTCGGTGTTGGCGATGCGGGCGCCGGCTGCGGCGTCGCGCTGTCCACGGGAGCCTGGACGAGCCGGGCCGAAGCGTCGCGGATCCGCTCGGCAGCAGCCTGCAGGTGAGCCTGGGCTTCGTCCTCGGTCGCGACGCCCGCCAGCGCAGCCAGTTCCTCAGCATGACCGGCCACTGCATCCAGGATGGCGAGCCGTTCCTCGGCACTCAACTGCTCGGCCCGGCGCAGGGCAGCTTCGTCGCGGGCCAGCAGTTCACGGAGCGCGACGGGCTGGACTGCACCCCCGCGAATCAAGTATTCGCGCACGTCCGACAGGCGACGTCCGGCAATGTCGACTTCCTCCGCAGCTCGACCAGCGGACGAGAACCGCACGAAAATCGGCGCACGCTCGACCACGATCCGCAGCGGATAGGCAAAATCGCCCGGCTGGCTTGCGGCAATCGCGGCGCCCGTCACACTGACAAAGAGCACGGCAGTCAGCAGCAGCGCCACAGGCAGTACGCGCAGCCAGCGTGCGACGACAGGCGTCTGGGGCCGGTTGCGTTCAGCCAGCGCTTCACGCAGTGTGACCTTCGCGCGCAACCGCTGGCCCTGGCTCAGCCGGGCGCCGGCCAGGCCGTGCAACTCCGCCGCAGTGAGGAGCAACGGAGCCAGTTCCGCTGCTTTCTGCGGGTAGCGCGCCAGGCACGCCTCGAGGCTCTCACCGGCGGCCATCCGTGCCAGACAATCATCAACCATCCGACTCAGGTTCATCGTAGCGCCCCGCGACCTGTCTCTGATCCCACCAAGCCGCCATCTTCCATCCTCAGAAGCCGGCTGAGCGCCTGCAACGCACGGTGCTGCAGTGACTTGACGGCCCCTTCAGACTTGCCCAGCCAGGCCGCCACCTCTGCGTTGCTCATGTCTTCGCCGAACTTCGCCAAAATCACCAACCGCTGCTCTTCACTCAACGTCTCAATGGCCCGGCCCAGCCGCCGGAACAACTCCTGTTGTTCCGCCTGGCGATGCGGGCTGGCATCGCGGGCTGGCAGTCGCAGCTCCTCGGTCAAGCTCATCTCTGGCGCCCGACGCGCCTGCCGGTGATGATCGTTGACCAGGTTGGCCGCAATACGATAGATCCAGGCGCTAAAGGAAGCGGCCGGCCGCCGGTGGTTGATCCGAAAGCCGGCGATATGCCGGATGACCCGCACGAACAACTCCGTCGTCAGGTCCGCGGCAATCTCTGGATCGCCTACGCGCGCGTAGATATAGCGATACAGCCGGTCTGCGTAAAGGTCGTACAGCGCTTCGACGGCAGCCGACTCGCCGCGCTGACATCCAGGCAGCAGCGACGTGATCTGCTCGTCGTTGATCGCTGGTTGCATGGCCATGCTCGTTCTAATCAACGCTGAAGGTCGCGCGGAGGTACGGGCTGCTGAACAAGCCGAAATGTCAGTTTTGTCATGTTCGGGCAGCCTGAATTACCTGGCGCGCCAGAGCTTCTTCTTCGCCGCGCGTGGCAATCGCGCCATCCAGGCGGGCGGACCGGATGCGGTCGAGAACCGCGCGATAGATGCGGCCCGGTGGCAGGCCCAGCTTGCGCAGGTCGTCGCCGGTCAGCAGCGGGCGGACGTACTGCCACTCGCGCTCGTACCGGTCGAGATGCCGGCGGATGGTCTCATCTTCGGTGGCAATGCGCAGCACTAACCTGGCGCCTGCGCTGGACTCATCCAGCAACTTGACCGCCTCGCTGGGGCGGAGGTCCGGCGCGGCGAGCTGAGGCAGACAGGCAGCCAGCCGATGAACCTCCTGCGTCAGGTCGCGGTATTCCTTGCGTATACGCACTTTCTCATTAAGTTCGACCAGATCGGCATCCTCCATACCGTAAGTCAACAGGGCAAAGTAGAGCCGGGGCAGTTCCTCGGCTGCAAGATTGTGCGCACGCGCGCTGTCGCTGAGAAGCACATGCCACTCGGCGCGTAAGACCGCTGATTTCGCGATGAACCAGGCATCGCAGTGAAGCGCAGGATGCAGCCGCACCAGCACGCCCAGCTCGGCCAGGCGGCACAGGCTGCGCTCCGGCTGGGCCTCGGCCAGGATCAGCTCCAGCTCGTGACGGATGCGCTCGGCACTGACGCGCTCCAGCAGGTCCAGGCCGCCGCCGATGAGTTCCTCGGTGCGCGGCTCGATGTGAAACTGGAAGCGCTGTTCGAACCGCGCCGCGCGCAGGATGCGCGTGGGGTCTTCGATGAAGCTCAGGCTGTGCAGCACCCGGATGATGCCCTCATCCAGGTCGCGGCGGCCGCCATAGGCATCCAGCAGCTCGCCCCACCGGTCGGGCGTGAGCCGAATCGCCAGGGTGTTGATGGTGAAGTCACGGCGATGCAGGTCCTGCTTGATGCTGGAACGTTCGACCGTCGGCAGGGCCGTCGGATGCTCGTAGAATTCGGTGCGGGCCGTGACGAAATCAAGCGACTCCGGCAGGTTGCCTTCCGGCTGCTCGCTCTCTGCCTGCTTGCCGGCCTCCGGCAGAATCCACTTGGCCGTGCCGAAGCGCCGATGGCTGCGCACGCGGCCGCCCGCGCGCTGGGCCAACAATTGCGCCAGACGAATTGCATCGCCCTCCACGACCAGATCGATATCGAAGTTGGGCTGGCCCAGGAGCAGGTCACGCACGAAGCCGCCGACCACATAAAGGGGGTAGCCCAAATCACCGGCCACAGCGCCGACCTGGTGCAGCAGGTCCAGCAGCGCCGCGGGCAGCGCGCGCGCCATCGTATCGGCCAGCGATTCCGGCCCAACACTGACCGTAGCACCCTGCCGGATGAGATCGGTCCGCGTCACGATGCCGAGCAGCGCGCCCGTCTGCGGATCGAGCACGGGAACCTGGCCCCAGTCGTGATCGGACATGACCTTACGCAGCGTCGCCACGGAATCCTCCGGCGTCACGTAAATCTCGCCTGCGCGCATGTAGCGCCGGACGCTATGCCCTTCCAGCCCATGATGGATGGCCCGGTCGATCTCCCGCCGCGTCAACATGCCGACGATGCGCGAACCTTCGACCACCGGAAAGCCCTCAAACCCGTAGCGCCGCCCGCGTTCTGCCGCAGTCGCAATGGTGTCGGTCGGCGCGAGCGTCTGCGGCGTACCATAGGACATGATCTGGCTCACGGTGATGCTGGGACGGATGTGGCTTTGCAATGCGTAAACCAGTGACTCGAAGACGCTCGGCAGCGAGCTTTCGCGCACCAGCGCGGCCGCAGCGCGGCTGTGACCGCCGCCGCCGAAAGCGGCCGCGATCTTGCCGACGTCGATCGCGTCACTGGTGCTGCGCGCCACCATTTGCAGATAGTTGCCCATCTCCACCAGGATAAACAGACCGTCCGGCTCGTACAGGTCGTACAGCTTATGCGCGAGGGTCGAAATCTCCTCCACCGGTGTACGCACGCTGGCGCTGGCGATGATGACCGCATGGCCCTGAAACTGGTACGGTTGTGCGCTGTCAGCCAACTGCTCGTAGAGCTGCTGCTGCTCGTCCGTGAGCGGATGGTGCAGAAACCGGTTGACGACGAGCAGGTTGGCCCCGCGCTCCAGCAGCCACGCAGCCGCGCGCATATCGCGCGGGGTGGTCGTCGCATAGCTCAGGGCGCCGGTATCCTCGTAGATGCCGAGCAGCAACAGCGTAGCCTCGATGGGACTGAGCGTACCGCCGTGCTCCGCGAGCCGTTCGACCAACAGCGTGGTGGTCGCGCCCGCCTCCTCGCCCCAGAAGCTCCAGCCCGCGGGCAGCTCGCGCATCAGCGGGTGATGGTCGATTATCAGGCCCGTGGCTTGAGCACTCATGCCGCGCAGCGGTTGGATCGTCTGCGTATCCACCGCGATGAACTCTTCGATGCGACGCTTGGGCAAGTCGTCCTGCCGCACGAACGGCAGCAGTTCGGCGTAATCGGCCAGGAAGGCCTCGAGATTGCGGTTCATCTGCCGCGGGAGGACGGGGACGCTGTGCGGATAAAGCCGGGCGGCTGCCAGCAGGCTCGCCAGCGCGTCGAAATCCGTGTGTTCATGGGTCAGGATCACAACGAGGGGCTGAGTCGAGGGCTGCATCGTTTCTGCCTCACAAGCACACGCTGGACACAAGCACGTCAGACACAAACGCCCGGCACAGTGCCGGGCGTCGTATGGCTGCGCTGGGGATGGGACAGTGTCGGGTTAACGCCGGCGTTGAGCACACTGGCTGCATACGGTCGTATGGCTGAGCACCGCCAACCTTTCTGGTTCGATGGGCCGCCCGCAGCGCTCACAGCGCCCGTAGATGCCCATGTCGAGTTGTTGCAGCGCTTCCTCGATTTCTGCCAGATGCTGCTGGGCGCGGTCACGCAAGGCGAGATTGAGCTCCCATTGATAGATCATGGGGTCGCCTTCGCCCAGCTCATAGTCGCCCTTGGTTTCCAGGCGATTCGTCAGCTGCTCGAGCTCCTGCAGCACCGCAGCCCGCTCCGCCTGGAGCCGGGTGCGTGCTTCAGCGGCAGATTCCTGTTCGGTGTTCATCGCGCCTTTACGATTGTCTTGCTAGATGACCTGCGCGCGGCAAACAGGGAACAGCCTTTGTGATGGGCCGTTCCCTGACCCTTGACGCCTAGGCCTGGGGCGTGGCTTCGTCCTCGTCTTCCGACGCGACTTCGTCAGCCACGTCGGCGTCAGCCTCAGCCGCCGCCTCCAGCACCTCTACGGGAACAGCATCGGCCACCACGCCGCCTTCAGCCTCGAGCACTTCGAGGGCCTGCTGTTCTTCGACCGGGACGACGTCCGCCTCGGCGGAGATTGCCAATTCCTCGACCTCGGCTGCTACGTCAGCAGCAACTTCAGCGACCTCGGCCTCAACTGTCTCCGCGGCAACCTCAGCCTCAACCTCCGGCACGAACGGGGCCTCGGGTTCGATGACCAGTTCAGGCGCTGCGGCCAGCGGTTCCTCGACGGCCGGCTCTGCTTCTGCAACCAGGTCGGGCTCGGCGGCCAGCAGCGGCTCGCCTTCGATGGCCTCGACCTCCGCGACAGCCTCGCCCTCGACCGCCTCTGCCTCGGCGCCAGCCTCGCCCTCACCCGCAGCCTCGCTCTCGGCTTCCGGCGCGCCGTGCTGCTCGCGATAGCTGGCAGCCCACTCAGCCCACTCGGTCTCGGAGACCTGGCGCAGGCTCAGGCCGATGCGGCGGCGGTCCGGCTCGATCCGCAGGACGCGCAGCAGGAGCAGGTCGCCGGGCGAAACCAGGCTCTGTGGATGATCAGGCCGGATGTCGGCCATCTCGGATACATGCAGCAGGCCTTCGACGCCGCTGCGCAGCCGCACGAACGCGCCGAAATCGGTGACACGGGTCACGACAGCCTCGACCAGCTCGTTGACGTTGTACAGCTCCTCGATGTGCGTCCACGGATCCGGTTGCACGCGCTTCAGGCTCAGGCCGACGCGTTCGCGCTGCTTGTCGATGCGCAGCACTTTGACCTCGACCTCCTGGCCGACCTTGAGCACCTCGCTCGGATGGGCGACCGGGAACCAGGCCAGCTCGGAAATGTGGACCAAACCATCGGCCCCGCCGAGATCGACGAACGCGCCGAACTCCGACAGGCTGCGCACGATACCGGTGCGCGTCTCACCGACCTGGATCTCATCGAGCAGTTGCTTACGATGTTCCCGCTGCCAACGGCGGCGCGCAGCGCGCTCAGACATGATCAGGCGGCGGCGCTTCCGGTCGACCTCGACGATCTTGACCGGAATCATCTTTCCGACGAAGGTTGCCAGGTGAGCCTTGCGCTCATCCGGCGACATTTCGCGCGGCAGGGTCGAGATGTGCGATGCGGGCACGAAGCCGCGCAGCTTGCCGAAGATGACCTCCAGGCCACCGGCGTTGTGACCGCTGACCTCAGCCTCGAACATCTCGTTGTTGTCCATCATCTGCTGGGCAACGAGCCAATCCTTTTCCTGCAGCGCGCGCGAGAGCGAAACGATCAGGTTCCCTTCCCGGTCGGACGGTTGGAGAATGTACACCGGCCAGGTTGTGCCTTCCTGAATTTCCGCCAGAGTGGATTTCTCCAGCCGGCTCAAATCGTTGGCCGGCACGATCGCTTCTCGTTTCAGGCCGAGATCGATGATGATCTCCTGCGGGCTGACCGAGATGATCGTACCCTCGCGAATATCGCCTCGCTGGGGCATGTCATACCCTCCCTGGTCGAGCAGGGCCTGCATGGGATGGACCTCAGCGGGTGGCTTGGTGGGTGGCAAAGACGTAGACATGGGAAAGGAACCTCCGAACGATGGGTTGAAAAGATCGAAACATATGGCGTGACACACGCGCCATAAGGCAAAACCGGCCCGACTGTGGCAGCCATCATGGGAGCGCAGCAACCAGGCCTGAGTCCGCATCGCGCATCCCTTAACGCGTGCAAAGGCACGAGCGAATTTTGCTTCACCCGCGCGCAATCGCCCGCTATTTAGGATGCGGGGCTAGTATAGCGAAAGAATAGGGGTTTGTCAATCAGCGGGCAGCCTGCGCGCGAACTTGAGGCCGAACCTGATAGTCCGGCCTCAGAAATGACTGGTATCGTTGCCGCCTGCGGTTGGTGGAGATCAGCAAAACAATGCAGCCATCAGCCAGCGGAGTTTACACCTCAGATGCAAACGGCGCAGTCGCTCAGACGCGCCGTTTCGCATCGCGGTCGCTATGCGACCGTCAGGATGTGGAGCTCCTCTAACCGGCGACGGCTGCTTCCACCATCAACGCGGCTGGTGCGGCCTCTGCCTCGGCAATCGGACTCACCTCCAGCACCAGGGGAGCCTTCCTGAGCACATCCGCGGCTTCCTCCGGTGAGGTGGGATTGATGTAGAACCCCGACCCCTCCTCGAAACCGGCGGCGCGCGTCAGCCGCGGGAGTATCTCGACGTGCCAGTGATAGTCATGCTGGATAGTCGCCCAGTAGCCGGCCCGCGGCCGCCGGAACGGGGCCGTATGGATCAGGTAGTTGAACGGCGGGTCCATCAGCGCAGTCCGCATCTTGAGCAGCGTGGTCTTCAATGCCTCAGCCAGTCCCGCATATTCGGCTTCGCCGATGTTCACATAGTCGGAGTTGTGCTGCTTGGGCACAATCCACGTCTCATAGGGTACGCGCGCCGCGAAGGGCGACAGCACCACGAACGTATCATTCTCGAAGACCACGCGCTCGCGCGTCAGTCGCGTCTCCTGCTTGATGATGTCACAGAAGACGCACCGGCGCTTGAACTCATAGTAACGCTGCGAACCGGCCAGTTCCTCTTTGACGCGCTTCGGCGTCACCGGGGTTGCAATGAGCTGCGAGTGTGCGTGCGGCATCGTCGCGCCCGCCAGGTAGCCCTGATTCTTGAAGATGAGCACGTATTTGAAGCGATCGTCACCGCCCAGATCGTGCATCCGATCACGATACGTGCGCAGGATACTGCCGATGTGTGGCTCCGGCAGGTCAGCCAGTTCCACCTGATGATCCGGCGTCTCGACGATGACCTCGTGAGCGCCGACTCCGGCCATCATATCGAACATGCCCACCCCTTCGCGGGTCAGCTTGTCCTCGATGCGCAAGACCGGGAATTTGTTGGGCAGGACGCGCACCTGCCAGCCGGGCGTGTTCCGCGGCGAACTATTCGAACGGATCGCATAAATCTCGTGCGGGTCCAGCCCCTCCTCGCCGCCACAAAAGACACATGGCCCCGCCTGCCGGACCGTTGCCGGCAGGCCCATCTGTTCAGGACGAATCCTGCGCTCTGGCGCAATAATCACCCACCGCCCCATCACCGGATCACGACGTAACTCAGACACCCTCACCCTCCTGTCGTCAGGCTCCGGCAACGACTATGTTGCTGGCTGGGCCCGACTAACCAATGCAAAATCGTCGCGCCAACACATTACGAACTGCATAAAAAATCCAACGACACCTTATACAAGACGTAAAAGCGCGCGAAAAGACATGCCGAAACGTGACATAGCAGCATCCATTATTCATGCACTGCCTTTAATGTCAACGTTGTCGTAGATGGATTAGTTCCATAGATGCACTGCCTGTGGCTCGACAGAAGGAAGTCTCAAACCGCGTAGGGAAGCGTATTCTGATAGACCCACATCAGGGTATGGAAGGCCTGGGCGACGATTAAGGCCCAGCCCACAGCATGCAGCGCGGCCCGGTCGGGCAGCACCTGCCCCAGCACATGGGCCAGCAGGACAGTCGCAGGGAGCGCTGCGGGCGAAAACAGGTCCCAGTCGCGCTGCCCGCCATAGTCGGGGTTCCAGACCAGCGTGAGGGCTAGATACAACAGCGCCAGCACCATCAACCAACGAAAACTGACATCCGCCCGCGGTAGCGCGCGCCACCCAAACACGGCCGCAAGAATCAGCGCGGGCCAGACAACGGGCGCGGAGAGCAACTGCTGGTTGGCGATGTCGAGCGCATGCGCCAGGGAGAACATGGTGTAATGCTCCCAGCGCGTGGTCACGGCAAAGAGCGGGACCAACCAGCGCCGGTCGCCGCCGCCCGGCGCATCGACGCCCATCAGAGCATCCAGGCCATGCTGGCCCGCGGTCATCAGGCCAACGACTCCAGCCAGCACGATCACATAGGGCACGGCCATGCTCAATACAAGCCGGCGGGGCGACATGCGGCCCTGCCGGTGGAGCAGATACGCCAGGTACAGCAGGCCGGGAGCCAGAATGATGGTGGAGGGGTGAAACGCATGAGTCAGGGCCAGCGCGACTGCGGGCCAGACGAGCGGCAGCCCATCGCGCAGCGCGCGCAAGCCCAGCCATAGGAACACCATTACGCCCACAGCCATGATCGAGTAGTTCTCGATGTAGCCGAAGAACAACTGCACCGTCCCGAGTGACAGAATCAGCCCGGCGATCAGCACCCGCTCTGAGGGATTGCGGCCCAGGATGCCTGCCAGCCGCAGCACCACCCACACGAACAGCGCGCCGCACAGCGCGCTGACGATCCAGTAGACGGGGATGGGATCGGGCCAACCCCATAGCCGGTTAGCAAGCTGCCACAGCCGCGCATGGAGGTAGACATCGAGCGGGGCCTGCCAGACATAGGTGAGCTGCACGTCCGGATGCGGGATGGCGCGGCTGAGGATATAGGCGTCGCCCCAGCGCAGATGGCGGATGCGAAAGACGTAGAACGGGATGATGCTCAGGCCCGCGATGACCAGCGGCAGCGCCCGGCTGTGCCAGCCCGGCCAGGCCAGCACGCGAGCCAACGCAGGCCGGGCGCGCTGCCAGAGCGCATCACCGCGGAGCACCAGCCCGGCGGCTGCCAACGCCAGACCCCACCGCCAGCCCGCCGGCAGGTAAGTCGCGGGCCACAGGCCCCAGGCCAGTGGCTCCGGCAGCAAGGGCGCGGCCAGATGCAGGGCGATGAGCAGCAGGCCCAACAGGCGAAATGACCTGATGAGAGGTGTCATGGCGGCTGGGATGGTGTATAATTTGATTCAGGAGGCGACATGAAAGCTCGTGACATTATGACAACCGACGTCATCACCTTCGCACCCGATACGGGCATCAGCCACATCGCGCGCGTGTTCGCCCAGGAAGGGATCAGCGGCGCGCCTGTGGTGCAGAACGGCGAAGTCATCGGCATCGTCACCGAAATCGACCTGATTGCGCGCCAGGCCCGCCCCCACTCGCCGGTATATCTGCCGCTGCTCGGTGCGCAGATCCCGCTGGGCGGCCAGCGCGAGTATCGCGAGGTCGTCCGGCGCATCCTCGGCCTGACAGCACAGGACATCATGACCACGCCAGTCGTTTCCGTGGATCCGGACACGGACCTGGAGGAAGTCGCGACCCTCATGGTGGAGCACAAGGCCAACCCGATTCCGGTCCTGGAGGACGGTCGCCTCGTCGGCATCATCGGCCACACCGACCTGATCGTGCACCTGGCCGAAGCGACCGAGCCGGCGGAGTAACCGCGGCGCACCTCACTCGACCAACCGGTTTTCCAGGACCATGGTCGATTCAAGATTGTGCAGTTGCAAATACCAGGCCGCGGCATCGACGAGCGCCTGCTGTGGGATCATGCCCACGAGTTCGCTCGACTCGACCGAGACGCCGTAGCGCGCGGCCTCCAGGCGCACCAGTTCCACGACGCGGTGGAGGGGCGTCTTGGTGAAATCCGTCAGGTTCATGCTGACCTGCGCCTTGCCGTTGACCAGCAACCCCAGAGCCTTGACATAGCGCAGGCCGCCGTTGGAGTGGCGGACGGCCTTGGCGATGGCCTTCGCAATCTCGACGTTCGAAGTATTCAGGTAGACGTTGAAGGCAATCAGCGGCGCACGCGCACCGATGACGGTGGCGCCCGCAGGACCCAGGCGGGCCGGCCCGAAGTCGGGCACGCGGTCCGCATCCGTCTCGATCTCCGCTTTCAGGGCCTCATACTCCCCCCGGCGCACATCGGCCAGGTTGACGCGGTCGGGCCGCGTCGCAGCCTGCTCATAGAGATAGACAGGGATCTCCAGCTCATCCCCCACCCGCCTGCCCAGTTCCCGCGCGAGGGCGATGCACTCTTCCATCGTGACCCCGCGCACCGGCACAAACGGCACGACGTCGGTCGCGCCGATGCGGGGATGTTGGCCCCGGTGCTGGTCGAGGTTGATCAGGCCCGCTGCGGTCTTGATAGCATCGAACATTGCGGGCACGAGCGCCTCAGGCGGCGCGACCAACGTAAACACCGAACGATTGTGGTCCGCATCCCGCTCGATATCCAGCAGCCGCACATCCGCATGGCTGCGAAT
>JAKPQT010000539.1 GCA_029555885.1 Chloroflexota bacterium | reverse complement strand
TATATCATCTACAGCTTCCCGTTTACTGGACGGGACGGTGCGCCCAGCCAGGTCACGGGCCACCAATATTTCATCGCGACCGATACCGACCTGTGGATCCTGAGCTACGCGGCCGGGCCCGATGCGACAGCAGGCACCGCGGAGCTGTTTGCACAAAGCGCGCGCGCCTTTGCCGTGTGGTGATCGGGCAGATATATGCTATAATGGGTTGATATAGTGTGGAATTGCGCAAATACTGTTCGTAGTAGGCGCTTCAGCGCCTCAGGTGCGCGACGGCGCTGAAGCGCCTACTACCAACCGATAGAGCATCTAAGGACACAGCCATGACACTCTCTGACCAGCGGGTGCGCGTACGGATGGCGCCCAGCCCCACAGGTTATTTTCACCTGGGGAGCGCGCGTACTGCCCTCTTCAACTGGCTCTATGCCCGCCACACAGGCGGCAAGTTCATCCTGCGCATCGAGGATACCGACCGCTCGCGCTTTGTGCCGGACTCGCTGCAAGACATCATGGACAGCCTGGCCTGGCTGGGGTTGGACTACGACGAAGGCCCCGGCGTGGGCGGAGCGTACGGTCCCTACTTCCAGTCGGAGCGCCTGCCGTTCTACCATGAATGGGCGGAGCGGCTCATCGCGTCCGGTCATGCGTACCGCTGCTACTGCACCGCCGAGCGCCTGGATGCCCTCCGCGCCGAGCAGCGCGCGAACAAGAGCCCCGTCATCGGCTATGACCGCCACTGCCGCACGCTCACCCGTGCGGCGCGCGCCGAGCTGGAGGCCTCCGGCGCGCCGTCCGTCGTCCGCTTCGCCATGCCGGTGGACGGGGAGACGCACTTCACCGACCTGCTGCGCAAGATCAAGCCCTTCGACAACAACCAGTACCGCGACCCGGTGCTGGTCAAGACGGATGGCTTCCCAACCTACCATTTCGCCAACGTGCTCGACGACCACTTCATGGAGATCACCCACATCCTGCGCGGGGACGAGTGGCTCAGCAGCGTGCCGCTGCATGTGAATCTCTACGATGCGCTCGGCTGGGAGATTCCTGCGTTCGCCCACCTGCCCCTCATCCTCGACCCCAGCGGCGAGGGCAAGCTAAGCAAGCGCAAGAAGAAGGGCGAGGGCGACGAGGAACTGCTGACCTACATCCGCGAGT
Source organism: Chloroflexota bacterium (assembly GCA_029555885.1). Next base: position 14,760 of record JAKPQT010000539.1, on the reverse strand, counting down.
ACCGCGAGGCCGGCTATCTGCCCGAGGCCATGTTCAACTTCCTGGCGAACATGGGCTGGGCCTACAGTCCCGACACGGACCTCTTCACGCGGGCGCAGGCGGTTGCGCAGTTCGATATCACCGACATCAATCCGGCTGCCGGCGCGCTGCCCCTGAGCAAGCTCCAGTGGATGAACGGCCACTACATTCGCGAGCTGGATCGCGAGGAACTGACCGACCGGCTCGTGCCGTTTCTCAGCCGCGCGTCCGGCTGGCCCGAGGCGGAGCTGGCGCGGCATCCCGGTCTGCCTCATGTCGCGCCGCTGGTCGCGGAGCGGCTGAAGACCCTCGATGAGGCTTGGCCGTGGGTCGATTTCATCTTCGAGGACCAGATCGCCTACGATCCGGCGATGCTCATCCCCAAGGGGCTGGATGCCGGCCGCGCGCTGGCTGCGCTGCGGGCCAGCCGCCGCCTGCTGGAAGAGCTGCCGTTCGATGAAGCGGCGCTGGACCCGGCGCTGCGCGAGCTGGCCGACCGACTGGCCCTCAAGCCCGGCCAGGTCTTTGGCCTGTTGCGCGTGGCGACGACGGGCAAGAACGTGGCGCCCCCGCTGTTTGGCAGCTTCATGGCCTTGGGCCAGGACCGCGTGCTGGCGCGCTGCCGCGAGGCAGAACGCCTGCTAGAAAACCAGATGACAGCATGACCGAAATCAAGACACTCAACGGACACGGCGTACACTGCGTGATTGGCGCCCAGCCCGTCACTCGTGAATCGTACAAACGCTATCTGCGCGAGGCAGGCCAGCCCATGCCCCACGCATTGACGTTGCCAGCATCCGGCGCAACGCCCGTGATCTATGTCTCGCAGACCTCGGCCCGCGAGTACTGCGATTGGTTGAGCACTCAGGAGGGCCGCCGGTATCGCCTGCCCTCGATGGCGGAACTCCTGCTCCTATACAGCGAAGACCCCCGAAAAGATGCTTTCGGCCCGGACCTCTGGCCGCACCAGCCGAACAACCTGTCGGGCGTCGGGAGCGGCGGCCTGAATCACGTCTTCCTGTGCGAATGGTCGAACGAGATGGAGGAGGTGCCACAGCCGGACCACCGGCCGGCACGTCTCCTGGGCAGCATCTTCTACCCGCCCTGGCTGCGCGAAGGCGTGAGCCTGACACAGGCGTACCTTCAGGCGACGGAGGGCTATTCATTCGTCACATTCCGCGTCGCGGCGGACCTTCTCCCAGGAGCAAACTAATGGTCACACCCTATTCGCAGCGGGATACAGAGTGGTCGCAGGACCGGCTCGGCTCGAATCCGCCGACCATGGGCGAAGTGGGCTGCCTGGTGACATCGGTCGCCTCGGTGGTGACAGACATGACGAGCTACTCGATGTCGCCCGGTTATCTGAACCACTGGCTGCGCGAAAACAAAGGCTTCGCCAGCGGCAACCTGTTCGTGTTCAACAGTGTCGCCCCGCTCGGCCTGAAGCTGAGCGCGTTCATCCGGGCCGAGAACAACGAGATGCCCCTGGACAAGCTGACCGCGGCACTCGAGAATGGTGCGGCCGTCGTGCTGCAGGTAGATTCGACACCCGGCGGCACGCTCAACCAGCACTGGGTGCGGCTCATGAGCCTGACCGACCAGGATGGCGAGATCATGGACCCGTGGCAGCTACCCGGCAAGGAAGCAGTGAAGCTATCGAAGTACTTTGCGTCGGGCTGGACGCCGAAGCGGGCCATCTTCGCCGCGGCCATCTACGCGCAGGCCACGAATCGCGCGCTTTCACGGCCCTCATATGCACCATATCCGGGGCTTCCCTCCGCGGGCGAGAGCCTGCCCGCGGAATTGCTCGAGGCTGCGCAGCCATTCCTCTGCCCTCGCCCGCCGGACGAGTAACGGCAGCGCCGAGCGGGTTGGACAGCTCGTGCAGCGTCAGAGGCGCATCCTGAGCAGCGGGCGGCGCACGGCTGCGCACGTAGTCGAAGGAACATCCTGAGCGGCGGGCGGCAATGCCGCACGCAGTCGCAGGAAAACCCCGTCCAGATTTGCACGATTCCGCCCGCAGTGGTAGAATCTGGATTATCAATCGGGGATAGTTTAATGGTAAAACATCTGACTCTGGATCAGAAGTTTGGGGTTCGAATCCCTGTCCCCGAGTAGATCAACCGGCACTCTGACAACCTGACAGAGTGCCGGTTTTTCGTTGCCTACTGGTTCAGCGCCACAACGCTCGTGCCTTCACGGAGCCGGGTGGCCCAAACATTGCCGACGTGATGGAGCCGGCCGTTCACGACCCGGAAGACGCCGCCGCCCGACGCTCCCACCTTCACGGGCTTCTGAACGAAGAGCGCCAGCGCCTCGCCCCGCACCTCCAATCTGGCAGGCTTCACCCACTGCACATAGGTCTGCTGCGGGTACGAGGTCCAGTTCACCTCCGCCAGCTCACCCCAACCTGCCAGCACATCCGCGCCGGGCTCGCCGTCCACACGGTCGTAAGTGACATTCGCCGCCACAAACAGCGGCTCCGGGAAGGTCAGCAAACGGGAGTGGTAGCGGCTGCCGGCCGGGTCCGGGCGCAACCCCGCCACCAGCGCACCCAACGTCTCCGGATCCTCGTACTCTGCCAGCCGCATGCCGCGGCCGCTGTAGACGACGAGCGCCTCCAGCCTGCACTTGGGATTGTTCGTCCAGCCATAGTGGTCATGGGTCAGCACCGTCCGGTCATCCACGACTGTAGCGTGCGAGTGCACAAGCGTCTGGCTCTCGTTGACCCGGCTGCCGCACGCCACCCGGAAACACAGGAAGACCGTCGCATCGAGCACCTGCTCTTCCAGCGCGGCGCAGTATTTCCGTGCTGCCTCATCCGCCGGCGCACGGCACGAGACGGGCGCCGCGGCACGAACCGGTGCGCCGGGCAGCGGGACCAGGGCCAGGAACCCCAACAGCAGGAGTCGAACGACCACGGCGCCGGTGCTCAAACTGCATGTGCGCTTCACGGCATACCTCCCTTGCTGATCACCCACCGCACGGGCAAGCAATATTGCCTATCCGTCTCGCTCCTATGAACGCGGGCGCGCGGGGTTTTCCAGCATGAGGAGGACAAGTTCAGAGCGTAGTCGGAGTCGAGGCTTCAGCCGGTTGGGGAGGAAAGAGGGAAGGCTTAACGCACAAGCCCCAGGCTGTGCGCCCGGGGCTTGCCGGCAGAGGGTCAGGCTGGAGTCAGGGGATTAGCTCACACTTCCAGCCGCTCGATGTAAATCTCCTGGCCCGGTCCACTGAGGACCAGCTCGTACGGTGCCGGAGCCAAGCCGTGCACCACGAAGTTGCCGCCTGCGTCGACGAGCGCAGTTGCGACCAGCCGGCCGTCCTGCCACAGGTACGCGCTGAAGCCCGCCGGGTCCACCCCGGACAGGAGGCCCAGCAGGTCCCGCCCGTCCGCCCCTGCCGCGGCCGGCTGGCTCGTCATATACACGCGCGCCCCTCCAGCCTCGTAGATGACCGGGCCCGACCCGCCCCCACGCACCCCCGCCAACACGGGTGCAAGCTGCGGCGTGGGCAGCAGGCCGGAGACGCCGCCCGCGAGACGCGCCACCAGGACGTCGATTTGTTCCACGAGCTGCTCCGCCAGGCTGGGCACGTGTACCGGCGCGAGGTCACCCAGGAAGCTCTCCAGTTGGGCCACCTCGCGGGCACAATGGGGGCATTCCGCAAGGTGCCGCCCGATGGCACGCGCCTGCTTGCCGGCCAGGACGCCGAGCTGGTACTCCCCCAGCTCCAGGGGCGACGGGCAGCTCATCCGGTACAGCAGGGAGCGCAGGACAACCTCCATGCGCTCAAGCCGCTGGGCCCGGCCGCGGCAGTAGGAGCAATCCCGCAAATGGGCTGCGATGGGTTCATCGGGCTGGCCGTCGAGGAAGGCCAGGAGCCGCGCATCATCGGGCTCCGGCGGCAGGCTACAGGTCAGGGTCATCTCACTCTCCGGTATCTGAACGCGCAATGCGCGCGTTTTCAAGCATCCAGGCCCAGGAAGCTGCGCAACTGGGCATCTCGACTCAGGCGTTCGAGCACGACCTGCCGGACCAGGTACACCTCGTGGATATCGCGAAACTGATCCCGGTGCCGGGCCAGGAGCGCGGCGGGCTTGAGGTCGAGCACAAACAGGTCGTGCAGCACCAGGCGCTCCCGGTCGTCGCGCAGCCGCGCGCGGACCATCTGCCAGAGCTCCTCGCTCCGCTCGCGGTGCAGGACTTCACCCTCGACGGAAGGACCTCTGTTCCGTGGGAGCACGTCCAGCGCGTCCTCCGGCAGATCAGAGAGCACGACGGTGCGCGGGCTGGGCCCGGCCTGGCGCAGCTCCTCGATCACTGCGCTGTGCGCGCACATCTTCAGATAGGCCAGCAGAGCCCGCAGGTCGCGGAACCGCCGGAACTTGTCCGGCGTCCAGGCGACCCACATGCGCTCGAAGGCCCGGTTCGCGAGGTCGTGGATGTCACCGCCGCAGTGCGCCAGCTCGGGATGTTGGGCCACCCAACTCCGGACCAGAGGGAGATACTGCGCGCAGATGGACTCCCAGGCCTGCTCGCTGTTCTGCTCCAGGGCGCGGCGGAAGAGCTCGAAGCAGTCGGGGGAATCGTGGGTGTGTTCGCGGAAGAAGCGCGCAGTCTCCTGAGCGCAATCGCGTGCGAGCTCGTCCAGGGTCTTCGACGGCGAACCGGCAGATGGCAACTCGGCCGAAGTCATCGACCACGCTCTTTCGGGTCGGCGGCGGGCAAATCCAACCTCGCACAGTATCGCGCCAACTGTTTCAAGAATCAATACCCCGATGAAGTCTCAGTTCAAATCTCTTACCTTCGTTGCACTCCCGCGCAGCGGGCCACTGGCTCGGGCCGGAGAACAGCCCCCAAGAAATTCGGATGTATACTGCACAATCATCATCTCGCGGGAGGAAGAAAACATGAACGGAGCACAATGGCTGGCGCGGCGGCTGCACCGCTGGGGGATCGAGCAGCTCTTCGTCCTGCCCGGGAACGGCCTGTTCCCGTTCCTGGATGCCTTTGTCGATGGTGACATCGGCATCGTCGACGTCCGCAACGAGCAGGGCGCGGCGTACATGGCCGATGCCTGGGGCGCTATGACCGGCAGGCCAGGGGTGGCAGCCGTCAGCGCAGGGCCGGGCCACACGAACGCGCTCACCGGGCTGACCAACGCCTGGTGGGACGGCCGGCCGATGGTGCTCATCAGCGGCTGCAGCCCGCAGGAGACGGAAGGCGCAGACACCTTCCAGGAACTCGACCAGGTGAGCATGGCGCGACCGGTCTGCAAGTATGCGGCGAAGGTCTACCATATCGACGCGCTGCCGCAGCAGGTCCGCACCGCCTTCACCCTCGCCGTGAGCGGCCGGCCAGGCCCCGTGCATCTGACCATTCCGCACGATGTCTTTGCCGCGGAGATGGATGCGGCACTGGCCGAGGCCCCCGACCCCATCAGCCTCTTGCAGGCGCAGCCGGCCGCGGCGGGCGACGGGGAGCTGGTGCGCCGGGCCGCGCAGATATTGGCATCAGCACAACGGCCCTTCCTGCTCGTCGGCAGCGGGGCCTTCTATGCACGCGCCTGGGACGCGCTCCGCGAGTTCGCCGCGCTGACCGACATCCCCATCCTGTCGCACATCTGGGACCGCGGCTGCATCGAGGAAGCGATACCCCAGTATGCGGGCATCACGCGCGGGGGCCACTTCACGAACAGCGCGCTGCCGCAGCTGGCCGAGGCCGACGTGGTGCTGACGGTGGGCGCGCGCATCGACTACCGGGTCGGCCGCGGCCATCCGCCGCTCTTTCCCCGCGACGCGCGCGTCCTCCGGGTCGACATCGAGCCGTCCGAACTGACGCGCAACGTCATCCCCGAGGTCGGGATCACCGGCGATCCCCGGACCGTGCTGCGCCAGCTCGCGGATGAGCTCCGGGCACTCGGGGCCGCGCCGCACTCGGGCTGGCTGGCGGAGGTGCGTGCGGCGCGGCAGATGCTGTTCACGGAGTGGGCGTCCCGCGGCTACGAGGATGACTGGCCGCTGACCTCCATGCGCGTCTGCCGGGAGATCCGGCCATTCCTCGATGAGGACATCACCTTCCTGGTGGATGGCGGCAACATCGGCCAGTGGGCGCACATGACGCTGTTCGACCGACATCCGGGCCACTGGCTAACGTGCGGCACGAGCGGCGTCGTGGGCTGGGGGCTGTCGGGCGCGGTTGCGGCCCGGCGCGCGCGGCCGGGGCATCCGCTCCTGCTGCTCAGCGGCGACGGGTCAGCCGGCTTCAACCTGAGCGAGATCAGCACGGCCCTGCGCTTCGGCACGCCCTATGTAGCCGTCGTCGCGCACGACGGCGCCTGGGGCATCGTGGCGGACGACCAGCCGGAGGGCCGGCGCATCGCCAGCCAGTTCGGCGCCAGCGGGTACGGCGCGATCCGCTTCGACCGGGTGGCCGAGGCGCTCGGCGCGACCGGCGTCTACATCGAGCATGCGTCACAGCTCGGGCCGGCCATCGCAGCCGGGCTGGCCGCCAACACTGTGACGGTGATCCACGTGCCCCTCCAGTGGGCCAGCCTGCATTCGTGGGCCGCGCGGTATGGCGCCGCGCAGGGCGTGTGAAGTTGACCGCGGGCTGCACGTTCGCAACATCGATGCGACGTTTTTGCGACGGTTGGGTGATAGCGTGACAGTGGCGACAACGGATCAACGAGTTGCGCGGGGGACGACTCACTGACTCGTCCCCCGAACCATTCGTTGACGGCAGGCCTGACCGGGTAAAGCCTCGACCGGCTCAAGCCTTGATCTTGGTCCACACTATTTGCGTCAGGGACCAACCCGGCATCGTGGTCCGCCGCCTGCACATGCTGGCGAGCGGACCCTGGCGGCCAGGCTGGTGACGCCTAGATACGCTTGCGCAATGGGATATATAGCAGGCCCGCGACGATGCCGTAGATAACATGGCCCATCAGGCTCAGCCATTGCGGCTGGCCGATCTGCAGCACCATGTCGCCCATGCCGAGCATCAGGGGCATTTGCTGGTGTGCCGGACCTGTCTTGCCCGGTTGACTCTCTTGACGGCCTCACCCGGCGATCTCTTACCCCGTCATCAGACAAGTTTCGCGCGAGCTGCATACAAGCTACGAAAGGTCCTGTGGGATGAGAGCTACGCTCCGCGCCGCTTGTGCAGCAGGTCCAGTTGTGTTATGGTTGGTTCCTTCGCAGCAATCGACCCAAACGGCCAGTCCGTTTCGCAATGGCCAACAGGAAGCGCAACTCCATGAGCGACCGCACCAACAGGGAGTGGCTGGAGGGTCTGCACGGCCCGGAAGCTGACGCGGTCCTCACCGACCTGCGCGGCCTGCGCTATGCGCTTGCAGGTCGCGGGGTGACGGAATCCGACCTGGAGGACTTTGCGCAGGACGCGCTGCTGAAGGTGCTGAGCGAGCTGGCATCGTTCAGGGGCGAGGCCCGCTTCACGACCTGGGCTCAGAAGGTGGCTGTCAGGGTGGCGTTGACAGAGCTGCGCCGCCGGCGCTGGCGTGATGTCTCTCTGCACGACCTCATGGCGGAACACGAGGCCTCTGACTTCACGCCCGCAGTGCTGACCGATCAGGCTGCAGATCCCGGGCAGCTTGCCGTCCAGGCGGTGATGCTGGAGACGGTCCGGCGCATGATCGCCGAGGAACTGACGGACCGGCAGCAGCAGGCGATGCTGGCGGTGATGCAGGGCGGGATGCCCCTGCAGGAGGCTGCGGAGCGCCTGGGCACGAACCGGAATGCCCTGTACAAACTACTGCACGACGCCCGGCAGCGCCTGCAGAAGCGCCTGCGGCGCGATGGCCTTGCGCCGGACGAACTGCTGGCGATGTTTGCCGGGAGATGAGCGGGGCACACATGCTTCAAAGACTATGGGGCAAGATCAGGGGAGTCAAGGGGCCCACCCGCATGCAAGCCATGCCGCCAGAGCAACTTGCGCGGATGATGCGGATGGTGGCGACCACGCGGCCGGATGAGATCGGGTGCGAGGAATGCTACGAACAACTCGACCGGTTTGCGGAACTGGCGCTGGCAGGCAGGAACGCGGCTGAGGCCATGCCGCTGGTCCAGGACCACTTGGAACGGTGCGGCGACTGCCGAGAGGAGTTCGAGGCGCTGTTGGCTGCGCTGCGGGCCGAGACGGAGATGCGCTAACCGGGTAAGATATGCGGCCGGCCGCGCGTCAGAGGGTGCGGAGGGAAGCAAAATGACCGAGCCTGACATCACCGTTTACGGCGCCTACTGGTGCCCCGACTGCCGCCGGAGCAAGCAATTTCTGGGCGAGCACCAGATCCCATACCGCTGGGTGGATATCGAACAGGACAAGGCAGGCGAAGCCTATGTGCTGGCGAAAAACGCCGGCAAGCACATCATTCCGACTATCGAGTTCGCGGACGGCTCCATCGTGGTCGAGCCGTCGAACGCGGCGCTGGCCGCGAAGCTGGGCCTGAAGATGACCGCTGAGCGCAGCCACTACGAGCTGATCGTGGTGGGCGGCGGACCGGCCGGGCTGACCGCGGCGCTGTATGCCGCGCGCGAGGGCATTTCAACGTTGGTGATCGAGCGCGCGGCGCTGGGCGGCCAGGCCGCGGCCACCGAACGTCTGGACAACATGCCGGGCTTTGCGGAGGGCATCGATGGCGCGCGATTTGCCGATCAGCTCCGCCAGCAGGCGGCGCGCTTCGGCGTCGAGATGTTGCAGGCGCAGGATGTGACAGAAGTGTACAGCCACGACAACTACCACTGCGTCACCACTGCCGATGGCAGCGAGTATAGCGGCCGCGCGCTCCTGTTGGCCACCGGCAGCCGTTACCGGCACCTCGGCGCGCCGGGCGAGAGCGACTTCATCGGCGCAGGCATCCACTTCTGTGCCACTTGCGATGGGCCTTTCTATCGGGGCATGCCGGTCGCGGTCGTCGGCGGTGGCAACAGCGCGGCCGAGGAAAGCCTGTTCCTGGCCGGCCTGGCCGAGAAGGTCACGCTCCTCGTGCGCGGCAACCAACTCAAGGCCAGCCAGGTCATCCAGGAAAAGGTAATGCGCCACCCCAAGATCAAGGTGCGCTTCAACACCGAGGTCGTGTGCTTCGAGGGCGCGGGCGGCAAGCTCAAGGCGGTCACACTTCGCGACCGTCAGACCGGCGCCGCCGAGGTCATCCACCCCGCAGGCGTCTTCGTCTTCATCGGCCTGATGCCCAATACCGGCTTCCTCAAACCTGAGGAGGTCCGGCTCGACCGCTGGGGTTTCGTCGTGACGGGGCATGACCTGGTGCACGACGCCGCGCGACCGGCCGGCTTCGAGCGCCGGGAGCCTGGGGTCCTGGAGACCAGTTCCCCGGGCATCTTTGCGGCGGGCGACGTGCGCGCCGGCAGCACCAAGCAGGTAGCCTCCGCAGCCGGCGAGGGCGCAACGGCCGCGCTGTTGGTGCGGGAGTATCTCAAAGACACATAGTCACGCAAACTCCGCCCGCCTTACAACTGCACCAGGTTGATCAGGTTGCCACACGTGTCGTCGAAGATGACGTTGGTGCCCCACGACGCGACGACCGGCTCTGATAAAAAGCGCACGCCCCGGCCGCGCAGCCGCTCGTAGTCGGCCTGCGCATCCGTCGTGAACAGCACGGTGGCCGGGATGCCCTGGTCGTAGATGGCCTTCTGATACTGTTGCGCGGCGGGGTTGTCATTGGGCTCCAACAGGAGTTCGATATCCTCGCGATCCTCGGGCGACACAACGGTCAGCCAGCGATAGTCGCCGTTCGGGACATCCGCCTTTTTCACGAACCCCAGCACGTCCGTGTAGAATGTGAGGGCCTTCTCTTGGTTGTCTACGAAGATGCTTGCCAGCTTGATCTGCATTTTGGGCTCCTTGATCGTCAACTGAGCGGCGGCAGCCCGTTCAGCGAAATGTATATTTGTTAGTACAAATATTATAAAAATAGTATAGACGAGATTCTGTAATTTGACAACTCAGAACACCCGTACTATCTTTCCTGCCAGTCGTACCGTCACTTTGACCTGGTATCAACCGCACTACATGGACCAGCTTCCAGTTTCCAGCGCTCGCCTCGGAGGCACAACCATGACAACCATCCTCGACGGTCACATCCACCTGATGGGACCGGAGCCGGCCGCGCCGGACTTCTTGGCCGAGCTGCAGGCCGCGGGCGTCAGCGGCGGCACGCTCATCTCCCAGCCACCCGCCTCGTTTGCCGGTGACACGCAGGACGTGCCGCCGCCCGCGGACCGGCTCCGGCAGCTCCTCGACTGGTGCGCGCTCAGCCCCGACCTCTACCCGTTCTTCTGGATCGACCCGCTGGAGCCGGATGCGCTCGATCAGGTCGCGCTGGCCGCGGGCCACGGCGTCGCCGGGTTCAAGGTCATCTGCGACCACTTCCATCCGGGCCATCCGGCCGCGCTGACCACCTTTCGCGCCATCGCCGCGACCAGGCGGCCGATCCTCTTCCACTCCGGCATCCTGTGGGACGGTAAGCCCTCGTCCGAGTACTGCCGGCCCGCGGGCTTCGAGGCGCTGCTCGACGTGCCGGGCCTGCGCTTCGCGCTGGCACACATCGGCTGGCCCTGGTGCGACGAGCTGATTGCCGTCTATGGCAAGATGCTCAACGCGCTGGGTCACCGCCGGTCGCCAGGCGAAGCATCCGGCGTGGAAATGTTCGTGGACATCACCCCCGGCACGCCGCCCATCTATCGCCGCCGCGCATTGACCGATCTCTTCGGCGCGGGCTATGACGTGGCCGATCACGTCATCTTCGGCAGCGATTGCCGCGCGCCCGGCTACCATAGCGCGTGGGCGCGCGAATGGCTCCAGCGCGACGAGGAAATCCTGACCTCCCTCGGGCTCGGCCAGGACGTACTGGATAAGGTCCGTGGCGAGAATCTCCGACGCTTTCTCGGCCTGTCCGGGGAGCAGGTGGCACGCGCCACTCCGCAGCCCGGCGTCTGACGAACGCCTGGGCAGCAGCGAGCCGGGAGTCGAGGCTTTAGCCGGTTAGGGAGTGTACACACACAGCCGACCTGACCGGCTGAAGCCTCGACTCCAAATCTATTCTGTATCCCTGCCGGACGTTCGCGACCAGTTGACACACCGGTGCCCCGGCAGTAAAATATGCCATGAACAGGGCAGCACCGGCCCGTTCGAGCCATCCCCATCGGACTCACGCGATCGGCCTGGTATCTGTTCAGCAAGGACGGGCGACTGAGCATGCGCACATTCGCACCCGCGCCGAAGGTTACTGAGCCAACCAAGGCCGCAGCGACCCCAATCCCGGACCGGGCAGGCACTGCGGAGCGCGGTGAGGCGACTGCGGCCCCATCCGGTGCTGTCCATGAGTTCGGCCACACGCCCATCTTCGCGCCACCCATGCCCGCACCGGATGACGGGCTGAACGTCACCTCCCCTGCTGATGACATCGAGCGCGAGGCAGAGGCCACCGCTGACACGATCCTGCGCCAAGCGGAGCCAACTTCCGCCGGCCTGGCAGAGGCCGGCGGGGCCGCGCCCGCCGGAGGCGCGGGCAGCGGCCGGCCCCTGCCGCGCGATGTGCGTGCCTACTTCGAGCCGCGCTTCGGCTTCGACTTCAGCAGCGTGCGCGTGCACACGGACCCCGCAGCGGCCGGTGCGACGCGGGCGCTGCAGGCCCGGGCATTCACGGCGGGCCGCGACATCGTGTTCGCCGCAGGGGAGTATGCACCCGGAGCTCACGAGGGCAGACGCCTGCTTGCGCACGAGCTGGCCCACGTGGTCCAGCAGCACAACCGGCCCGCACGGGGGCTCTACATGCGCCAGCCCGCGCAGCCGCCGGTGCACCAGGCCACGGTCGCCGAGGCCGCCGAGTTCCTGGAAGAGATGGCGGCATTCCTCGAGAGACAGCGCGAGTTCGCACTTACCATCATGCGACCGCTCAGGCACCCTGCCGGAGGCCATGTTGCAGAGCCGATGGCGGCCGAGATAGCAGCCGCGGCCGAAATGGCCCAGGAAACGGTGGCCGTGTCCGCGGCCCCGCAGGCGCATCGCGTGCTCAACCAAGAACGGCTCCGCGGGATGCTCACCAAAGCGCGCACCGTCTTCGAGGTGCAGGCCCCTGCGCTGCAGGCCGGCAGCACTGACGGCACGCGGCTGCGCACGGCGCTCCTCGCGGTCGTCCGGCAGGTCCGCGAGGCCGCGGCTGCCGCGCTCACCATTTCCGATGCCCTGCCCGCGCCCGCCCCCGACGAGGAGCGCAACCGTTACGCCTCGCTCGTCGCCGAGCTGATCGAGACGGACCCCTTCACGTCCGCAGGGCTGACCGGCACGCCCGCGTTCGGCGCGGCGGAGACTGCGGCGGGCACGACCCACCAGGCGTTCATCGAAGCCTATCTGGACGACCTGATCCGCGCGCTGCCCGGCCAGACGCTCGCCCCGGCCGCACGCGACGCGATCCTCGCACGCATCAGTGCAGGCCTGCGCCGCGCGTTCGTCACGATCGAGGCCGGCCCGGCGGGCACCATTGACGTCCGCCGTATCACCAATCCGACCATCGTCGATAAGTACCGTTGCGTCGTCGAGCTGCTGTCCGCCGCAATGACTGTCCGGCCCCCACAACTCAGCATCATCACCGAAGCGCCCGCGGCCTATACCCTGCCGCCTGACCCCGTGCCGGACGTCACGGCCCAGCTCAAAGCGCTCGCCAGCATCGGCGCGGTCGACTTCAGCCGCGTGCCCGTGAGCGAACTGCCCTACGTGCGGCACGGCGTGCTCAATGCCGCCAGCACAGTCTTTCCCGCGACCTCGACCATTCAATTCCGCAACGCTTCGTGGCCGGTCGTCTTCCACGTGCGGCGGGGCGGCAACACCGTCGACGTGCGCTACGACCTCATCTTCGACGCGAACAAGAATGTGCGGGTCGAGCGCCTGGGCGACGCCAGGCCCCGGGAAGTCGCGCCCGCATTTGCTCAGCTTACGGTCGATGGGAAGAAGGCCCAGCTCGTCGCGGATTTCGGGCTGACGGCCGTGGACGACCGGCCAGCTTTCGGCACGCAAGCCGCCGCAAAATGGACCGCAGCCGAACTGAATCAGGTGAAGGCTGCGTATGACCTGATTCCGGCGCGCGACCGGCCGGCGCTGCGGGGCGTCACGCTCGTGCGCGACCACCAGGGCCCGGCCGGCGGCGTCGCGGGCCAGATCCTGATGGGCTTCGCGCACACGGATGCCTCGCCTGCGCATGACCAGCCGGGCCCGGTCCCCCATGGCCCGCCGCACATCCACTACTACGACTCAGCCTTCGCCCGGAACGCGGTCACAGCGGTGGGGCCGCCCGGCAGCACCGGGCCAGGCGCCGACTGGACCATCGCGCACGAGGTCGGCCACATGCGCATCTTCCTTGCGGTGCGGAATGCCAGCGCTGCGATAGCGGCTGCCAACGCGCAGATCACCGCGGCCAACGCGGGGCTGCCTGCGCTCAACGCCGCGCTGCCGCAGGCGCAGCACCAACTGCGCCAGGCGTATGCACAGGCACGCAGCGCCGCGAACCAAGCCATTCATGCCCTCAACGCCGCGGTCATCGCAACCCCGCCCGCCACGCCCGCAGAGCGCACGGTGCTGCTGCAGGCCGCGCAGGCGGCCGTGACCGCGCGCAACCAGGCCCGCGCGGCCCTGGCCGCAGCAGGCGTGCCGGCCGCAATGGTGCAGGCCGCAACGGCCCTGGATGCGGCCATGGATGCGCTCTTGACCGCGACCCAGTCTATCGGCGCGGCTCAGGACCAGATCCCGACCTTCATCGCCCTGGCCGGGAGATTCGGCTTCACCCCGTTCACGGACTATGCGCAGAGCGGCGGCAATGACGAGTTCTTTGCGGAAACCTACGCCCTCTATCTCACGGACCCGGACCGCCTGAGCGCCATGAACCGGAGCATCTTCCTCTGGTTTGAAGCGGGGATGCCGATGGACCCGGCCTGGAGTCCCCCGCCATGACCCGCGGCCTCATCCTGACATCGCCCAACGCGATCGGCCTGCCGGCCGCGGAGCGCGGTGACGCACCCCCGCCCCGCACCCGCGCGCTGGTCGACGCCCGGTGGCCCGCCATCGAGCGGCTGCTGGACCAGGGAAACGCAGCAGCCGCACTCGCTGAGATGGAGGCGCTCGCCCGCGCGATGCACGACGCGACGACCGGAGATGCCCCGCTCTACCGGCCCGCGCTCACGCTGGCCCGGCAGATGCTGTACGACGACATCGTGGAGGTCGGGCGGAGCGCCGGGCTGCTGGCGGCGGCGCGCGCCGCGCTGGACCGCTGCGCGGCGTGGGACGAAGAACTGCGCGGCCACATCGAAACATTATCCTCATCGTGAGGTAACACATCTCGGACCAACCTGGCGACGGGCAGGCGCATCGCCCCGCGATGGTGCCTGCCCGCGCCCAAGAAGGATCATCCATCATGGAAAACATCATACTCGGACGCACCGGGATCGAAACCGGCAGGATCGGCCTGGGGCTGGAACATCTAGAGAAGGCGCCCTACGCGGATGTAGCGGCGACCATCGAAGCCGCGCTGGACGGGGGCGTGCGCTACATGGACCTGTTCATGCCCTCTCCTGCCATCCGCGATCACATCGGACGGCTGATGCGGGGGCGGCGCGACCGCTTTCACATCCAGGGGCACATCGGCGCGTGCCTGCAGGACGACGGGCAGTACCTCCGCACCCGCGAGCCGGCCGCGGCCGAGCGCCACGCAGAG
>JAKPQT010000331.1 GCA_029555885.1 Chloroflexota bacterium | reverse complement strand
GGCGGTAGCCGTCGAAGAAGCTCAACGCGCTGCTCATCGCCGGGACGGGGATGCCCGCCTCGATGGCAGCCGCCACAACCCGGCGCCACGCACCGGCGGCAGACGTCACGGCCTCCTGGAAATAGGGCGCCAGCAGCAGGTTCGGCAGGCTGGGATCGGCCTCGAAAGCCTCCTTGATCTTGCCGAGGAAGACCGACCGGATGATACACCCGCCGCGCCACATCAGCGCGATGCCGCCCAGGTTGAGCTGCCAGCCGTACGCTTGCGCGGCCGCGCCCATCAGCATGTAGCCCTGCGCGTAGGACACGATCTTCGACGCATAGACGGCCTCTTCGAGGTCTGCGAGGAAGGCGGCACGGTCGACATCGAGCCGGCCGGCCGGCCCACCGAGTACCTTCGACGCAGCCGCGCGCTCGTTGACCAGGGAGGAGAGGAAGCGCGCGAACACGGCCTCGCTGACCAGCGTCAGCGGGGTGCCCTGGTCGAGCGCAGAGACGACGGTCCACTTGCCCGTACCCTTCTGGCCCGCGCTGTCGAGGATGTAGTCGATGACGTGCTGGCCCTGCTCGTCGCGGAACGCCAGGATGTCGCGGCTGATTTCGATGAGATAGGATTCGAGCTTGCCCCGGTTCCACCCGGCAAAGACATCGCTCATCTCGTCGTTAGACAGCCCCAGGCCCTCCTTCATTAACTGGTAGGCCTCGCCGATGATCTGCATGTCGCCGTATTCGATGCCGTTGTGGACCATCTTGACGAAGTGGCCCGCGCCGTTCTCCCCCACCCAATCGCAGCACGGCTCGCCGTTCGGATCGCCCTCGGGCACCTTTGCCGCAACGGCCTGGAAGATGGGCTTGACGTGCGGCCAGGCCGCTGGGGAGCCGCCGGGCATGATGGACGGGCCGTGCCGCGCGCCCTCCTCGCCGCCGGAGACTCCGGTGCCGATGTACAGCAGCCCCTTGGACTCGACGTAGGCCGTCCGGCGCATGCTGTCCTCGTAGTTCGAGTTGCCGCCGTCGATGATGATGTCACCGGGCTCCAGCAGCGGGATGAGCTTCTCGATGAAGTCGTCCACCGGCTGACCGGCCTTCACCAGCATCATCACCCGTCGCGGCCGCTTGAGGTTGGCGACCAGCTCTTCCAGAGAATGGGTGCCGATGATGCTCATGCCCTGCGCCGGGCCGTTGACGAACTCATCCACGACCGAGGTAGTGCGGTTGAACACGGCCACGGTAAAGCCGTGGTCGGCCATGTTCATCACAAGATTCTGGCCCATCACGGCCAGGCCGATCAAGCCGATATCTGCCTGCATGGTGTCGCTCCTGTTCAGGGTTGAACGTTCGAAGGTTACAAGTTGGGGTTAAGTGTAAGCTGACAAGCGGAAACGTGCAACCTGCGACGTGCGATCATGCAGACTCATCCGGCAGGAACGAATGGCCTTGACATCATCTCAGTATCAACCTGTAACCTGCAACCTGCTAACTTTCAACCGGGATAAGCGCGGCGACCCGATCCAGGGGGAGGGCATCGACCGTCACGCCCCGGTAGCCGGTCAGCGTGGTCGCCATGCAAAGCGCGTTGCAGATGGCTTCCTCGGTAGCCTCGATGGCGGCCTCGAAGAGCGGCGAGACGAGGGCATTAGGCAGCTCGGTGGCCGTCGCCAGGTGCAAGCGGCGTTCGGACGTCCGGCGGACGGAGGGTGCAGTGGAGAAGGCCAGCGCGTAGTCGCCGGAGCCATCGGAGAAGGCTGCGCCAGTACGCGCCAGCCCGGCCAATGCGCGATGCGCAAGGCGGGTCAGGTTGCGGTCGGAGAGGGGCGCGTCGGTCGCAACGACGATCATGATGGAGCCGTCCGCATCGCCTCGCTCCACGACATCGCGCAGATAGTATTGGCCGAGGGCCTGACCGACGGGCAGGCCGGCCATCTGGAGCACGCCGCCGAAGTTCGCCTGCACCAGGACGCCGACCGTGTAGCCGCCCAGCGCAGGGGGCAACCGCCGTGAGCTGGTGCCGATGCCGCCCTTCCAGCCGAACGCGACCGTGCCGGTACCTGCGCCCACCGTACCCTCTGCGACCGGGCCAGGCCGGGCCACAGCGATGGCCTGGAGCACATGGTAGGGCGTGACGGCGGGGCGGCGGATGTCGTTCAGGCGGCTGTCGTTCGTCTCCCCGACGACGGGGTTGACCGAGACGACGGCCTCGTTGCCCGGCTGGGCGAGGGTCCAGGCGATGACGGCCTGCGCAGCCTGCGGCACCGCCAGTGTGTTGGTCAGGACGATGGGCGTCTCGATGTCGCCCAGCTCGACGAGCTGGGTGCTGCCCATCAGCTTGCCGAAGCCGTTGCCCACCGCGAGGCCGGCCGGGACCTTATCCTGGAACAGGTTGCCGCCGTGGGGCAGGATGGCCGTCACGCCGGTGCGGATATCGTCGCCCTCGATGAGCGTCACGTGGCCGACGCGCACGCCATCCACGTCGGTGATGGCGTTGAGCGGGCCGGACGGCAGGACGCCGGGCCGGATGCCGATATCGCGCGCCCGGGCACGGCCGGATGGAATCTGAGCGTGCTGGGTCATGGTTGCCGCCAGGGATGGTGATTTGGACAGGAGTCTACCTCAGTCGGGACTGCGGGACAAAATGACTATGGTAAAGCCGGTTATTTGCGTCAATAGATGACGGGGGGTGCTCCAGCGGAAACGCGTTCCGGCGATGAGGCGGGGCGGGTGGCAGGCGAGCAGCCCAGCGAGGGCGCCAAGGCGTTACGGTTGCGCTGGGCTCGTGCTCGCCTCGGGTCAGTCCTTGGTGGTGGGGCGGCGCGTGCGGGTGCGCGGGGCAGCGGCCGGCTTGTCCGATGTGCTGGCCGCCGGCTTAGCCGCCGGCTTGGCCCGTGACGCAGCAGCCGGTTTGGGCAGCGGGCGTGAGCGGGTCGGCTCCTCTGCCACCTCCGGCGGCAGGTGCAGGTTTTCCCAGATGCGAGCGGAGAGCGCGATGTCGGTCACGAGAATCTGGTTGTTGCTGTGGTAACGAATCGTCATCTTGGGCGGGGAAATGTCGATGACTTCGTACTCACCGACACGGTTGGCATAGATCTCACCCACCCGGAAGGGATGGGACACGGGCTTGTCCATGTATGATCGAGTCCTTTCGCCTGCCTACATGCGGTGCGCCGTGCAGGTCATTGCGTGGTATTGTAACATGGACGCGGTGATCGGAGAAATGAGGTGCCATGGCAGAGAGTTTCGGTGTGCAAAAGGAGCGGGAGACGGGATTCGGACCCGCGACATCCTGCTTGGAAGGCAGGCGCTCTACCGCTGAGCTACTCCCGCATGGTCGGGGCGAGAGGATTTGCCCACATCTAGTAGGTAAAATCCCGAAACCACCAATCCACCTACTACCCCTAGTGATATGGCCCGAACGCTTGGAGCGTGGGCCATGCCGACTGACAGCACAACACTTCATCTAGCACGCGACCTCTTTCTCACCGCAAAACAGGCGGCGGGCGTCTCACCGCGCACGCTGGAAGCCTACACATGGGCGCTGGCGCGTTTCGTGGACTGGCTGACAACGCAGCACGTTACCGACCCGCGCGCCATCACCGCGGACATGGTAAGGCGCTACATCATCCATTTGCAGGCGCAGCACTACGCACCGGCGACCGTTCACGGGCTGATGCGGCCCGTCAAGACGTGGCTCCGCTTTCTGCATGGGGAGGATGTGCTACCCGTGGATGTGTTCGCGCGCGTGACCATGCCAAAGCTGGACAGGCCCATACTCGCAGCGTTCACAGCGGAGCAGGTTAAGGCACTTCTCGCGGCGTGTGCAGACTCCGCAGACAGCGACCGTGATACGGCGCTTGTGCTGACCCTGCTCGACACGGGCGTTAGGGCGTCCGAGCTATGCGGGCTGACCATTGGCGACTTGGACACACGCACCGGCGCGCTACAGGTACGCAAGGGAAAGGGCCGGAAAGGTCGCACGGTCTACATTGGGCCGCAGGCTAGGCGGGCGCTACTGCGTTACCTGATGACCCGTCCAGACGACCCACCAAGCGCGGCGCTGTTTCCATCGCTGGCAACGGGCCGACCGTTGACCCGTAACGCGCTGCTGCTGCTGTGCAGGCGCTTGGGCGCTCGTGCGGGCGTGCCTGACTGTCACCCGCACACCTTCCGGCGAACATTCGCGCTGGAATCATTACGGGCCGGTATGGACATCATCCGACTGGCGCGGCTGTTGGGCCATTCCGACCTACAGACCGTGCGGCAGTATCTAGCACTCGTTGAATCCGACCTTGAGCAAGCACACCGGGAACATGGGCCGGTTGACCGGCTGTTGGCGGGGAAAGGGAAGGGCAAATGAACGCACCTGATTACGCACTCCTCGCGGCCATCGGCGCGCTGTTGGCTGTGCTGATTCTGTACGCTGTGCGGCCACCGGCACGGGCCAAGCGGAGCTACGACGGCGCGACCGTGCGACCGTTGCGCCAGTACCAGACACCGGGCGCGCTGACCGTCATGGAGGCAGAACCGGAACCGGAATCCGTAGCACTCGCACCGTATGAACCGGCTCCGGTCATTCGCATCGAAACGGGCCGCGGGCGCTTGCCGGTCGCGGACAGCGGGCCGGGTTGGGAGCTTGAGCGACGCATACCGCACCGCACACCGAGCTTGGAGGCTGATTTTTTCGTGCCAGCACTCCAAGCAGGGATGACGGCGTTTGCGGCTGGCATGGGCGCAGGGCTGATGGCTTGGGCGCTGGCGTGGTCATGGCGCGTCCCTGTGTTCGTCATGGGCGCTGTGTTCGTGGGCGGCTGGCTGTGGCGGCTCCGCATCGTTGACGGGCTGTTGTGGACGGTCGAAAGCATCATCCGGCGTGACGTGACCGGCGACGGGCAGGTAGGCGCACCGACTCCGCAGCACGCTTTCACGCTGGCGAATCCGGCGCAGGCGCGCAGCGCGGCGACGCAAGAAGCACGGCAGACGGCAGACAGCGAACGGCGGGCCGAGCTAATCGCCTTCCTTGACCGCTGTCTGCTCGTGGGCTGTTCCGAGA
>JAKPQT010000471.1 GCA_029555885.1 Chloroflexota bacterium | reverse complement strand
ATGAGGAAGCCGACGCCTGTCACGACCAGTGCCATTGTGACCGAGAGCTGGTCGAGCAGCAGGGCGATGTCCACACTGAAGTTCCCCACGGCCATCCACTGCCACAGCGTCACCTCGTGGCTGCGCTCCTCGGCGGGCAGGCCGAGCAGGGCCACGAAGGACGCCACGGCGACCGCGAAGCTGAGGAACACCATCGCAGGCGCGAGGATGCTGACCGCGCGCTTCCCCAGTCGCGTGCCGAAGAGTGAAATAATGAGCGTCCCCAGCGCGGGGAACAATAGCATCAACCAGGCATAATCAAGCATGGAAGCTCCCTAGCGGACGGCTGCGCCAAACGAGCGTTGAGCGTCAGTCCCGAATCAACCCTTCAGTAAGTTCACGTCCTCGATGTTCGTCGTATCTTTGTTGCGGATGACGGCCATCACGATGGCAAGGCCGACCGCCACTTCCGCCGCGGCCACGACCATTACCATGAGCATGAAGACCTGGCCGTTCAGGTCCAGGAAGTGACGCGCCAGCGCAGCGAAGGTCAGGTTGACGGCGTTCAGCATCATCTCGACCGACATGAAGATAATCAGCACGTTGCGCCGGATGAGCACGCCCACCGTCCCAATCGTGAACAGGATTGCGCTCAGGACCAGGAAATAAGTAGTTGGAACCATTCATTCACTCCGTGCACCGGGTTGCAGGTTCAAAACAGCAACTTTCAACCTTCAACCTGCCAACCTTTCAACTCTTCTCCGGCGGCTGCGCCAGGACGACCGCGCCGATCATGCCGACCAGCAACAATACCGAGGCCAGCTCGAAGGGCAGGGCATAGTCGGTGTAGAGCACCGCGGCGATGGCCTGCACGCTGCCCTGGCCGAACGCGTCCGCGGTATTCTGGGCTGTCAGCAACTGGCCGTTGAGCAGGCCGTAGACGACCGCGGCGAGCAGCCCCAGGCCCAAGACCAGGGCCACGCCCCGCGGCCAGGTGAAGCGCGCCAGGAGCGTCTTGTTGCGATCGCGGATGTCGTTCAACTCGCCGCCGCCGATGAGCATGACGACGAACAGGAACAGCACGACGATGGCCCCGGCGTACACGATGACCTGCACGGCAGCCAGGAATTGCGCCTGGACCATGATGTACAGCGCGGCCAGCGTCGCGAAGTTGACCAGGAGGAACAACGCGCTGTACACCGGCTTGCGACTGGTAATGACGCCGACTGCCGCGGCGACCGCAATCAGGGCAAACACGATGAATAAGAACATGGGCGCCTCTTTGACGGTTATAGGTTGGCAGGTTCACAGGTTACAGGTTGTCGGGCCTGTGCCTTTAGTAACCTGCAAATTGCAACCTGCAACCGCTTGGTACTGTTATTCGGCCCGCACAACCACGTTGGGGTTGCTGGGCTTCAGCAGCATTTCCTTGGTCCACAGCAGGCCGTCGCGCGAGTAGCTGGCGAGCTCGAAGTCGTGGCCGAGCACGACAGCCTCGACCGGGCACGCAGTCTCGCAGTCGCCGCAGAAGACACAGCGCATCAGGTTGACTTCCCACACCTTCGCGTACCGCTCGCCGGGGCTGACCGGGTTGTCCGGGTCGTTCTCCGCCGCCTCGACGTGAATCGCGCCGGTGGGACAGGCCGCCTCGCACAACATACAGCCGATGCACCGCTCCAGCCCGTTCTCGTAGCGCCGCAGCTCGTGGCGCGCCCGGTAACGGGGGTACACGGCGATGGGCTGTTCAGGATACTGAACCGTCAGGGGGCCCGCGAACAGCGCGCGCAGCGTGACCGCCATCGACTTGGCAATCTCAACGGCCCCTTTGATGCCATCACTTACAGCCATTCAACACCTCAAACAGACCATTATAGTACCGTGATCGGGCTGTCGCTCACGGCTCAGAGCAAGACCACGAGGACGGCGGTAATCGCCAGGTAGACCAGAGACACCGGGAACAGGAACGTCCAGCAGAAGCGCAGGAGCTGATCGTAGCGCGGCCGCGGCACGCTGGCGCTGACCCAGATGAACAGGAATACCATCGCGATGACCTTGGCGGCGAAGTAGAACAGCCCCAGGATGGGGACCTGCTCCACGAACGGGCCGCGCCAGCCGCCGAAGAAGACCGAGACCGCGACGCCGCTGGCGCCCAGGATGTGCAGGTACTCGGTCATGTAAAACAGGGCAAACTTGATGCTGCCGTACTCCGTCTGGAAGCCCGCGACCAGTTCGTTCTCCGTCTCCGGTAAGTCGAACGGCTTGCGCGAGGTCTCGGCCAGCATCGTGATGAAGTAGAGCGGGAAGGCCAGCAGGACCCACAGCCGGATGTACCAGGGCAGCTCCATGCTGACAATCTGGACCAGACTGAGCGTGCCCGTGCCGTCCGCAGTGCCGAGCGCAGTGGTGAGCAGGATCGCGATGAGCAGGATGCCCATCGGCAACTCATAAGACAGCATCTGCGCGCTGGTGCGCAGTGCGCCCAGCAGCGAGTACTTGTTGTTGCTGGCCCAACCGCCCAGGATGACGCCATACGTGCCCACGCCGGCGATGGCAAGCACCCACAGCAGGCCGATATTCACATCGGCGACGACGAGCGGGATCTCGCGGCCGAAGAGGGTGATGGTCGGCCCGACCGGTATGACGGCGAACATCAGCAGTGCGGGAGCGATCGCCAGGCCGGGCGCCATCACGAACAAGACCTTGTCCACGTAAGAGGGCACGGTCTCTTCCTTGAAGATCATCT
>JAKPQT010000466.1 GCA_029555885.1 Chloroflexota bacterium | reverse complement strand
ACTGCTGTCAGCGCCCATGAGCGCCTGCGTGGCCACTTATGGCTCGATGATCCTGTGCACGAGGAGTCCACCGAGGCGTGGCGCGTGGTCAGCCGATACGTCTCATGAGGCTGGCACCTAACAAGCGCGTCAACCTGACGCGCCCAGGCGCTGCGGTTGTATCCTCTGACCACAGCCCGCGCAGGTTACGCGCGGTGCGTTGGGTGCAATGACCGGAAGGTGCGCGTGGATGAGACCCACACCAACCGTGCGGCCGCAATCATCGCCAAGCAACTCGCCATGAACGCACAGACCCTCGCCGCCCTGCAGCAGGCTGGGCTGAAGCCCGATACCGCCGTGCAGCTCGACTTCACGTTCGTGGCTCCAGACCGCGGCACCGGAGCCGTGCTGAAGTCGCACCTCGAGCAGAATGACTGCTTGGACGTCGAACTCCGCAAGCGACCCGGCCTCTTCGCGAGGAAGGTCGACGTGGTCGGCAAGAGCAAGCCGATGACGGTCGACGCCGAGATCCTCGATTCCTGGGTGCGCTGGATGGTCGTCCAAGGCGTGAGTCACGACTGCGACTTCGATGGCTGGGGGACCCTTGTTCCACGCTAGACATCATGCGCCCAACAAGCGGATCGACCAGACAGCCGCCCGCGGCGGCTGCAGGTCATCCGCTACGCGTTGGGCAGAGCCAGCGTGGCGCGAACCATAGCCATGCCTGCGGCGTCACGGTAGCGTGAGCGCAGCGCCATCTGGGTGCTGGCATGAGCGGAGGGGGTGTGACTATGCGTCGAGCATTCCTCGCGGCGATTCTGTTGACGTCACTCGCGGTGACCGTGGTCCTCGCGTCAGGCTGCGGCAAAGCAGCCTCGACCCTCGGGACCATCGACGAAGCTGCGGCGTCGTCGAGTCCGGCACCGTGGGCCAAGGTGATCGAGCTTGGCGGCAGCCTCAGCGGCGCCCAGCGCGGACGCAGCAGTGTCACGGTCGAGCTCGCCGGAAGCGCGCTGCGCTTCGATCTCACCTATGGCTCGGCCCCCGGCTGGGGCGCGAACCAGGCGCGCTTGCGTTGGTGGCTGTACTCCGTCAGCGACGCGAACGCGAAGGTCCCGGTCCCGGAGCCGGCCGTGCCGCTCCAGGTCGTCGCGAAGTCGCACTGGCGCGAGAACGACTCGACCACGCTCAGGCTCGAGACCGCCAAGCCCCTGTCACCCGGCTGGTATGAGCTCCTCTATCAAGGCTCGGGGTGGTACGGCATGGTGGTCTACCAACGGTAGCAGCTGTGGTGGCCATGCCCAACAAGCGGATCAAGCTGACTCGCCGCGACGCCGGCAGCCTCACGGGAGGCCGGCGCGCTCGCAGCTTATCCGCGGTGCGTTGGGCAAACACTGGTGGGAGGTGGTCATGACCCGACATCGTCTCCTCCGGGCTTGCGCCGTCGCACTCGCGTCGTGCGCCGTAGTGCTGCTGGCGGCCTGCGGCTCCGGCGGCGAAGCCGCGCCGAGTCCGCAACCGAGCTTCAGCACAGCGCGCGAGACCGTGATCGCCTTCTATGAGGCGCACG
>JAKPQT010000447.1 GCA_029555885.1 Chloroflexota bacterium | reverse complement strand
CCTTGGTCAGCATGTGAACTTCGTCGATGATGTATATCTTGTAGCGCGCTTCGTTCGGGCTGAAACCGATCTTTTCGCGCAGGTCGCGTATCTCGTCGATGCCGCGGTTCGACGCCGCATCGATCTCGATCAGGTCGAGCTGGCGGCCTTCCTGAATTGCCGTGCAGATACGGCAGGCATTGCAGGGCCGGGCAGCGGGATCCGGGTCCAGGCAGTTGATGGCCTTGGCCAGGATGCGGGCGGTGCTGGTCTTGCCCGTGCCGCGCGGGCCGGTAAAGAGATAGGCGTGGCTCATGCGTCCGTCGCGCAGCGCATTGCGGAGGGTCACGGTGACATGCTCCTGTCCCACGACCGTTTCGAACGTTTGCGAGCGCCATTTACGATACAACGCCTGTGCCATCAGGCCGCCTCCCCATGCGTAATCGAACTGTTATTCTATCATAGAAACCCGTTTTCGTGTGAAGCAAAGCTTCACACGAAAACGGGTTTCTGGTGCGGCCGCTACTCGGTCAGCAGCTCCGCCAGGAGGATGTCCATCGCCTCCCGATCGCCGAGCTTGCCGGTCTTGATCGCCTCGTCCGCAGCCAGGATGCGCTCCAGCGCGCGCACGAGACGCGCGACCGTGTGGCGGTTCGCCTGGCTCACGAAGCGCGGGACCATCCACTCGCCCAGGTTCAGTGTGCGCGCAATCTCCGGCGGCTTTGCGCCCTGTGCTTGCAGGGTCTTGACCTGGATGAGCAGGCGATACTGCCGCGCAATCATCGCCATCAGGCGCAGCGGCGGCTCACCGTCGAGGTCGAGCGCGTGCTGCATCAGCCGGCCTGCCGCGGGCGCATCCCCCAGGCCCAGCGCGTCCACCAGCTCGAAGACGCTGGCCGCGCGGGTGGCGGCGACGAGCCGGCGCACGTCCTCGCGCGTGACTGTGCAGCCGCCGGCATAGTCGGCCAGCTTGATGAGCTCCTGGTCGAGCTGGCGGAGCTCGTCGCCCACGAACTCGGCCAGGTCGTTGATTGCGGCGCTGTCGAGCTTGACCTTGCGCACCCGCGCCCGCTCGCGAATCCAGTCGGGCAGGTCGTTCTTGCGCGGCTTCTCGCAGAGCACGATGCGCGCCTGGCCGCTGCGTACGAGCTCCTGCAGGCGGCGCAGCCCGGGCCCGCTGCCCGTGTCCTCTTCGACCAGCACGAGCTCCGTGCTCTCCGGCACGTGGTCGAGATAGGCCAGGAATGCCTTCGCCTGGCCCTTCAGCGTCTCTGGCGAGGCTGCGTGTTCCGCTTCAGGCCGCTCCTCGCCTTCCTCCTCCGTCGCCGTGGTCGCTTCGACCTTCGCCTTGGCGCGCGGCGGTCCCGCCAGCCGCGCCAGCAGCCCTTCCACGATGACCAGCCGGCGCTCGGCCAGGAACGGGAGCGTGTCGCACGCGTTTTGCAGTTCGGCCGGCGTCAACGTCCGGCCTTCCAGCCGCGTCGTGTTCAGGTCGGCCAGTTCCGGATCGGACGCGATGCGCGCGCTGATCTCTGCGCGCGTCTCCGCGCGCAGCAGCTCCGCCGGCCCGTGAATCAGGGTAATCATCGGTGCATCCGCAGGTCGCCGGCTGCCGCGCTCACGCGTGCATGATGGAGACCCGGTGGCGCACTACCGGCCCGCCCGCCAGCTTCGTCACGCGCGCCAGGCTGGCCCCGGCCAGTTCAGGGGAGGTGGTCAGGTTCTCCTGCGCCCAACGGCCGGCCGGCGTGGCAACCAGCAGGGCCAGCGTGGCCGCCAGGACCGCGCTGGGCAGGCGGTCGGCCAGCGTGCGACTCCGGCCGCTGGTGGCGGCGAACGCGGCCAGCCCGCTCAGCACCCCTGCGGTGACGAGGTTCGTGCCGCAGTTCGGATGTACGGCGAGCTTGCTCTCGCCGGCCTGCAACCGGGCCAGCGCCTCTTCGACCGCGGACGCCAGCGTCGCGGTCTCGACATCGCCCACGACGATGAAGCCTTGCAGGTCGCTGCGCGCGAAGAGCTGTACGCCCGGCAGCCGGCGGCTCAACAGTGTGATGGTCGCATGTTCCAACCCGTGATGTTGGCGGATGCGAAACAGCGGTGAATCAAAAGCCATGTGATACCCCAGATGAAACAGCCTCAGGCCAGGTCGGGGATGCCATCAAAGGCGTTCAGCGGCGCGGCACAGATGCCCACCAGACCTGGCCCGGTATGCGCGCCGAGCACCGGCGCGATGTCGCCCACGGGCAGCAGGTGGGCATCGAAGCGTTGCGTGACGAGCGCGATGAGCTGCTGCGCGCCGGCAGGGTTGTGGGCGTGCATGACCTGGACCCGCAGCCGTTCCGTCGTGCCGAAGCGTTCGGCCACGATCTCGGCCAGCCGCTGCACTGCCCGTTTGAGCGAGCGTTCGCGGCCGTGCATGGCGTATCTGCCGTACACCTTCTCCACCCCGATGATCGGCTTCAGGTCAAGAATCTGGCCGAGCAACGCCTGGATATGGCTGATGCGGCCCCCATGCTCCAGATAGCGCAGCGTCTCCAGTGTGTAGAAGGTCTCGGTGGCCTGCTTGATGCGCTCCAGCGCGGGGAGGATGCGGTCGAGCGGCCAGCCGGCCTGGATCATGCGGCCCGCGGCCTCCACCTGCCAGCCCTCCGCGGCCGAGAGCGTCAGCGTGTCGACAAAGGTCACGTTGGCCTCCGGCACTTCCTGTGCGCCCAGCCGCGCGGCGTTGATGGTGCCGCTCAGGCCGGATGAGATGTGGATGGACAGCACATCCCGGTCGCCTGTGGCTGCCAGCCGCCGGTAGGCTGCTGCGAAGTCGCCGGGCGCGGGCTGCGATGTGCTGGGGAAGGAGCGCGTGGCCGCGAGCAGCTTGTAGAACTCCGCCGGCTGGATGTCGATCCCGCTGCGGTAGGTGCGGCCCTCGAGGGTGAAGACCAACGGCACGGCATGGATGGTCAGGCCCTTGCGCTGCACGGCCACGAGGTCGGCGCCGGCATCGGTGAGAATGTGCATTCCAGATTTCCTTCGCTGCAGGAAAAGCCAGCCGGCGACTGCAAGTCGCGGCTACCGTTGCGAAGCCTGCCTACGCAGGCTGTTGGGCGACGGCTGCGGTTTCTAACCGCTCGGCACTAACTCCTCAAGCGCGCTAACGCTGCACCAGCTTGGCGACCGTCACCCCTTCGCCGCCTTCGTTGTTCTCGCCCGCGCGGAACTCGCTGACGAGCGGGTGGCTGCGCAGTTCCTCACGGACGGCCTGGCGCAGCGCGCCCGTGCCCTTGCCATGGATGATGCGCACGAAGGGCAGGCCTGCCAGATAGGCCGTATCGAGGTAGCGGTCGAGCTCGCCCAGCATGTCATCGACGGTCAGGCCGCGCAGGTCCAGTTCCATGCCCGGGCTGGGCGGCCGCGGCTGCGCGCCGCCGCGCTCTACCTGGACGGCCGGCTGCGCGCCCCGCTCGCGAAGCTCGACCCGGCTCGCGTTGAGCCGGACCCGGAACGACCCGATCTTGACTTCCACATCGTGCCCGCTGACCGCGGCAATCTCGCCGCTGGCCTGCAGCGACGGCACCCAGACCCGATCACCGACCTGCAGCGGGCCATCGACGACGAGCGGTTCCGGCGCGTGCAGCGCGGGCAGGGGCCGCGCCTGACCCGCGCGCCGCTCCAGTGCGTCCTGCGCCTCGGCCAGCCAGCGTTCGTGCAGCGACTTGCCGGCGGCCGGCGCAGCGTCGCGCGGCAGCCCGGCCAGCCCGGCGCGCACCCGCTCCACTTCCTCTTGCAGGGCGGCCAGCTCCGCCTCGGCCAGCGCGCGGGTCTCGTCCAGCACCGCGCGGCGGGCCTCCTCGATCTTCGCCAGCCGGTAGTTCAGGTCCGCGTTGAGCGCCTCGGTGCGGCGCTGCGCGGCCTTCGCCTCGGATTCGGCGGTCAGCGCAGCCTCGCGCGCCCGCTTGATCTCGGCCAGCATCATCTCGGCTTCGAGCGATTGCGGCGAGACGAGCGCCTCGGCCTGCGCGACAATCTCCCGCGGCAGTCCCAGCCGCCGCGCAATCGCAAATGCGTTGGAGCGGCCCGGCAGGCCGATGCTCAACTTGTACGTGGGGCTGAGCGTCTCGATGTCGAACTCCACGCTGGCGTTGGCGATGAACGGCGTGGTATGGGCGAAGACCTTGAGTTCCGAGTAATGCGTCGTCGCCAGCGTGGTGATGCTGCGGTTGAGCAGGGTCTTGAGCAACGATTGCGCCAGGGCCGCGCCCTCCTCCGGGTCCGTGCCCGCGCCCAGCTCATCCAGCAGGACGAGGGAGCGCGCATCCGCCTGGCCCAGGATCTCGACGATATGGGTCATGTGCGACGAGAAGGTGGACAGGCTCTGCTCGATGCTCTGCTCGTCCCCGATGTCCGCAAAGACCTGCTCGAACACCGAAACCTGCGAGCCTTCGGCCGCAGGAATCGCCAGCCCGGCCTGCGCCATCAGCGTGAGCAGGCCCGTCGTCTTGAGCGTGACCGTCTTGCCGCCGGTGTTCGGCCCGGTGATGACGATGATGAAATACTCGTCCTCGAGGTAGATATCCACCGGCACGACGGTCAGCGGGTCGAGCAGGGGGTGGCGTGCCTTGATGAAGGCGAGCGTGCTGCCCGGATGGATGACGGGCGGTTCGCTCGCGGCGGTCTCGCCAGGCGGTGCAGCCGCAGCCTCCGCAGCCGCAGCCTTGCGGCCGGCCGGCCGCCGCGCGGGCTGCGGCGGGGCCTTGAACGGAATCAGCTCCGGCTCGGTGCCGCGGATGACGTTGGCATAGCGCGCCTTGGCGAAGATCAGGTCGAGGTCGCCCAGCGCCTCGACCGTGCGCACGATCGGGCCGGCATCGGCCGCGACCAGCCGGTCAGGGCCGCGAGGATGCGGTGGACCTCCTCCTCCTCAGCGAGCTGCGCCTCGCGCCAGCGGTTGTTCAGGTCGACCACGGCCAGCGGCTCGATGAAGAGGGTGGCGCCGCTGCCGGATTGGTCGTGGACCAGGCCGGGGATGCGTCCCTTGAACTCGGCTCGCAACGGGATGACATAACGTCCCTGGCGCTGTGTGACGATCGCTTCCTGGAGGAACTGCGCGTTGGTCGAGGTAGTGACGATGCGCTGGAGCCGCTCCATGAGCCGCGCATGCGCCTCGCGCATCTTGCGGCGGATGCGCAGCAGCGCGTCGCTGGCCGAGTCCATGACTTCCCCGCGCTCGTCGATGCAGCGTACGATTTCGTCGATCAGGTCCCCGGGCACCGAGATGCGTCCTGCGATGTCGGCAATCTGCGGAAACTGCTCGTTGAGCCGCGCCAGGAGTCGCTGGATCGTCCGCGCGCGGGTCAGCGTGCTGCGGATGTTGAGCAGGTCCGGCGGCAGCAGCGTGCTGCCCCGCGTGGCCTGCTCTGCCAGCGGCCGGAGGTCATGGACGCCGCCCAGGTGGACGTCGCTTTTCTCGTCCAGCAGGCGGCGCGCCTCGCGCGTCTCGGCCTGCCAGGTCTGCGCCTCGCGGATGTCATCGGTCGGCTGGAGCGCGAGCGCGCGCTCGCGGCCGAGCGAAAACGAGGTCTGGTCTGCCAGCCGGGCCCGGATTTTGTCGAATTCGAGGATGCGTAGTGTCCTTTGGTCCATAGAAGTATAGTATAGCACAGCGGGCCACGCGCGAAAAAGGAATGCCCGACGCGTCATTGTGGCGTCTGTGTCGATTGCGGTATAATGCCGCGGTCAACCGGTCTGTCGATGTCATCTGACTTGCTACTGAGGATGTGTCTATGAAAGCCGTTGTGATGGCGGGCGGTGAAGGTTCGCGTTTGAGGCCACTCACGTTGGTGCGGCCCAAGCCCATGTTGCCGGTCGTTAATCGTCCCGTGCTCAGTCACATCCTGGAGCTCCTCAAGCGGCATGGCTTCACCGATATCGTGATGACATTGCAGTACATGGCCGGACAGATTCAGGATTACTACGGCGACGGCAAGTCCCTGGGCCTGAACATCGAGTATGTCATCGAAGAAGCACCGCTCGGAACTGCCGGCAGCGTCAAGCACGGGGAGTTCCTCTTCAAGGACGAACCCATCCTCGTCATCAGCGGCGACGCGTTGACCGACCTGGACCTGACCGCGATGGTGGACTTCCACCGGGCGCGGCGCTCCCACTTCACGATGGCGCTGACGCACGTGCCGGACCCCCTGGAGTACGGCGTCATCAACGTCCGCTCGGACGGCCGTATCGCCCAGTTTGCCGAGAAGCCGAGCTGGGGCGGCGTCACATCCGACACGGTCAACACCGGCATCTACGTTGTAGAACCCCAGGTCATGGCGCGCATGCCGGAAAACACGCGGCTGGACTGGAGCCAGGATATCTTTCCCGGCATGTTGACGCGCAGCGAGCCCTTCTACGGGTGGGTCGGTGAAGGTTACTGGTGTGATATCGGCACGCTGCGCGAGTATCATCGTGCGAACAGCGACCTGCTCACCGGGGCGTTAGACCTGGGGCAGCTCGGTGAGCGCATCGGGCCGGGCATCTGGTCGGGCGGCGCGGTCGAGGTTGCCCCGAACGCGCAGCTTTTTGGCCCCATTTACCTGGGCCAGGAAGTCAAGATCAAGCCCGGTGTCGTGATTCACGGGCCGAGCGTCATCCGCGACTACACGATCCTCGATAATCAGGCGCGCGTGCAGCACAGCATCGTTTGGCGCAACTGCTATATTGGCGAGGGCGTGATGCTGCACGGCGCGGTCGTCGGGCGCCAGTGCAGCATCAAGGAACGGGCTGTGGTGTTCGAAGGCGCCGTCATCGGTGATGGCACAGTCATCGGTGAGGATGCCCTGGTCCAGCCGGGTGTCAAAATCTGGCCGGGCAAGAACATCGACAACGGCGCAATGGTATCGCACAGCCTCATCTGGGGCGCGCAGGGCCGGCGGGTTCTCTTCAGCCGCTACGGCGTCACCGGCGTCGTCAACGTGGACCTGACGCCGGAATTCGTGGCGCGGCTCGGTGCCGCGTTCGGCTCGGTCCTGCCGAAGGGCAGCCGGGTGACCATCAACCGCGACCCGCACCGCAGCTCGCGCATGATCAAGCGGGCGCTGGTTTCCGGCCTGCCCTCCGCCGGCAACAATGTTATCGACCTGCGCACCCTGCCGATTCCAGTCGCGCGTTACTACACGCGCGCGGTCGGCGCTGCGGGCGGCGTGCATGTGCGCCTGTCGCCCTATGACCCCCGTGTGGTGGATATCCGCTTCATGGGCGGCAATGGCCTGAACCTGACGCGCGAGCAGGAGCGGGTGGTCGAGCGCGTCTTCTTCCGCGAGGATTACCGCCGCGCCTACCTGGAGGACATCGGCAACATCGAGTATACGCAGGATGCGGGTGAGGTGTATGCGCGCGGCTACCTGGAATCGCTGGACGCCGATGCCATCCGCGCGGCGCGTTTCAAGGTCGTCGTGGACTATGCCTATTCGCCGGCGGTGGATGTCCTGCCTGACCTGCTGGACAAGCTACAGGTGGAAGTGCTGCCGCTGAACGCACGCATCGACGCCGGACGGGTCTCTCTGTCGCAGGAGGAATTTCGCGCCGGACGCACGCAACTTGCGCGCATCAGCCGCGTCCTCGATAATCTCAGCCTGGGCGCCCGGCTAGACGTGGGCGGCGAGCGGCTCTTCGTGGTGGATGACACGGGCACGAGCGTCCCGGACGAGATCATGTGCGCGGCGATGGCCGCGTTGGTGTTTCGCACATATCCCGGCAGCACCATTGTCGTGACAGTCGACCAGCCCCTGATTTTCGAGCGGCTGGCGGAGCAATACGGCGGCCACGTCCGGCGTTGTGCGGTGGACCTGCAGGCGCTCATGCAGGGTGCGGCAGAAGGCAGTGTTCTGATGGCCGGGGATGGGGGCGGATGCTTCGTCTTTCCCCGTCTGCACCCTGCCATCGACGGCCTGTTCGCACTTGGCAAGCTGCTCGAACTGCTGGCCCGCCAGGAAACCCGGCTTTCACAGGTCATTGCGGATTTACCGCCGTTCTACATGGCGCGAGGTGACGTCGAGGGTGATTGGGAGACCAAGGGCACGGTCATGCGTTGCCTGATCGAACAGCTCTCGCGACTGCGCCATGAAACACTCGACGGCATCAAGATTTACCTCAACGACAACGAGTGGGTGCTCATCCGTCCGGACGGCGACACATCCAAGTTTCACCTGGTCGCGGAAGCCAGGAGCATGGCTGCTGCGCAGGAGCTGATCGCCGACTATGGCGGCATCGTACACCGCTTCGTTAGGGGCCGGTGCATCAAAGATTCGGAAAGTCAGGACAAAGAGAGTATATGACGATCAAGTTCGGCACAGACGGCTGGCGCGCCGTTATCAGCGATGAATTCACCTTTGCGAATGTGCGCCATGTGGCGCAGGCCATCGCCGAGGTGTTGCTTGAAAACGCCGCCCGCGAGGCGGCTGCACACCCGACAGGGGACGAACGTGCCCCGCTGGCAGTCGTGGGCTTCGACACCCGTTTCCTTTCCGACCGATATGCCATTGCCGTCAGCGAGGTGCTCGCGGGCAACGGGCTGCGGGTCGCGCTGGCCCGCGCGGATGCGCCGACACCGGCCGTCTCGTACGCGATTCCCCAGGTGCAGGCCATCGGCGGCGTGATGATTACCGCCAGCCACAATCCGCCGCGCTACAACGGCATCAAGCTGAAATCGCGCTACGGCGGCAGCGCCACGACCGCGGACACGGATCGCGTGGAGGCCCGGCTGTCTGCGAATCTGGCCGCGGGCCGCGAGCCGGTCATCCTGCCGCTGGAAGACGCGCAGGCACAGGACTTGGTGCACCGCTTCGACCCCTTCCCGGCCTATGCCGACCATCTGCGCACACTGATCGACTTCGACGTGATTGGTCGGGCGGGGCTCTCGGTCGTGGTGGATGCGATGTATGGCACGGGCCGCGGGTATCTCCGCAATCTGCTCGAAGCCGCGGGCGCGCAGGTGATGGAAATCCGCGGGGAGATGAACCCCGGCTTCAACGGCATCCATCCCGAACCGATTGCGAAGCATCTCAAGCCGCTGATGGAATTGACGCCTGCGGAGGGCTATCACCTGGGGCTGGCAACGGACGGCGATGCAGACCGCATCGGCGCAGTCGGGCCGACGGGCCGGTTCATCGACCCGCACTGCATCATGACGCTGGCGCTGCGCTACCTGGTCGAGAAGCGCGGCCTGGCGGGCGCGGTGGTCAAGACCGTGTCAACCACGCAGATGCTCAACCGATTGGCGGCGCGCTATGGCCTGCCGCTGCACGAGACGCCGGTAGGCTTCAATTATATCGGTGATTTGATGCTTACCGAGGATGTGCTGATCGGCGGCGAGGAATCCGGCGGCATCAGCATCAAGGGCCACATCCCGGAGGGCGACGGCGTGCTGATGGGCCTGCTGATGGCGGAGATGGTCGCTCATTATGGCAAGTCGCCTGAGCAGATGCTGGCCGACGTGATGGCCGAGGTCGGGACGTTCGAGTACGCGCGCCACGACTTTCACGTGAAGCCCTTCAATAAGAAGGCGCTCGTGGCGCAGCTTGTGGAGCGTGCGCCGGCGCAGCTCGCTGGGCTGCCTCTGGCTTCTATTAATACGCGCGATGGCGTCAAGTATCTGATGCGCGACGATAGCTGGCTGCTCATCCGGCCATCCGGCACTGAGCCGGTGTTGCGCGTGTACGCCGAGGCACATTCCCTGGAGACGGTCAACGCGCTGCTGGAAGAGGGCAGCCATCTGGCTAATGGCGCAAAGGTGTAGGGGTACAAGTCGCTGGCAAATGAGTCCGCATTTGAGAATGCGGACTCCGCTTTTGATGGGGTGGAGAGAAATAGCTACCCGCCCAATCGCCGGGCCGTTTGGAGCGCCGCAGCTTCGACTGCCTGGCGGTGCAGTTCACGCGCTTCCGGCTCCGTCAGGCTCACCCGGCGGAGCGCCTCCTCCCAGACGGCGCTCCGCCAGCGCGTGATTTCTCGCCGCACCATCCACTCATCCACCGGTCCCAGCAGTGTGTCGATCAACGCCAGGGCCGGCTCGCGGCGCTCGATGATTTCGTCCTGCACCACATCGATCGTGCGGCCGATAATCTCGTTCACGTGGTTGTAGTCGGCCTGCCGCTGCGCGCGCGCCTCCGGTGACAGGCTCGCCCATTCCCCTTCGAGCACGTCTGCCGTCGCCAGCACCAGGTCATAGTTGATGTGCGCGTTGACCCCCAGGAGAAGCTGCACCAGGACGGAAACGCCGGGGCGGTCAGCCGCATCATGCGCACAGGACCACACGGGCGAGATAGGTCCCCCCGCATCATAGGCATCT
This sequence comes from Chloroflexota bacterium, assembly GCA_029555885.1. The sequence continues at coordinate 9,365 of JAKPQT010000447.1, read as the reverse complement.
AGTGCATCGAAATAGTAGCCGGCGAAGTGCACCAGCAGGCGTTGGACCCATATCGGATCGTGGAATTCACCTGCGGCAATGCCCGCGGCCATGTTGGCGGTCATCTGCGCATAGCAGCCGAGGAACACGGCGCGGGCATCACCGTCCGCCTCCCACCGGCAGAGACATTCCTGCATCCGCGTGAGCGTCTGTGTCGAGTCGGTCATCGTCGCGTAACCTATCCTTGCGTCTGGCGTTCGGGCAGGGCCCGACGATGACAAGCATAACACAAAGCCTTCCGCCCCGGCAACCCCTCCTGGCCATTCTAACAGAACGCTAATGCACACCTTACACTAATCTAATATGCAAACCTTAAACTTCACACATGAAAGCCTATACGAGGAGTGGAGAACATGAGTAAAGTAGTGGGTATTGACCTGGGTACAACCAACAGCGTGATTGCCGTGGTTGAAGGCGGCGATCCGGTGGTGATTCCAACCGCTGAAGGCAGCCGTCTCGCGCCCTCCGTCGTCGCGTTCACCAAGAACGGCGAGCGACTGGTTGGCCAGACCGCGAAACGCCAGGCAGTTGTCAACCCGGAAAACACGGTCTTTTCGATCAAGCGGTTCATGGGCCGGCGGTACGATGAAACGGCCAGCGAACGCGAGTCTGTGCCCTACAAAGTAGTAGAAGGCAAGGCCGGCGATGCGCGCGTGCGTATCCCCGTGAACGGCAAGGAATACACGCCGCAGGAGATTTCTGCGATGATCCTGGGCAAGCTGAAGGCGGATGCCGAAGCTTACCTGGGCGAGCCGGTCTCACAGGCAGTCATCACCGTCCCGGCATATTTCAACGACAGCCAGCGGCAGGCCACCAAGGATGCGGGCCGGATCGCGGGTCTCGACGTGCTGCGCATCATCAACGAGCCGACCGCCGCGGCCCTGGCCTACGGGCTGGACAAGAAGTCGAGCGAGACCATCCTGGTCTTCGACCTGGGCGGCGGCACGTTCGACGTCTCTATCCTGGAAGTGGGGGATGGCGTAGTCGAAGTCAAGGCGACGAACGGCGACACGCACCTGGGCGGCGACGACTGGGACCAGCGGGTCGTGGACTATATCGCGGACGAATTCAAGCGGGAGAACGGCGTGGACCTGCGCAACGACCGGCAGGCGCTCCAGCGGCTCAAGGAAGCCGCGGAGAAGGCCAAGGTCGAGCTTTCGACGGTCATGGAGACGGAGTTGAACCTGCCGTTCATCACCGCAGACGCGACCGGGCCGAAGCACCTGCAGATGAAGCTGACCCGCGCGAAGTTCGAGCAGTTGACCGAGGACCTGCTAAGCCGCTGCCGCCCGCCCTTCGAGCAGGCGCTGCGGGATGCGAAACTGAAGGCGACGGATATCGATGAGGTGGTCCTGGTCGGCGGCTCCACCCGGATGCCGATGGTGCAGGAACTCGTGCGCAAGCTGACGGGCGGCAAGGAGCCGAATCGCGGGGTGAACCCGGATGAGGTCGTCGCCATCGGCGCGGCGCTGCAGGGCGGCGTGCTTTCCGGCGACGTAAAGGACGTGCTGCTGCTGGACGTGACGCCGCTGACCCTGGGCGTGGAGACGCTCGGCGGGGTGATGACGCCCATCATTGAGCGCAACACGACCATCCCGGTCAAGAAGAGCCAGGTGTTCAGCACGGCGGAAGATAACCAGTCGGCTGTGACCATCCATGTCCTGCAGGGCGAGCGGCCCCTGGCGGCGGACAACATGTCGCTCGGCCAGTTCAACCTGGAGGGCATCCCGCCGGCGCCGCGCGGCATGCCGCAGGTCGAGGTCACCTTTGATATCGACGCCAACGGCATCCTGAACGTGAGCGCCCAGGACAAGGCCACTGGCAAGGCGCAGGCGATTACCGTCACCGCGTCGACCAACCTGAACAAGGAAGATGTCGAGCGCATGGTGCGGCAGGCGGAGATCAACAAGGCCGCGGACCAGCGGCGCAAGGAACTGATCGAGGCGCGCAACCAGGCGGACCAGATGGCTTACGTCACCGAGAAGAGCCTGCGGGATCTGCCGGAGGGCAATCGTCTGAACCCGAACGACCGGCGGGCCATCGAACAGCTCATCGCAGACCTGCGCAAGGCCGCGCAGGGCGAGGACGTGACGGCCATCCGCGACGCGATGAACCGCCTGCAGGAAGCCAGCTCGCGCATGGCGCAGGCAGCCTACAGTCAGGCCCCTTCGGGCAACGGCCACGGCCAGCCCGGCGAGCAGCGTTCTGCGGCGGAGGACGATGTCGTGGAAGGCGAGTTCCGCCAGGTGTAACCTCTATATGCCCCCTCTCCCTTACTTGCATGGGAGAGGGGGCCGGCGGGTGAGGCGTAAGGGCAATTGTCGGTGCGGTAACAGCCGGTTTGGCTTGTTATGATATAATCGACCCAACGATAAGTGGCTTTTTGTAGGCCCAGACAGGGCCAGAACAGGATAAGTCTCGATGGTTTTTGATCCTATGTATCTGGTCTTCATGGCTCCGGCGCTGCTGCTGGCATTCTATGCTCAGTTCAAGGTGAAGCGGGCCTATGCGACCTATACGCGCGTCGCCAACGAGCGGGGCATCACCGGCCTGCAAGCCGCGCGCATGATCCTGCCCGGTGAAGGTTTGAGCGGCGTCAGTGTGGAAGGCACGCCCGGCCAACTGACCGATCATTACGATCCGCGCACCAAGACGCTGCGGCTGTCGGCCGGCGTCGCGCAGCAGCCGAGCGTGGCTGCGCTGGCGATCGTCGCGCACGAAATCGGCCACGCGCTCCAGGACAACCAGGGTTACACGCCGCTCAAGCTGCGCAGCGCCATCGTGCCGGCGGTCCAGGTCAGCGCCTGGGTGGCGCCGATCCTGTTCCTGATCGGCTTCCTGTTCAATATGCTGAGCCTGGCGTGGCTCGGCGTCGCCTTCTTCGCGGCGAGTGCGATATTCGCCCTCGTGACCCTGCCGGTGGAATTCAACGCCAGCCGGCGGGCGCTGAATCTCTTGCAGACCTACCAGTTGACTGACGGACGCGAGCTCCAGGGCGCGAAGGCTGTGCTGGACGCTGCCGCGCTCACCTATGTCGCGGCGCTCGCGCAGACGTTGGCAACCTTGCTGTACTACGTGACCCTCTTGGGCCGCCGCAACGATTGAGCACAGGACAGGAGTAAGACCTATGAAGCGTGCCCGCTCTCTTCCGCTGATTGTCGCAGTGTTGGCTGTCAGTCTGGCCCTGATGGGATGCGGCCTGGTCAGCCCCGCGGTTCGCATATTCACCGAGCCGACGGCCACCCGCACCCCGCGAGTGATCGAACGCATTGTCACCGTGGAAGTGCCGCAGCGGCAAGAGCGGGCACAGGAACCGGCGCCCCAGCAGGTCCAGCCGACTGCCGTCCCGCAGCCTGTGCAGCCGTCGCAGCCTATCATCATCGACCCGAGCGCCGATGCCGAGACGCAGATCCTGACGGCTATCTATCAGAAGGTCAGTCCGTCAGTCGTCAGCATCCTCAACCTGACGACCCTGGCGCAGGGCGGGACGGAGACGGACGAGACGCTGCCTGAAGGCCAGGGGTCCGGCTTCGTGTGGGACACTGCGGGTCACATCGTCACGAACCACCATGTGGTCGAGGGCGCGGATGCGCTGCGGGTGACCTTCCCGGACGGCGTCGAGCTGCCCGCGGAGCTGGTGGGCTCCGATCCTGACTCCGATATCGCGGTCGTCCGCATCGACCCTGACCTGGTGCAGGTGACGCCGGTCGAGCAGGGACGGCTGGAGGAAGTCCAGGTCGGCCAGCGCGCGATTGCCATCGGCAACCCGTTCGGGCTGCAAGGCACGATGACCACCGGCATCGTCAGCGCGATCGGGCGCAGCGTCGAGTCGCAGACCGGCTACAACATCCCGCTGTCCATCCAGACGGATGCGGCCATCAATCCGGGCAACTCCGGCGGGCCGCTCTTGAACGACCGGGGCCAGGTCATCGGGGTGAACTTCCAGATTCGCTCGTCGGTGCGCAGCAACTCAGGCGTCGGCTTCGCCATCCCGATCAACATCGTGCAGCGGGTCGTGCCGGCTCTGATCGAGCGGGGCGAGTACAAGCACGCGTGGCTCGGCATCAGCGGCAACACCTACAGCCCGGCCTGGGCTGAGGCGCTCGGCTTCCCGCGTGACGTGCGCGGTGCGTACCTGATGACGATTGCTCAGGGTGGGCCAGCGGACAAGGCAGGCCTGCGGGCGGGCAACCGCGACACCAATATCCTCCTGGGCGTCAGCCTGGAGGGCGGGCTGTACTTGCAGAGCGGCGGGGACCTGATTACGGCCATCGACGGCCTGGCCGTGAAGCAGTTCGATGACCTGCTCGTCTACCTGGAGAGCTACAAATCGCCGGGCGATGAAATCACCCTGACGATCTTGCGGCCGGGTCAAGGCGAGCGGACCGTGACCCTGACGCTGGGCGAGCGCCCGGCCCGTCGGGTCCAGTAGTTCGACGACAACTCATGGCCCGGCATCCGCGTGATGCCGGGCTTTTGTGTTAACAGCGTGTAGTAGGGGCGGCCCTTGCGGTCGCCCGCCGTGGGCAGGAGCTCCGCCGAGCTGGTGCTCGGCGATCCCTTTCCAAATCAGACGGGAGCACGCGGAAGATATGAAAAAGATTTCGGTTGTCCTGTTGAGCCTGGCGCTGCTCGTCTCCCTGAGCGGGTGTACGCTGCCGGAACTGGTCACAGCTCCCCCTGCCACGCCGCAGGTGGTCATCGTTGTGGCAACGCCGACGCCCGCGCCCGCGCCGACCACCGGTGCAGCGCCCGCGGCTGCGGTCGATTCGGCTGACAGCGTGGAGGCCCGCCGCATCGCGATCTACGAACGGGCCGCGCCGGCCGTGGTCAACATCACCACGCAGGTGCTGCGGTCGGGGTTCTTCTGGGGCGAGTACCCGGAGGAGGGCAGCGGCTCCGGCTTCTTGTGGGATGACCAGGGTCACATCGTGACGAACTATCATGTCATTCAGGGCGCGCGGCGCATCGAAGTCGCCTTCGGTGAGGAACTGGCCTTGCCCGCGGAGGTGGTAGGCGCGGACTCGATGAACGATCTCGCTGTCTTGAAGGTGGAGTCTGTGCCCGCGGGCGTCCTCCCGCTGGAGGTCGGCTCCTCCGCCGAGCTGCGGGTCGGGCAGACGGCGATTGCCATCGGGAATCCGTTCGGCCAGTTCGAGCGCACGATGACCGAGGGCATCGTCAGCGCGGTGAACCGCACCATCGAGACGCAGAACTCGGTGCTGCGCGGGGTCATCCAGACGGACGCGTCCATCAACAGGGGCAACTCCGGCGGGCCGCTGCTCGATTTCCACGGCCGGTTGATCGGCGTCAACTCCGCCATCTACTCCCCGACCGGCACATCCGCGGGCGTCGGGCTGGCGATTCCGGTGGACAAGGTGCGGCGGGTCGTTCCTGCGCTGATCACAGAGGGCCGCTACCCGCATCCCTGGCTGGGCCTCGAGGAACTGGGCTACGAAATCAGCCCGGCGCTGGCACAGGCGCTCGACCTGCCGGTTGAGTCGGGCCTGCTGGTGGCGCGGCTCTATCGCAACAGCCCGGCGGACAAGGCCGGCATCCGCAGCGCGACCGATGAGGTCATCCTGGGCAACCGACGCTATTTCGTGGGCGGCGACATCATCACGGCTATCGATGACCGGCCGCTGCGCGCCTGGGAGGACCTGAACGCATACCTGGACGAGGCAACCGAGATCGGCCAGACGGTCGTGCTGCGCGTGGTGCGCGACGGGGAGGAGATGACGATCCAGGCAGTGTTGGAAGACACGCCCGAATCGCTGCAGAGGCAATAACCTCACCCCGTGCGGCCGGAGGCCGCACGGGGTGAGGAAATGTCACTTCCGTGCTGCCAAAAACGCGTCCACCGCTGCCCGCGTGGGGAGCGCCGGAATCGCGCCGCGCTCCGTGCAGGCCAGCGCGCCGACCGCACACCCCAACCGCAGCGCGTGTTGCAGCGTAGCGTCGTCCCACTGCAGGCCGTGATCCAGCAGGCCGGATAGCAGCCCGGCCACGAACCCATCGCCTGCGCCGGTCGTGTCCACCACGGACACGGGGAATCCCGCGACCTGGCCGTGGCCGGCCGGCGTGAAGTACTCGCAGCCGCCCGCGCCGCACGTGACCACGAGCAGCTTGAGCCCGTCGTGCCAGAGCGCCCGCGCACCCGCTGCCAGGTCGGTTTCGCCCGTCAGGAAAGTCAATTCCTCCTCACTGATTTTGGCGAGGTCGGCGTGCCGCCAGCCGGCCAGGATGCCCTCCCGCGCCGCCGCCGCAGACGGCCAAAGCGCCAGCCGCAGATTTGGGTCATAGGAGATGAGCGCACCGGCCTCCCGCGCCAGGTTCAGCGCGGCCAGCGTCGCGCTGCGGCTGGGCTCACCGATGAGCGAAATCGAGCCGTAGTGGAAGATGCGCGCGGACGCGGCATAGGCCGCATCGACATCCTCAGGCCGCCACAGCATGTCTGCGCTGGGATGGCGGTAGAACATGAAGCTCCGTTCGCCATCTGCGCGCAGCGAGACAAAGGCCAGCGCAGTGCGCGCCTCCGGCGAGAAGCGCAGCCCCGCGGTGTCCACGCCCGCAGCGGACAGCGTCGCGGCCAGGAAGTGACCGAAGTCATCTTCGCCCACCTGGCCGAGGAACCCGGCCCGATACCCCAGCCGTGCCACGCCCACCGCAACGTTGGCCGGCGCGCCACCCGCGGCCTTCTTGAAGGCCGGGGCCTCTGCCAGCGTGACGCCGGTCTCGGTCGAGACGAAATCGATGAGCAGCTCTCCGCACGCGATGACGTCGAACATTTAGCTGGCTCCTGTATTGGTGTGGCGCGGCCGGCGGGATGAGCGGTCTTCGGCTTCCTCATCGGTCGTGCGGGGCAGCGTGCGCATGGCAATGCCCTCCGCCATCTCCGCGCCCGCGCTGAGCCGCACGAACTGCACGCTGCTGCCCAGCGCGCGGGCCAGCCGCGCGGCGACCGCTTCGAGCTGCTCTACCTCGTCCGCGTACTCGGCCAGCCGGACGCCGTCGTTGCTTGCAGCGACGATGACCTGGTCGTTGACCGTGAGGCGCGTTTCCTCCCGGCCATCGGCGGTGCGCGCGGTGCGCACGAGCTGGACGGCAGCCGCACCCGTCGCAGGGGGCGGTTCCATGCCCCGGCTCAGCACACGGGTGACGACGATGGCGAGTGCGATGCCCGCCAGCAAGAACAGCACCGATTCGATGGCAACCGTCATATGGGCGCTCCCCCGTGGATTTCGTCAGTGAGTCTATTCTAGCGCGGGGCGGCGGTCTGCGCAAGGCGCGCGCTGACCCAGCATTGTCCTGATGCATGGCCTGTGCTAGAATCGAGCCATGACCCTGTGGCTGAACCTGGCCGGGTGGCACATCCGCCTGATCGGTGCGTCTGTTGAGTTGGCGGCGCAGGCCGCCGAGCGTTACGCCGCGTTCGTGGTCTCGCCTGCTGCCGCCGCAGACCTGACGGTCGAAGTGCGGCCCGCGGATGGCGAACGGGCTGCCGCAGCAGGCACGATCCCGGCGGAGTTCGAGCGCGGACGCGCCCTGTTGCAGGCACCGCTTCGCGCTATTGGGGGCATCTACCTACTTGACGCGGCAGGAATTCATGGTAGAATTGCATTGAGTGATCGGCAAGCACAATTGCAGTATTACGGCCCGGTCGCCTTCAGTGAACTGGAGTATTTTCTGCGTATTGCTTGCGCGCTGCTGGCCCATCATGCGGGCGGGCTGCTTGTCCATGCCGCCGGCCTTCAGATGGGCGGCGCGGTGTATTTGTTCATCGGTCAGAGCGGCAGTGGCAAGTCAACTGTAGTTGCGCTTTCACAGGAGGCGATGGCGCTGGGCGATGACCTCATCCTTCTCCGACCTACGCCAGGCGGTTGGCAGGCCTATGGCACACCGTTCTGGAATCTAGACGCCAGGGGCGCAGACGTACGGTGCAGTGCGCACAGTGGCCCTTTGACCGGAATCTATAAGCTGGTGCAGGACCCCGACGTCTATCTGGAAGCGTTGTCGCTGCCGGTGGCCGTCGCTGAATTGGTGGCGAACTGCCCGGTGGTCAATGGTATTGCAGTTGACCTGCCGGAGCTGGTGGGCCGCTGCCGCACTTTAGCGCGGGCGGTCCCGCCAGCCGCGTTGCACTTTCGTAAGGATCCCGGCTTCTGGCAGCTCATCAGGTGAGAGACCGTGCAACTTAGCGATACGCCATGCCGGGCGCCCGGTGTCGTCAGCCGTCTGCTGGACGGCGAGGCAGTGCTGATCCATCCCGCCCAGGGCAAGGTGCGGGTGCTCAACGGCGTTGGCGCTCGTATCTGGGAGTTGGCCGACGGCCAGCATTCGATCGGCGCAATGGCTCGGCTGCTGGCGCAGGAGTACGAGGTGGAATTGTCGCAGGCGGAGTCGGACGCCCTGGCGTTCTGCCGTGATCTTTCCGGGCGTGGCCTACTGAACTAGGCTCGCATCTTTTCACCGACACCGAGTGAGCGCCGGACGCTCGCTGGTCCAATATCAGAGTCGCCAATTCATGAGGAGGCAATAATGGAGCAGGTAACCCAGGAACGCAAGCCCTATGAGCAGCCGGCCGTCGTCTATGAGACCGAGCTCGAAGTTCGAGCCGGCACACCCGTCGGCATTCCCGATCCGCTGGACCTGACAGGCACCAAGTGACGCTTCGACCGCGACCGTATCCCATCCGCTGCACCATGGGCCGAGACGGTGGACGCGCCGGCCCATGTCGCTTAATGCGGAACTTGGGGTCAGGTTCGTTTGACACGGCTGCCAGGTCAGGCGTATAATTTTTACTGCTGCGTTGCATCTCTCCGAGAGGCGGCCATGCAGTATATGCGTCAGCCTCACGCGCAGGGCCTGATTAAGGAGGATTGTTAATGGGACGTGTGTTGTCTACGATAATCGCCGTCGCGCTGCTCCTGGGATTGGGCGCCCTGGCAGTGTTGGCGTTGCCTGGGACCGGCGCGCCGATGACCGCCAGCCCGGTGGCTGCTGCTCCGCTGGCCGCCGAGCCGGACGCGCCGGCGTTGACTACGGCGACGAACAACTACAATATGATCGCCATGCCGCTCAATGCTTTGAATCAGTTCACGAGTGCGGGCTTCACCTTCGATGCTGATGGTCTGGCGAAGCTTATAGGTAGTGGAGTGCTGCAAGTGGCCCAATGGGATGCAGGTGGTCAACAGTACCAGGCCTGGACGATCGATCCTGAATTTGGTGGTTCAGGCACGAACTTCCCACTGACCGTTGCAGGTGCTTACTGGGTATTACTCGATTCGACTGCATCGAATATAATCTCATTTGTGGGCGAGGTTCCT